>DIHQ01000056.1 GCA_002420235.1 Flavobacteriales bacterium UBA5692
TCAGCACACGGAATGCGGCTGCGCGACCTCCGGCGACTTCGAAAGCGGCCATGGCCCCTCCGCCGATCATTTGTTCCGCGGCAACAGCACGGTCCGCCTCCGGGAGGTCTTCAGACCAAGCACTGATGAAGCGATCGACCTTGGGGTGGTTTCGGAGGTGTGCAAATACCTTTTCAGCCACCGTTTGCTGGTGCTTCACTCTAACCGCTAGCGTCTCCATGCTACGCAGTAACATCCAACACGTGTTGGGATCGGCTACACCCCCGAGGAAGTTCCGGTATTCCCGAATTCGCGAGACGACGTCGGACTTGCCGCTGGCTGCGCCGGAGATGAGGTCGCTGTGGCCACCGATGTATTTGGTCGCTGAATAAAGAAGGACGTCAGCATCGTGGTCCAGTGGCCGCTGGAGGATGGGACCAAGGTAGGTGTTGTCTACCCCTACGATGATGCGATTGTCTTCTTTTTCGTGCATCCTAGCCCATTCTGTTGCGGAACGGATGCGATGGATTTGCATGGTGGGGTTCGCAGGGGTCTCGAGATAAATCATTCCTGGGATGCGCCCCCCTTCTCGCTTTAAAGTTGCATCAAGGTGATCAAGGTGATTTATTTTGATTGCATGCACACCCAGGCTTGGCAGGATTTCACGGATGAAATGTTCTGAACCCCCGTAAAGCGGCGGACAATACCAAAGCGGCCGATCAGCGCTCGTCCATGATAAAATTGTTGTTGTAATGGCCGCCATACCGCTTGCAAAGAAGGCGGCCTCTTCTGATTCATCCCATGCAGCCAATCGCTGCTCAGCCGCGCTCAGGGTAGGGTTGCTCAGTCGGCTATAAATTGCATTTGGCTCGCGGGGAGCCGCTGCACCGGGGACACCATAGGCGGTTTCCATTTGCGCTGCCCCTTCTTCTGCAGAAGCAAACTTGAACGTGCTCGTGGGGTAGATGGGTGTCTTGATGGAACCCTCATGGTTCACCGGATGGTGGCCAACGAATGGGGCAGTGGTTTCGCGATGTGCCATGATTCAATTTCGTCAAAAAATCGGCATTTGATATACCAAACAAACGTTTGTCTTTATTATTGTATATAAAATGCACATTTGTTCTAAGAAAGGCCGTCAAAATCATGCGAAACAAAACAAATGAAAACCACACTTGACATATTGGATCGCCAGCTCGTGGAATTGTTGCAGACCAATGGCCGGGCATCCATGCAGGAACTCAGCAATGAGACAGGCCTAAGTCGATCTGCAGTATTTACCAGGGTGAAGCGTTTGGAGAAGGACAAAATTATCACCGGTTATGCCGCTCAAACAAATCGCCGCTTGCTTGGACTTCAGATCCGTGCCTTTTGCAACGTCCAACTTAAACAGCACGACGGCCGCTTCCTCAAGGAATTCGAAGCCAACATCGGCGACTGCAAGGAAGTTCAGAGTTGTTACCACATTGCCGGATCGTTTGATTACTTGATTTCGGTGGATGTTCCGGACATGGATGCATATCACCAATTCATATCGCTTAGGCTTGCGGCAATGGACAACATTGGAACTGTGCACAGTTCGTTTGTGATGCGTGAAGTGTTGGAGCGCTGAAGGGATTAGTTTCTGATGGCAGCAATACCCGGTAACACTTTGCCCTCGAGGCATTCGAGCATAGCTCCGCCTCCGGTGCTCACGTAACTGACTTGTTCTGCAAGGCCGGCTTTATTGATAGCTGCTACAGAATCGCCACCACCTATTAAAGTGAAGGCACCGCAATCGGCGGTGGCTTTAGCCATGGACGCAGCAACCGCATTGGTGCCTTTCGCGAACACGGCCATCTCGAAGACCCCCATAGGGCCGTTCCACAGCACTGTCTTGCTCCTCAAAACGGCTTTTACGAAGCGCGCTGTCGTTTCGGGTCCAATGTCAAGGCCCATCCAACCTTCGGTAATGGCATGAATCGGTGAAACCTGTGTGTTCGCATCCGGTGCGAAGGTGTCGCCGCATAGCGTATCGGTTGGCAGGAGCAATTCCGTTTTGCTCGAACGGGCCTTTTCAAGTATGGATAACGCTTGGGCGTGCATTTCGCTTTCGACTAGGCTCGTTCCGATTGAGCCGCCTTGTGCCTGGACAAAAGTGTATGCCATGCCGCCGCCTACAATTAGGCAGTCTACGAGACCAATTAGGTGCTCGATGATGCCGAGTTTGGAACTCACTTTGGCACCACCAATGACGGCAGTTAAGGGCTTTTCAGGGCAGGCCAACACCTTTTCCAATGCTTCAATTTCGCGCGCTAGCAACTTGCCGAATGCTTTTTTTTCCGGGAAGAAATTGGCGATGGTAGCCGTTGAAGCGTGAGAACGGTGAGCCGTGCCAAAGGCATCGTTGATATAGACATCGCCGTTCTCGGCGAGTTGACCGGCGAAGAACTCGTCGCCGGCCTTTTCTTCCGCATGGAATCGGAGGTTTTCCAACAAAGTGACTTCACCTGGTTTCATCGGATGTGTTACGTCGAGGGCCGAATCTCCAACGCAGTCAGAGGCAAATTTGACCTTTTGGCCGAGTAAATTTTCGATTCGAGGAAGGACGTGCTTCAAACTGAATTTTTCATCACGGCCCTTTGGGCGGCCGAGGTGAGACATGAGTACCGCTGACCCGCCTTGAGCCAACACGTACTGAATGGTTGGTAGGGCGGCCCGGATGCGCGTGTCATCGGTTACTTCTCGGGCTTCATTGAGCGGGACGTTGAAGTCGACGCGAATCAAGGCACGCTGGCCTTGGAGGTCGAGGTCTGAGAGGTTCATGTGTCGGAAAACAATTGTTCGAGCCCTACTTTTTCTTCCACTCGATCGGCCAAATCAGCAATGGACACGCGTTCTTGGATCATGGTGTCCCTGTCGCGGATGGTGACCGAGTTGTCCGTCAAAGTGTCGTGATCGACGGTGATACACAGCGGCGTACCGATGGCGTCCTGCCGTCGGTAACGGCGGCCGATGGCATCTTTTTCGTCGTACTGTACGTTGTGGTTTAGCTTCAAAAGCTTGAGCACTGCGCGCGCCTTTTCCGGCAACCCGTCTTTTTTTACTAGGGGCAGAACAGCAACTTTTACCGGCGCCAAAGGTGCGGGGATGCTCATGACGGTCCGTTTAGAGCCGTCTTCGAGGGCCTCTTCCTTGTAGGCTGCGCTTAAGGTAGCGAGAAACATGCGGTCGAGACCGATGGACGTTTCCACTACGAATGGCACGTAGCTCTCTTGGGTTTCAGGGTCGAAATACCGAAGCTTACGGCCGCTGTGTTTCTCATGTTGGCTCAAGTCAAAATCGGTACGGGAGTGGATGCCCTCTAATTCTTTGAAGCCCATGGGGAAATTGAATTCGATGTCTGCAGCTGCATCGGCGTAGTGAGCTAATTTGATGTGGTCGTGGAATCGGTGCATGCCATCGCTAAACCCGAGGGCTTTATGCCACTTGAGGCGGGCTTCCTTCCAGTATTCATACCACTTGCTCTGTGTGCCGGGCTTGACGAAGAATTGCATCTCCATTTGCTCGAATTCCCGCATGCGGAAAATGAATTGCCTCGCTATGATCTCGTTGCGAAAGGCCTTACCGATTTGGGCGATGCCGAATGGCAGCTTCATGCGCCCACTCTTCTGTACGTTGAGGAAGTTCACAAAAATACCTTGCGCTGTTTCTGGCCGCAGGTAGATAATTCCACTGTCGCCGCTGACGGCTCCCAGTTCGGTTTTGAACATGAGGTTGAACTGGCGAACGTCTGTCCAATTGCGGCTCCCCGTATCGGGATCGGCGATTTCGAGGTCTTCGATGAGGGCTTTGACGGCGGCTAAATCTTCGGTATCCATCGCAGCTTTGAACTTGTTGTTGATGCTGTCGATTTGGGCTTGGCGGTCGAGGATGCGGCCGTTCGTTGTGCGGAATTGCACCTCATCAAAAGCGTCTCCGAACCTCTTCGCGGCTTTCGAAACGTCCTTATTGATTTTTGCCTCAATCTTGGCAATGTGGTCCTCGATTAGTACGTCTGCACGGTAACGTTTTTTGCTGTCTTTGTTATCAATGAGGGGATCGTTGAACGCGTCCACGTGGCCAGAGGCTTTCCAAGTTGTCGGGTGCATGAAGATGCTGGCGTCAATACCCACGATGTTCTCGTGCATTCGCACCATGGCCGTCCACCAGTAATCCTTTATGTTGTTCTTTAATTCGGCACCCAGTTGGCCGTAGTCATAAGCCGCAGAAAGCCCTTCGTAGATGTCGCTTGAAGGGAATACGAAACCGTATTCTTTGGCGTGGCTGATGACTTTTTTTAAGAGGTCGTCGCTCATGAGTTTGCGTTCTGACAAATGCAGCTGTAAAGGTAGCGCGCAATCCCGAGTCCATTACCTTTAACGCATGGATTCCAAACCTCGTTTTGGCCTCATTGGAAGCGGCTCATGGGCGACAGCCATCGCCAAGATGCTGCTGACCAATACCGAAGAATTGAATTGGTGGGTGCGAAGTGAGGAAACCAAAGACCATTTACTTCAGTATGGTCGCAATCCCAACTACATACAAAGCATTGAATTCGACACCAGTCGCATTCACGTCAGCACGGATATGCAGTCGGTCGTGGATTCGAGTGACGTGTTGATTTTTGCCATACCCTCAGGCTATTTGGACGCCACCATTCAAGAAAACAAACCACAAGGGGTCGGCGATAAAATTCTGATCAACGCCATTAAGGGTATGGTGGTGAAATACCACAGCATTCCTGCCCGGTATTTGCATAAAGAGTTCGGTGTTCCGTATGAGCGTATTGGCTTGGTCGCTGGCCCTTGTCATGCGGAGGAGGTGGCCCGAGAGAAACTGAGCTACCTTACAGTAGCATGCCCCGATCAAGCCATTGCACAAATTGTGGCGGAGGCCATGACAACCCGTTACATCAAGATTCAAACCAGCAAGGACGTCTTCGGGGCTGAACTGGCGGCCGTATTAAAAAACATCTATGCCATTGGCGCTGGAATCGCCATTGGCTTGGGATACGGGGATAATTTCCTGAGCGTGCTAATTTCCAATGCCTCCCAAGAAATGAAGCGTTTTTTGGCGGCTATTCATGAACACGATCGGGACGTCAAAGAAAGTGCCTACCTCGGCGACTTACTCGTGACGGCTTACAGCCCTCACAGCCGGAATCGTACGTTGGGCATGATGATAGGCAAGGGTTACAGCGTTAAGGGTGCTATCATGGAAATGAATATGGTCGCTGAGGGTTTCAACGGGGCCGATGGCATTTTCCATTTGAATAAAAAGTTCAATGTTGACATGCCCATTTCGGATGCGCTGTACCGCATTTTGCACGAGCGTATGTCCCCGGTCATCGAGTTGCGTCTGCTCACGGAGAAGTTGGCATAAGTCTCAAAGTAGAGGCAACCTGAGCCTTGTTTTTGCCGTTATTTGTTAGGAATGCAGATTGTCCTAAGGATAGTGATGTGGTGTGCCCTTCTCTGGTTGCTGTTGGGGCCGGTCCAAACGATTAATGCCGCTCGCGAGGCGAGTATTCCTCGAACGATTGAGCATGCTCGGACGCCGGCTGGAGTTTGGTTTGTGCCAAACGGAGGGCAGTGGGCAGACGAAGCTCGATATGCTGCCCGCGTAGACGGTGGAGACTGGTGGCTGACGGATACGGGCTGGAAGGTGGAGATGCTCGGTTTCGGATACGACGCCATTGGCCGGCACGAACCGCCGATGGGGCCATTGGTTTCATATGTGCTGGATGTGCGGTGGGAAGGATGCCAACCAGGAATTACCATTGCTGGTTCAGGAAGGGAAGCCCCGCATCACATTTCCTACTATCGCGGGGATGACCCTACGCGCTGGGCTTCGAAGCTCAAACCGAACAGTAAGTTATCAGCACTCGAAGTGTGGCCCGGCATCAAGGCTGTAATTGACGGCGAACGGGGCGATGCAGCTCACATTAAGTGCGATTGGCATGTCGCGGCGGGTGCTGATCCTGGCGCGATTTCGCTTCGGTACGAGGGGCTGGAATCAACGGTGCAACCCGACGGCTCACTTAAACACTTCATTGGCCCGCGCGTCGGCATGGGCAACGAGGCCACGGGGGTATGGGGCCACCTCATCGAGGCAAAACCTTTTGCCTATCAACTTAATGGCACTCGCCTTGAGGAAGTGGAGTGTGACTATGCACTGGAAATGTTGGAGGACGGCGCTCATCGCCTTCGGTTTATCCTTGGTGAATACGACACCGCCCGCGACTTAATCATCGATCCAGAAATTGAATTTGGATCTCTTGTAGGATCAACGGCTGATAGCTGGGGATTCACAGCTGCATACGATGATGAAGGACGGCTTATTGGCGGGTCAGGTGTTCGTGACAATGGTTATCCGACAACCGCAGGAGCTGTCAGCAGTACCTTCAGCGGAGGGGACTTCGATTTTGGCATCAGCGTTTTTTCTTCGGATGGTTCCATGCTGGAGTACAGCACCTACCTGGGTGGATCGCAGCGTGAGTATCCGCATAGCCTTGTGACGGATGAGACGGGCGACATCTACGTTATGGGCACCACGGGGTCACAGAATTTCCCGACAACCTCCGACGCCTATGGTCCGGATTTCGTTGGAGGGCCTTTTCTTGATCTGGGCACTTACAGTTTTTATGGATCATATGACAATGGATGTGATATCGTAGTCTCCAAAATTGACGGTGTAGACGGCTCGCTTGAAGCTTCGACGTTTGTTGGAGGCACTGAAAACGACGGAATAAACCTCGGTCAAAAACTGAATTACAATTATGGTGATGTATGCCGTGGGGAAATTGTCGTTGATCCGGCAGGTGCGGTGTGGGTGGCCTCAAGTTCTCGAAGCGAAGATTTTCCCATGGTGGATGCCTTCGACCCGGGACTGAGTGGCCCCAGTGATGCAGTGGTATTCCGTTTGTCCAATGATCTTTCAAACTTGGAGTTCTCCACGTATTTCGGCGGTGAATCTGATGACGCGGCGTTTGCCATTCAGTTTTCTTCATCAGCGTCGTTGGCATATGTCACGGGCGGGACAAAAAGCAATGACCTCCCCACTACCCCTGGGGCTTATCAACCTGATTTCGCAGGTGATGTGGACGGCTATCTGTTTTCCATTGACTATTCTGGCTCACCTTTCTTGTCGACGGCGACTTATTTCGGCACGGACAATTACGACCAATCTTATTTCGTGCAACTGGACACAGAGAATCGCCCGCATTTGTGTGGTCAGACCGTTGGCAGCGATATGGCTCTCGTAGGCGATGTCTACGATGCAAATCCCAATGGCAGCACGTTCGTCGTTCGGTTTAGTGAAAACTTGGAAACTGCGGAATTCGTCACCCGAATTGGACTGCCCATGACCGGTGTTGACATCAGCCCAACAGCTTTTTTGGTTTCTGATTGCGACGAGATGTACATCAGCGGTTGGGGCGGTCAAACGAACTCGGCCAATAGTGCATATGCCTCCCAGTCAACAACAAATGGCATGCCTACCACGGCAGAAGCTTTCCAACTCAGCACAGACGGAAGCGACTTCTGGTTGGGAGTGCTGGCTCCGGATGCAGTGGACTTGACATACGGCACCTACTTCGGTGGCCAGTTTTCCGAAGAACATGTGGACGGAGGCACATCGCGGTTCGACAAGAATGGTACGGTATATCAAGCCGTTTGTGCGGGGTGCGGAGGATGGGACGATTTTCCTACGACTGCTGGAGCTTGGTCTAACACTAACGACGCGGGTAATTGTAATCTAGGGGTTTTCAAGTTCAATTTGGGTTCGTTGGTGGCTGATATTGAAATTGAGGCTCCTGACTTAATTTGTTCAGGCGACCCCATACAATTCATCAACAATTCCATCGGAGGCACGAATTACGAATGGTTCTTCGGGGATTTGAATTCGAGCGATGAAGAGAATCCCGAATACATTTATGCCACACCGGGTGAATGGGAAATCATGCTCATTGTCTCTGACGTCAGTGGGACTTCGGGTTGTTTAGAGCCCGATACTGCCATAGCATACCTCTTCATTGAAGAAATTCCGCAGCCCTTGATAGATGAAATCCCTCCCATTTGCGAAGGTGAATCAGTCAATCTACAGGCCTACGGTACCGATGCTCTTCAATGGCAGGCGCATCCCACCCTCCAAAACCCAACTGTGTCCAATCCTCTAGTCACCCCATTAGAGACGACAACCTACACGGTGGAAGACAGCAACGAATGCGGAGCGGGAACGGCCTCGGTGACTGTGGTGGTGGACGTACTGCAGACAGAGATTTCACCAGACATGACCATTTGCAACGGGGACGTAGTTGAGTTAGAAGCTGCCGGAGGCAGTGAGGTGCTCTGGAGTCCAACAACAGGCTTGGGGTCGCCGACCGCGGCCACCACCACAGCTAGCCCAACGGAGACCACTACCTACACGGCATTGATTTCAACCCCTGTGGGTTGCATTGGAGAAGAAGACGTCACAATCAATGTAATTCAATCGGCTCCGGGCGGCCAAACGTACCCAACAATCTACCTTTGCGCCGGACAGGGCGTGTTCTTAGAGGCTATGGAGGGAGACAGCTACCTGTGGAGTCCGCAAGGCGCGGTAACCAACCCTTACAGCCAAAATCCGTACACTGCCCCTTCGCAAAACACGACTTATTATGTCTCCATTTCCAATGCCTGTGGTGTTGGAACAGATAGCGTTTCGGTGGAACTAGTGGCGCCTACAGCATCTGCAACTGGCGGTGGATGGATGTGCCGAGGTGAAACCATGGAGCTCAGTTCCTCGGATGCGGTTTCATACACATGGTCGCCTGCATCGTTGGTCGCAGACCCAAACGCACAGACAACGGAAGTGTTTCCCTTAGAAACGACCACGTTTACTATTTACGCTACGGACCAATACGGATGTACGGGCAGTTCGGAGATTACGGTGTACGTATGGCAGGCACCTTATGTGGATGCAGGCCCCAATCGTGAGGTGGATTGGTTGGAAGAGGTCCGGCTGTTTGGAACCGTGGATGCCGACACGCTTTGGTGGTCTCCCTCAGAGAACCTGAGTTGTAGTACTTGTTTAACTCCAGAAGTGTACGTCACGGGTCCACAGTGGTTTGTGCTGGAATCGGTATCACCGGAGGGATGCATCGGCCGGGACAGTACTTTTATTGATGTCTTCTATCCCTTGTACACGCCGAATTCTTTTACTCCGAATAACGACGGCGTAAACGACGCGTTTTTTGTCGAAGGAGTGGAAAAAAGAGGTTACCGTCTAGAGATTTATAACCGCTGGGGCGAATTGCTCTTTTACAGCGAGGATCCAGCGGAACCGTGGATTGGCAATCACCAGGTTCAGGATACTGAGCATTTTGTCCCTGATGGGGTATACCCCTGGCGGCTGCGATTCGAATTACGAGACGGACCGAGGTTTGTCGAGGGGACCGTGACCTTAGTTCGGTAAATTTGATGCTTGCAGGATAAGCGTGATTCGCCTAATTTAGGACCACGATTGCACGCCATGCGCATACTTGACCATTACCTTCATTCCCTTTTTTTGGATCATGATTGTGTAGTTGTACCTGGATTGGGAGGATTCGTATGTAATCGCCAACCGGCGCATTACGATGAAGGTCGTCAGGAGTTAACTCCGCCATATCGTTCTGTTTTGTTTAACGAGCGATTGATTCACCATGATGGGGTGCTAGCCCAGGCAGTATCGCTCGCCAAAAACATCACCTTTGACGAAGCTGTAAAAGAGATAGAGCTGGAAGTGGAGCAAATGAAAACCGAAGTCCTCAGTGGCAAAACGGTTTCAATCCATTTTGTAGGCCGCTTGTATAGAGGCAAAAATGATCGCGTCCAATTTTTGGCAGATGAGGAGATGGAGCGCATGCTGCGCTCGTTTGGCTTGCGCAATATACCGCTGCGCCCGATTGCGGAGGCGGTCGTCGAACGTCAGGCTCTTCCGCCGTCGAAGGGGAAGGTTGTTCAGATGCCAAAACCATTTATATCCGTCCCTTTGGCGCGTGTTGCCGCGGCGCTATTACTACCAGTGCTGGGAGGTCTCGGTATATTCGTGGCGGATAGTTGGGATGCTCAAGATGCGCGCATGAGCGCCATTAATTTATCCGATGTTGTGGCATCGTATGAACCTCGTTTTGAAGGAGAAGCGGTTCCTTCTTGGGATGACGTTGAAGCATTAGATGAGACGGTTTCTGCTCCGGTTGCAGTAAAGCTGAGCCCTGTTCGCCCAACGACGGATGAGATTGGCATGCCAGCGGGATTGGATGAAAATCCGGGTCTTTACATGCTGGTTGCGGGTGCGTTCTCCGTGGAGTCCAACGCGCGAGTCCTAGCAAATGAATTGGTAGCGAGTGGTTTTAGTTCCGAGGTGTTCAAACAGAATGGAGGCCTTCACATTGTCACTTATGCGACCCACGTGGATGAGCAAAGTGCGCGGGTACATTTGCGAAAACTGCGAATGCAGGCTATTTCACAAAATGCCTGGTTGAAGCCCTGGAAAGTCATCCGATGACGTGAGTGTGCTGCCTGATGCGGTCATTCTTGATTTCGGGGGTGTCCTGTATGACATTGATTACGATGCCCCTGTTCGTGCTTTCAATGCATTAGGCGTGAATGATTTTGCAGGGCTATACAAACAGTCAGGTCAGTCTCCCGAATTTGATGACTTGGAATGTGGTCGCATTGCTCCCGAGGTATTTTACCGATTCATGGCAACCCATTGTGCTCCTGGAACAAGTCGGCAAGAGATTGTAGATGCATGGAACAGTATTTTGATCGGCATGCACCCCTCGCGGATAAAGTTGGTACAGGCGCTGGGTCGTCAGACGCGACTTTACATATTTTCAAATACCAATGTCATTCATGCGCAAGCATTTGAGTCCTGGGTAGAACATGCTTTTGGATTGAGTGCTTTTCGCTCCGCCTTCGAAGGGATTCATTATAGCCATGAATTGGGCATGCGCAAACCAGAACCTGCTGCATTTCTACATTTATGTAAAGGTCACGGAATTGCTCCGGATCGGGCGCTATTCATTGACGATTCGGAGCAGCATATAAGGGGCGCTTCACGAGCTGGACTGGAGACGCATTGGCACTATTCAGCCGGAGAGGACATTGCGATTTGGCTGGCGAATCGTGGTTTTGAAATCCCATCAGAGGCTTTCAGAGACTAATCTTGAAGGGTTACAGCCAACATCTGGTTGTAGATTTCTTTGAACCGGTCTTTTGAGCACGGCTGCGCCCCTTGTTCGAGCAGCAAAAAGATTTCTCGTCCTCGTGCTTCAGGAGGATAGTTTTTATGACCCTGCGACCACCTAACTTTCCCAGCTTGCTCTCTGCATTGAATGACATGAGCTGTGGATTTTTTAAAGTGAAATACCCACAGGCTTCCTTCGCCGAGCCGGTGTTCGAGGCACATTATAGCTTCGGTGGCCCCATCCCAAAATTTCTCACTGAACTCATCAAGGTATACCCCAACATCCGAGGAGCCTTCACTCATTTTTTTTTCCCAATCGTCTGCGGCTATACCTTCTGATGCGAGGAACTGGACAAACTCCGGGCGCACTGCTTCCAGCTCCTCGAGGGTGAGGCGACGGTAGCGTCCCATACAGCTCCTTACTCTTTAATGCCTTCAAGCATCATGAAGAATGCGTATTCCATGGCCGTTTCTCGCAAGCGCTTGAAGCGTCCGGAAGCACCGCCGTGTCCGGTTTCCATGTTGCAATCCATAATGAGCAGGTTGTCGTCGGTCTTGATGTCGCGCAATTTGGCCACCCATTTTGCAGGCTCCCAGTATTGGACTTGGCTATCCCAGTAGCCCGTGGTGACCAGCATGTGGGGATATTCCTGCGCGGTGATGTTATCGTATGGGCTGTAGGACATCATGTAATCAAAGCTATCCTTGTTCTTGGGATTGCCCCACTCATCAAACTCGCCTGTGGTTAACGGAATGGTTTCGTCTAACATCGTGTTAATGACATCGACAAACGGAACGGCGGCAATGATGCCATTGAACAATTTTGGCGCCATATTGATGACAGCACCCATCAACAAGCCACCCGCGGATCCGCCCATGGCGTAGAGGTGATCAGGCGACGTGAAGCCGAGTTCGCACATGGCTCGTCCGCAGTCTACAAAATCCGTGAAGGTGTTCTTTTTGTTAAACATCTTTCCGTCTTCGTACCACGATCGGCCCATCTCCTGCCCCCCTCGGATGTGGGCCATAGCATAAACAAAACCGCGGTCTAGCAGGCTTAAACGCGTACTGGAGAAGCCGGCGTCCATGCTGTATCCGTAGCTTCCGTATGCATAAAGCAAGAATGGATTCTTTCCGTTCTTCTCCATGCCCTTGCGGTAGACAATAGAAACAGGTACCATGGTTCCGTCCCTTGCCTCAACCATTACACGTTCGCTCTGGTAGTTCGCTGGGTCAAAGTTGCCGCCCAGGACTTCTGCCTGCTTTAATGTTTCCGTTTCTTTGGTGGCCATATCCGTTTCGAATACGGTGCTTGGGGTGGTCATGCTGGTGTACCCATAGCGCAGGCGTTGGGTGTCAAAGTCGGGATTGGCACCGACGTAAGCGGAGTAAGCTGGGTCAGGAAATTCGATAAAGTAATCCGAGGAATCGTCCCAACGCTTCACGCGAATTTGATTCAATCCGTTCGAGCGTTCAGAGACCACTAGGAAGTCTTGGAAGATGTCCACACCCTCGAGCAACACGTCTTCTCGGTGCGGCAATACATCATCCCAGTTGTCGTAGGTCGTCGCGGTGATGGGCGTACGGACTAGTTTAAAGTTCTTGGCGTCCCGGTTGGTCGTGATGTAAAAGTGATCACCGTAGTGGCTGCACCCGTATTCCAAGTCGCGTTCGCGCGGCTGAATGAGTTGCCATTCGCCCTCCGGTGTGCTGGCGTCGAGGAACCTCCACTCGCTGCTCACGGTGGAGTAGCTACCAATCATCAAGAAGGCTTCGCTTTTGGTTTTACCTATTCCACACGAGAAGGTCTCATCTGTTTCTTCATAAATTACCTCGTCTGCAGCGGCATCGGTGCCCAAAATGTGTTTGAAGATGCGGTAAGACCGCAGGGTGATGGGATCCTTTTTAGTGTAGAAAACCGTGCGATTGTCGTTGGCCCAAGTTGCTCCTCCACTTATATTAGGAATGCGGTCTTCGAGGATTTGGCCGGTGGTTAAATCCTTAAACTGCAGGGTGTATTCCCGGCGGCTTACGGTGTCCACACTGAATGCGAGCAAGTTGTTGTTGGTGCTAACGGTACGCCCTCCTACGGCGAAGTAGTTGTATCCTTCAGCCATTTCATTGACGTTGAGCATCACCTCTTCATCTGCATCGAGACTACCTTCTTTGCGGCAGTGAATGGGGTATTCTTTGCCTTCTTCGTAGCGGGTGTAGTAGTAGTATCCGTTGTCCAATAGGGGAACGCTTTGGTCGTCTTGTTTAATGCGTCCAACAATTTCTTCAAATAGGGATTCTTGAAACGCCTCAGTCGGCTTTAGAACTTCTGTTTTGTAGTCGTTTTCCGCGTTGAGATATTCGACCACAGCAGTGGTTTGCTCATCGGGATTGTCAGCTTCTTTTTGCGAATCGCTCAGTCGCATCCAGAAGTAATCATCTTTGAGCTTGAGGCCGTGAATCTCTGTAATGTGCTCTTGTTTTTCAGCAGCAGGGGCATCGGAAAACTGGGATTCGTTAAATTCGGGCTGGGGCGAATTGTTCATATTGGAATCAGAAGTTGAGCAGGAAAACAGGCCAATCGCTGCTGCGCAGGTGATGGCCAGGAATCGTAAATGGATTTGCATAAATCTGCGGTTTGGATCGCAAAGTTAAACGAGTTCCCCCCTTGCAATACGTGATTCTAAGGCTTTCAGATCTTCAGGGGTATCAATTGCATGAGTTAGGTGTACTGTCCGTCCGACGAGGATTTTCCAGCCGTGCTCTAACCAGCGTAGTTGTTCGAGGCGTTCTGCTTTTTCAAGTGCCGTGGGGTGCAGTTGGGTCAGGGCTTCAAGGGTTCCTCGGGCAAAACCATACAGACCCACATGTTCCAACCAAGGTCCTGAGCTTGAAGGCAGGGGCATTCTGCTGAAATACAAAGCATTTCCGTTGAGGTCGCAAACCACTTTGACCCGGTTGGTATTGGCTGGATTGGACTCGATTGATGAATTTGGACGTGCCAGTGTGGCAATCGACGTGCCGGTTTTACGTATCAGTTGTACGAGTTTTTGCAATTGCTCGGGGTGCACAAAAGGCTCATCTCCCTGTACGTTTACCACCCAGGTAGCCTTGAATCCTACCTTTGCTTCCCATTGGCACAAGGCAGCATGGCAGCGCAAAGTGCCATTGGCTAATTCTGGGTCTGTCATCACTGCGTCGGCACCTGCTTCACTGGCGATTTCCGCAATACGCTTGTCGTCTGTTGCCACTAGGATGTGGTCAAATGAGCCCGATTCTTGAACGCGTTGAATGACTCGTGCAACCATGGGTATGCCGGCTATAAGCGCCAAGGGTTTCTCAGGAAAACGAGTGGATCCGATGCGCGCGGGGATTACAGCGACGAGAGTGGCTGATCGTTCGGACATTAGTCGATTTGGTAGGTATACATCAAAGAGGTAAGGCGCGGGGCTTCCATTGCTAAAGGCCGTATAGAATATTCGGCATTGGTGACGTTACTGATGACTAATGAGAGTTTGTGGCCATTGGTCCATTCCCTTCCAATGCGTGCGTCAAAGACCCACGGTAAGTCGGGGTTATCTTCAAGCCATCCCCTCACTCCCCAATTGATGCCTGAAAGGTTGGAGTCTTCTTCAAATTGAATGAAAGCTGCATCAAAATTTTTCAGGGCGGTCTGATATCGTGCGCTAAGACCACCGAAAAACTTCTGGCCCGAAATCTGAACATCGAATCTAAAGACATGGGGTGAGCGATACTTCAGCAAATTCCCATCGGTATTGTAGCTCGTATTGTTGTAGGTGGTGGGCGCACCCTCAGGATCTGGGTTGTAGTTTTTATCTGGTGTAGTGCTAACGGGATTCGTGTAGGTGTAGCCAGTGATGAAGTCGGCTTGAAACTTTCGGGTTGTCCAACGCCCAGTTATTGAGGTTTCAATCCCTGTAACACGGCTTTCACCAGTGTTCGCGCTCATGAATCCCAATCCATAAGCGTTATCCAAGTTCGGTAATTCTCCCTCATCTGGCCCCCACTGCCCAAATGTGAACTCAATGTAATCTTCGTAATCTTGACGGAAGAAGGCGAGGTCAAAAAAGCCGCCAATGTCCCCGAGTCGGGTGTTCTTGAAGCCGAATCCTTGCTTAAGGGCAATCTCCGTCGACCACGAAAATTCTGGCCGCAGCTCCTCATTCGGATAAATCTGCAAAGCACCGAGCCCGGTGCGAATGTAGCGCTCTGCAATGGTGGGAAACCGAAACCCTTGGCCGAAGCTGCTGCGGATGAAGGTGGCTTCAGCAACTTGGTAATTGGCACCTAGGCGAAAGACCGGCTTTCCCGCTCCCATGTTATTGACGGAGAAGTGCTCGTAACGCGCGCCACCCGCTAATTTGAATCGTTCACCTAACGCCTGATCCACCTGTATATAAGCCGCGCGGTTGGCTGCGGAATTGTTGCCATCAGAGGAGCCTCCGGAATACAAGTCTGCCCTGCTCAGGGCAATCATATTGACCAGTCCTGTTGTCAGGTTCAGGCCCTCGATACCCCATTGCTCTCCCGTGGCGTGAACTTGGTATTCAGAGTAAATGACGTGGGAACCATTTGACTGATCATTGTCATTATCGTTGTTGAGGTATTGCCACCGATTACGGATACTGTGCCGGATTCCTTTGGGACTCAGATATTGAATGTATGGATCCACCGTTCCAATGAGCTGGTTGGTTCGCGTTGCTGCGCCTTGGAAGGGATTATAAATCGCATCAGGAGCCTGCTCCCAGATTAGTGTTTGGAGCGACTCCCCAAGTTGCCAATTGGCATTTAGGCCGTAAACCAAACCTTCTACATTTGTTTCCCGTTTGCGCAGGTTGGCGTTGATTCGAGCGCGGTGCTCTGCACCGAAGCGATCGACGGTCCTGTCTAGTAAGTCAACACCTATCAGCGAGGGCGAGAAATGATAATCTTGTGCGCTCATTTCTGCGTTCTCTTCCGGGGCAAGAAAGCCATCGTCTCGGAGGACGTTCCCGCCAATCACAATGTCCCATTTGCCCAGTTGTTGGCTGTGCAAAAAGCGTAAATTAGATTGTTGCGGTCTAACGGTCCATGTTTTAGCTTGTTTTGATCGGGGGTCAGAGTAAAAACCGACTTGTCGGGTAATTCGAGTCAAGGGCCTTGCATCGGGAAAGCGGGTGCGGACATTGATGACACCGCTCAGAGCAGCACTGCCATACAAAACACTAGACGCGCCTTTTATGATTTCGATTTGTTCAAGATTTTCGAGCGGTAGGAAGCCCCAAGTTGGGCGTCCAGCATCTCCACTTAATACAGGGAGGTCATCAATCAATATCATGACCCGTGATCCTGCGCCGTAGCTGAACCCACTTCCGCTTCGGATTTGGGGCTCTCCGTTGACAAAGGTCACGCCGGGGTTCATTTCGAGGGCAGTTTCCAATGTTGTGGTTCCTCGACTTTCTACAATGCGCGGAGGGAGTACGTCAACTGACACAGTCACTTCAGCAGCAGATTGCTCGAAGCGACCAGCAGATACCACGACAAGATCGAGTGCTTCGGCGGTTGCTGCGAGCGACCAATCTATGAGGTAGGTGTCACCGGCCTTTAGATTGGAAAAATCTCGGGTTAAGGTTTCCATTCCGATGTAACTGCACGATAGCGTCACTGGCTGACCTACCCAGGTGCTCAAGTCGAGGGTGTATGTACCGTCGGGTAAGCTTACGTTTCCTAGTACGTCTCCTGTCGAATTTTTTGCTGTAATGAAAGCTCCGGGTAGGCCGAATCCTGCTTCATCGAGGACTTTTCCAGATATGGTTTGCGCGGAGCCACAAAGGGCGAAAACCAATGCAAAGAGCAGAAACAAATGGCGTAGCATCATATCTGCAAGATGCAACATTTGAACGAAACTGAGTTTTGGCCCCGCGGAAGACAATTGAACAGCCAATAGCATACGTTTCGAAAGAACTTGCGGCGTGGATCGACTGGAAGCGTGGTGGATATTGGCTGGAGTCCCCGGCTGGGGGGTTAAGAGGGTTCAGCATATGGTGCGTCAAGCGGGATCATTGGAACTTGCTGTGGAACTTGCCCTAGATCACATTCCAAATACTGATCATTGGCTATGTGAACGGCTCGAGGTTTTGCGCAGCGAAAAGATGCGTGGAAGCTGGGTGATTGCATGGGATTCGGCGGATTATCCGCAGATGTGGAGGGAGCTTCCAGACCCTCCACTGGTCGTTTTTGGGCGTGGGGAGGCATGTAAAATGGCAAATTCGGATTGCCATGTAGCTGTTGTCGGAACCCGCAACTGCACAGCGGAGGCTCGACACGTAGCCTTCAAATTGGGCAAGGCCTTAGCTCAAAGGAGGGCAATAGTTGTTAGTGGTTTGGCCCGCGGCATTGACGCCGCGGCGCTACGTGGCGCTTGTTACGTCGGTTGCAGAACCCTTGGAATCCTAGGGACTGGTGTGGGAAGCGTTCAGCCTCAATCGAGTATTCCCATATCCAAGCGGATGATGGAGTTGGGGGGCGCCATAATTTCGGAACGACCATCTGGCATGCCTGTCCACGGATGGCATTTTGCTGCCCGTAACCGGCTCGTGGTTAGCCTCTCTGATGCGGTAGTTGTGGTGCAAAGCCCCTCAAAGGGCGGGGCTTTGATTTCTGCACAATTTGCATTGGACTTTGGGGTAACATGCTGGGTTTACCGACCTGAAAGCGGGTTGAATACTTTACGCTGGGCTGGTAATCGGCGATTGCTGAATGAGTTTCCAACTATGGGTTGGCAGTCGACGGAAAAATTGGCGGATTGCATCACAGGAGACAAGAGGATAACGAATTCCTTCGTGGCGGAGCAAGGGCTCCCACTGGCCTTTCGTTCCACATGGAGGCACATCATGGAAACTCGAGGGGCACAACTGGACACCTTGGCGATGTTATCAGGTATAGATTCCGCTAGTATGCGTAAACAGCTGCACACGATGGAGTTGGGTGGATGGGTACGCAGGATGCCTGGAGGCTGGTTTGTTCCTTTGAAAATCTAAGATTCGCCGGGCTGCTCGGCTTCAGTTTCAGCAGGCACATTGGGGCTGTCTTCTGAGTCAACATCGCCCTGAACCATGTCGGGCACTAATGTAACACCTCTTAATGTGATGCCATTTTGGACTAGCGCAATGGTCATGATGATACTTGTTATAAGGATGATAACAAGCAGGATTCCTTGGTCGAATTGTGGCTGTGCAAACTGGGAATAAGCCCCTTGAATTTGGAAGAATAAGAGAATCGTAATGAGTCCTCGTGGAGCGATGTAGAGTAACGGGAATATACGCTTACGTTGGAAAAGCATCAGGCTGATAAATCGAACACCGAATAGGACGGAGCAAATAATCAACCCTTCTGTAATGACATGTAAGTCGGTCAAAGAAATGAGCGAGACAGTCATGCCAAAAAGGACGAAGAAAAACGTGCGAATGACGAAGGCCGTTTCCAATGTGAGTAGGTGGTAATCTCGATGCAACTCGTGCATGCGTTGATCATCGAGCAGTTTTGCGGGTGACGGGAGCCATTGGAGCCGCTTCATGTTGGTGGTCCAATTGGGGAAGAAGATGCGGTGGTTGTTGAGCATCAATCCAAAAATGAGGATGAGTACCAGCGGACTGAGGTGGAGCAGTTTTTGAACAGAATAAATCAGCAATAGTACCGCGACACTCAAAAATAGCTTCACGGAGCTAGTGATTTTTTGCAAAACGTAAACGAGAACGTAGCTCACAATTACCGCTAAAACAAAAGTTATGATGAGGTTGGTTCCGATGCTCGCGATGACGGAGTTGGTGCTTTCGGCGTTGAAGTTTCCCAGCAGGATGTAGAACGCCATTATACCAAAAATATCAGAGAACGTGCTTTCGTAGACCATGAATTCCCGGTCGTTGGAATCCAAGCCTGAAACGCTGGGGATTATGATGGCGCTGCTCATTATGGACAGCGGGATGGCGTAGACCCAACCTTCAAATGTTGGTATGCCCATGGATAGGTTCAAAAATGTAGCAATCGCAGCAGAGCTCCCAAGCAAGGCTAACAACGCCATGGTAGCGCTTTTGACAATTAAGGGCATTTTTTCACGTGTCAAGTCCAGTTCCAGCGCGGCCTCCAGCACGATGAAAATCAAGCCAATGGTGCCGAGCAATTCCAAGACCAGCGACTCGAATGGTATTGATGTTAGGCCTATTGCATTCAGGCCTTCGCGTAACGCAATACCCATGCCGATTAAGACCAAGACGCTTGGAATATTCGTGCGCTTCGCAAGCAGATTGGCGAAGTAGCTCAGAATGATCACCAGCGAACCTCCAATCACGAGGCCATAAGCGTTGATGTCAGCGACGGTCATGCAGGTAAGTTAAGCAGACTCAGCCGAATTGGCCTGTGATAACCCGCCAAATGTCGTTGCCCAAGGCCAAGGCCATCAAAGCCAAAAGCAAAACAATCCCAACCGTTTGGGCCCATTCCAAGAATTTGTCGGGTGCTGGCCGTCCAACGACCATTTCGTACAACAAAAAAACTACATGACCGCCATCTAGCGCTGGGATTGGCAATAGGTTCATAAATGCCAATATCAGAGAGAAAAATGCGGTGTTACGCCAGAATATTTCCCAATTCCACCCTGCATCAAAGATGCTTCCGAAGGTTACAAGACTTCCCACTTGGCTCGCGCCGGAACGGCTGAATAAGAAGCGCATTGAAAGCACGTATTCTTCTAAGGTGGTCCAAGCCAGCGTGAATCCACTGACCAGAGCCTCACTGGGACCATAGGTTAGTTCTTCCAGTTGAAATTCAGGCATGGTCATAGGGTCTTTCTGCAGGAAGCCTAAAGTGCCATTGCTATCTGTTTCACAGGATAATTTAAGCTGTTCATAAGCCCCTCGAATGACACCCACTTCGATTTCGGAAGCCGGATGTGCACGCAGGTATTGCAGCACGTCCCCATGAAAACCAACAGTCACCCCGTCCAGTGTAACAATACGGTCTCCAGGTAACAAGCCTCCAGCTTCTGCCCCTGAACCGGGGCTGACCGTTTCGACCATTGATGGAACGCGCAGGCCAAAGGGCCTCCGAATGGCGCTGTCGACTAGAAATTGTCCAAGGTCTTCTTCAAAGAGGAGTTGTAAACGTTCGCCGTTTCGCATCAGCTCTACCTCGCTGACTGGATCAAAAAACAAGGAACGTCGAATTTCAGTGAAAGAAGCAGGAGTATGACCATTGATTGTGATTACTTGGTCACCGTCCTCAAAACCGAGAGGCTTCAAGCGTTCGTCCACCTCCAATCCATAAGGGATGCGTTCTGCCGGCAGAACCGTTTCGCCCCAAACCAGTAAAACCATGCTGTAGATAGTGAAACCGAGGATGAGGTTGACAATGATTCCACCGAGCATGATGATGAGGCGTTGCCACGCTGGTTTTGATCGAAATTCCCACGGTTGTGCGGGCTGCTGCATCTGCTCTGTATCCATGGATTCATCAATCATTCCAGAGATTTTTACGTACCCGCCGAGCGGTAACCAACCTATGCCCCATTCGGTCTCCCCGATCTTCTTTTTGAACAGGGAGAACCCGGGGTTCATGAAGAGATAAAACTTCTCCACTCGAGTTTTAAATGTACGTGCCGCCCAGTAGTGACCAAATTCGTGGAGTACCACTAAAATGGAGAGGCTTAGCAATAGTTGAGCGGCTTTGATGAGTGCAACCATATTAATTTAATAGAGGGACAAATTTAGGATGCATTTACACGGCCGCCTTGAGAGAAAACTGCGAATAAACCTCAATCTGAAAATTTCAACTCTTTCACTCGCGTTTCGTGCCTTATTCTTGTAAAACGAATGGCCAAGAAAAGTGCAAAATCTCATACGAAAAAGGCTAAGCAGTCATTCACTCGGCAAAAGGCGTGGTTATGGCTCATCGGCCTTGGCCCCCTCCTTGGACTAGCGGGATTAACGGTCTTGGCCTCGTTAGGCACATTGCCGGATACAGATACATTGGCTAACCCCAAAACAGACTTGGCAACGCGAGTTTATACCACCGATGGGAAGCTCATCGGGCGTTACTACTCCGAAAACAGAGCCGATGCGCGTTATGGCGAGTTGCCCTCCAATCTCGTGGATGCGCTTATCAGCACAGAGGATGCGAGGTTTGCTAGTCACAGCGGTATCGACTTCATTGGATTGGCTCGGGCAATTGCGTACATGGGTAAGCGTGGTGGTGGGTCAACGTTGACCCAGCAATTGGCCAAACAATTATTCACGGAACAGTACGACAGAACCACCGCCTTGAAGCGGGCACTACTTCAAAAACCCAAAGAGTGGATTATCGCTGCGCGTTTAGAACGACATTACACCAAGGACGAAATCGTGACACTTTACCTCAATCGCTACGATTTCTTGAATCAAGCTGTGGGGGTGAAGTCTGCAGCTAACATTTATTTTGATAAGGACGTCAGTAATTTGGATGTGCATGAGTCCGCAATGCTGGTGGGGATGCTAAAGAATAGCTCGCTTTACAATCCGTTGCGACGTCCTGAACTCGTGCTTAACCGACGAAATGTCGTTTTTGGCCAAATGGTTCGATACAACCGCATCAGCGAATCCGAAGCAGACTCATTGCGGGCATTACCTCTGGGGTTGAACTACCAAAAGGTCAGCCACGATGAAGGCCTTGCTCCTTACTTCCGGGAGGCGCTTAGGGCACAATTGAAGAGCCTATTCGGAGCAAAGGACGGCCAGGGTGACTGGCTCCTTTCAAAAGCGGACGGCGCGCCCTATGACCTTTACCGGGACGGCATTCAAGTGCATACAACCATCGATAGCCGATTGCAGGGTGCGGCTGAAATGGCTGTCCAACGACACATTGGCGAAGAGTTACAAGCAACTTTGAACCGCGACCTGCGTTCACGCAGCAAAGCCGAATGGCCATTTTATGAAGGTATTGAGCAAAGCGACCGGGACCGCATTGTGAACCAAGCGAAAAAGCAAAGCGAGCGTTACCGAGTATATGCAGGTAAGTTTTGTCCCGAGTGCGAACGCCCGGGATTTTACATTGAAAAGGAGGAGGCTACTGATGGTAACTCCGTGTGGCACTGTGACGAGGAGAAAGGCGGTTGCAGTCACACGTGGCAACGACTGTCAACTAAAGAAATCAACGCGAAGTTCAAGGAGCCAGTGGAGATGCGTGTGTTTACTCACCAAGGTCCGCGCGATACGCTATTGAGCCCAATGGACTCCATTTTGTACCACAAAAGCCTACTGCACGCTGGATTGATGTCCGTTGATCCAAAGACGGGCCATGTAAAGGCTTGGGTTGGAGGCATGGATTATCGCTATTTCAAATACGACAACGTATCTCAATCGAAGCGGCAGGTGGGATCTATTTTCAAGCCATTTGTTTACGCTACGGCTTTGCGCTACGGCATGGAACGGTGCACTGAGTTGCCAAATCAGCGAATCTGCGTTGAGATGCCCGGAGATCAACCGGATTGGTGTCCCGATAATAGTGACTTGGAGTATGGGGAGGTTGTGACTCTGGAGTATGCACTGGCGAATTCTATGAACACGATTTCTGCCAAGTTGATTAAGGAATTTGGTCCGGAGCGTGTCATTCAATTGGCCCGTGCGCTGGGTATTGAGTCCAAAATTCCGGCGGTGCCATCCATCGCCTTGGGATCATCGCAATTGACGTTGAAGGAAATTACGGCAGCCAGTGCGGCACTGGTTAATGGGGGCGTTTACATAAAACCTACCATAATCACCCGAATAGAAGACAAATATGGGAACGTCATTTGGACGCCTGAACCAGAGCTCCGTCAGGGTTTGGATGAGCGAACGGCCTACACCGTTTTGGACATGATGAAGGGCGTGGTCGACGGCGCTTACAACCCCAAGACCGGTGAACGGAAGGGAACGGGCATTCGTTTGCGCATGGATATCGAACGCCGGAAATACGATAACATTCAGGCCCCCATGGCCGGCAAGACGGGGACGACACAGGGACACTCTGACGGATGGTTCATGGGCATGACTCCGGATTTGGTTACTGGCGTATGGGTCGGCGCTCAAGATCCTGCCGTGCGATTCAGCACAATTGCCAATGGACAAGGAGCAAACACTGCATTGCCTATTTATGGGTTTTACATGAATGAAGCCTATGCCGACGAGAGCCTTGGTTTGAGCAAGGCCGATTTTGTGCGGCCGGAAGGGATGGGCTTGGATTCGTTGGATTGTCGCCAATTAATGGAGCTGAATCAAGCTACATTCGGGGGGAGCGGCGCGGGCTTTGACGACAGAGATTTGTTTCAATGATAATCGACATAACATGGCTATTTCGAAAGTAGTAAAAGGAAGTGCGGAAGCCTGCAAAGGTGTGCAATCAGGCATGACACTCATGCTCGGCGGTTTCGGCTTGTGCGGTATCCCTGAGTGTAGCATCGCGGAATTGGTACGGATGGAGGTAAAAGATTTGACCTGCATTTCAAATAACGCGGGGGTGGACGATTTTGGGTTGGGCCTTCTCCTTCAAAAACGTCAAATCCGCAAAATGATCAGCTCCTACGTCGGTGAAAACGACGAGTTTGAGCGACAGATGCTAAATGGTGATTTGGAAGTGGATTTGATTCCTCAAGGCTCCCTTGCTGAACGCTGCCGTGCAGGGGGTGCAGGGATTCCCGCATTCTACACGCCCGCTGGTTTTGGAACTGAGGTAGCAAATGGAAAGGAAGTTCGTGATTTCAATGGAAAGCCCCATGTTTTGGAAAGCGCCTTGACTGCAGACGTCGCCTTCGTTAAAGCTTGGAAGGGGGATAAAGCAGGCAATTTGATTTTTAAGGCAACCGCTCGCAACTTTAACCCCATGATGGCTATGGCGGGTAAAATCACCATTGCTGAGGTTGAGGAATTGTTGCCGGAAGGAGCCCTTAATCCCAATGAAATTCACACTCCGGGTATTTTTGTTCAACGGATTTTTCAGGGGGAGAATTATGACAAACGCATTGAACAGCGGACGGTCCGACCGCGTCAAATAGAATCAAACGGCTGAACCATGCTTGATAAAAATGGAATTGCGCAACGGATCGCGCAGGAAGTGCGGGATCGATGGTATGTCAATCTCGGTATTGGCATCCCCACCCTCGTCGCCAACTACATTCCGGACGGCATGGATGTGGAGTTTCAATCCGAAAATGGCATTCTCGGGATGGGGCCTTTTCCTATGGACGGTGATGAAGATGCAGATTTGATTAATGCAGGAAAGCAGACCATTACCGCCATGCCCGGCGCAGTCTATTTTGACAGTGCGACATCATTCGCCATGATCCGTGGTCAACACGTTCAACTCACGGTCCTCGGAGCTATGGAAGTGGCACAGAACGGCGACATCGCCAATTGGAAAATTCCGGGTAAAATGGTCAAGGGTATGGGTGGTGCCATGGATCTCGTCGCCAGTGCTGAAAATATCATCGTTGCGATGATGCACACGAATCGCGCTGGTGACTCCAAACTGCTGAAGGCTTGTTCATTGCCGTTGACCGGCGTTGGATGCGTGAAGCGGGTTGTCACCAACCTTGCAGTGCTCGACATCCAGGGCGGAGCGTTTCACCTTGTCGAGCGAGCACCGGGTGTGTCAGTCGATGAAATCATCGCCGCGACCGACGGAACTTTGGTCGTGCCGGACGATGTGCCGGAGATGCAGATTAGCTGAGGGCGGCTACCCCTTTTTCAAGACGGTGCAGTGTGGCTTTTTTACCTATAAAGGTTGCAAAATCAAACATCGAGGGGCCGCCTCCGGTTCCGGTAAGCACCAAACGAAATTGTGGTAAAACGGCGCCGAACCCAAGTTCACGGGCCTCTAAAAACCCTTTAAATTCTCGTTCTATCGTTGCTGAGTCGAACGAGTCAATGCCGCGTAGAACTTCTGCAAGTTCCTTGAGGTAATCAGCGGTTTCGGGCCTCCACTTTTTGCGTACTACCTTCTCATCGTATGAGTCTGGGGCGGTAAAAAGGTATTTTTTAGCAGGTATTTCATGAAGGAATTGAACACGCTCGAGGAACATATCCAACACGGCCTGGCACTGTGGGTCCGACCACGATTCCATTTTGCCTTCAGCAGCAGATTTGAGGGGCAAGACCCACCGGTTGGTATCCCCTTTGCGGAGGTACTGTTCATTGAACCAGAGGGCTTTCTCGGGATTGAATCTCGCTCCTGCCTTTACCACACGTTTGAGGTTGAATGCTTCTGCGGCTTCTTCAAGGGTGTACAATTCCTCTTCGTTCCCGCCGCTCCAACCCAATAAAAGAATCATATTGATAAAGGCCTCAGGTAAATACCCCTGTTCCCGGTAACCCATTGAGGTGTCTCCGGTTAATGGGTCGTTCCATTCCAAAGGGAAAATTGGGAATTGGCCTGTGTCGGCATCTCGCTTGCTGAGCTTTCCGTTACCAGTGGGTTTCAGAATGAGCGGCAAATGAGCAAACTTTGGTACAGGCCATCCGAAGGCGTCGTACAAAAGTACGTGCAGTGGGGTGCTGGGTAACCACTCTTCGCCACGGATGACGTGGCTGATTTCCATGTGATGATCGTCGATTACGTTAGCGAGGTGGTACGTCGGAAAACCATCTGTTTTCATTAGGACTTTGTCGTCAAGTACGTGCGTGGAAACACGTATTTCGCCGCGTATTTCGTCCTGCACGAGCACTTCCTGCGCCGAATCTGGCATTTTGAATCGGACCGTATAGGGGTGGCCGGCGGCTTCGAGTTGTTCAACCTCTTCCGAAGACAAGGAGAGTGAATTTCGCATGCTCATGCGGGTAGTAGAATCGTATTGCCACACCGCTCCTTTGGCTCCCGATCGCTTTGCTGTTATGGACTCAGGGGTATCAAATGCTTTATAGGCGGCACCGCTGTTGATTAAGCGTTGAATTTCACGTTGGTACAAATCGCTGCGTTCAGACTGTCGGTAGGGGCCATATTCTCCTCCGGCTTTACCCCCTTCTTCAGGTACAATTCCGCACCAATCCAATGCCTCCTGGATGTAGGTTTCAGCTCCATCAACAAAACGAGTTTGGTCCGTGTCTTCAATCCGAAGGATGAATGTTCCTCCGTGTTTTTTGGCAAATAGATAGTTGTATAGAGCTGTGCGAACCCCGCCCATGTGCAGCGGGCCAGTCGGACTTGGTGCAAATCGAACGCGTATGGAATGGCTCATGGCAATGGTATTCAATGCGGTGCGTAAAGATAGGTTCCAATTTGAAGGGGGTGCGCGTGCAAATTGTTCCAGGACAGAACTGAATCAAGGCGTTGCAGATACGGCTGAGGGAGTAAAGCCTGCCCATGTTTGTCAGCAGAACGTTTAAACAAATGAATGCATTGAGAAACAAGGTCCAACTGATTGGGCGACTCGGGAAAGATCCCGAATTGATGAGCTTCGATGAAGGCAAGGTGAAATGTGCCTTTCCTGTAGCGACCAACGAATCATTCCGCAATGGTGAAGGTGAGCGTGTAGAGCGCACCCAGTGGCATGACGTGGTCATGTGGGGTGCGCTTGCGGAGATAGCGGGTCAATACTTGAAAAAGGGTGCAGAGGTTGCCATCGAAGGTCGGTTGGCTTACCGAACATACGAGGATTCGGAAGGGCACACGCGGTATGTGACTGAGGTAGTGGCTGCTGAGATGCTGCTGCTTGACCGAAAACCGGAATTGGATATGAGCTGACCGATTGGGGGACGATTCGAAGGTTTCGTCCCCCATTTCTTTCTTTGAATCCCGGTGTTTTGCAGTTCTGACACCTCACATTGCCAACTGATTCCTTAATTCTTATCTTTATCATGGATTAACGTGATCATGAAAAGCCCTGGAATTCTCAAATCTTCATTGGCGAAAAAATACGTTATGGCCTTAACAGGCCTTTTTCTTTGCCTATTCTTAGCGGGTCATTTAGGCGGCAACCTTCAATTACTTCTTAAAACCGGAGAGGAGGGCCAACAGGCATTCAACGAGTATGCCAAATTCATGACCACTTTTCCTCTGGTGAAGATTTTAAGTTATTTGACATATGCCAGCGTTTTATTCCACGTCGTTGACGGCATTGTTCTTTCTATCCAGAACAAAAAAGCCCGATCGAGCAGGTATGTAATGGAAAAAGGGAGAGCGAATTCCAAATGGTCTAGTAGGAATATGGGAGTTTTGGGCACCATTATTCTGCTTTTTATGGTTAGCCACATGCAGTCTTTTTGGTATAAAATGCATTTTGGCGCGATGCCTGTCCACAATGGTATAAAAGACCTTTACACAGTGGTTTTGGAGTTTTTTTCACCAACCAATTCTGTGGGCATATTTGCTGTGATTGGTTACGTTTTGGCCCAAGCCGCGTTGGCGTTTCATTTATCTCACGGCTTTCAGAGTGGCTTTCAATCGCTTGGATTAAACCATGTGAAATACAATGGTGTCATTGAAAAAGCGGGCTTTGCATTTGCGATAGTCGTGCCTACTCTTTTTGCTACGATACCGGTTTTTTTATATGTGTCCCAACTCTAATTAACACTGGCATGCTCGAATCAAAGATTCCCAAGGGTCCGCTAGCAGAGAAATGGACAATTCACAAGAATGAAATAAATCTTGTCAATCCGGCCAATAAGCGCCTCATTGATGTTATTATCGTTGGGACTGGCTTGGCAGGAAGTTCTGCAGCAGCGTCTTTGGCGGAAATGGGCTATAACGTAAAAGCATTCTGTTTTCAGGATTCGCCCCGCCGTGCTCACTCGATTGCTGCACAAGGCGGCATCAATGCAGCTAAAAACTATCAAAATGATGGTGATTCTGTTTATCGTTTATTCTATGACACAATTAAAGGAGGGGATTACCGCAGTCGAGAAGCCAACGTGCACAGGTTGGCAGAAGTGTCAACAAGTATCATTGACCAATGTGTAGCCCAAGGAGTCCCCTTTGCGAGAGAATACGGCGGACTTCTCGATAATCGAAGCTTTGGTGGTGTTCAAGTGTCCCGAACGTTCTATGCCAAGGGTCAGACAGGTCAGCAACTTCTGTTAGGAGCTTACTCTGCACTGAGCCGTCAAATTTCAAAGGGTAAGGTGGACATGTTTACGCGTCATGAGATGATGGATATCGTCATTGTAGACGGAAAATGCCGTGGCATAATTGCTCGAAACCTTCTCAACGGCGAATTGGAACGTCATTCGGCGCATGCCGTTGTGCTTGCTACAGGGGGCTACGGAAACGTATTTTTCTTGAGCACCAATGCTATGGGGTCTAATGTTTCTGCTGCATGGAAAGCCCATAGAAAAGGGGCTTACATGGCGAACCCTTCATTCACGCAGATTCACCCGACATGCATTCCAGTTTCGGGAGAGCACCAGTCAAAACTGACCTTGATGTCCGAATCCTTGCGCAATGACGGTCGCATCTGGGTCCCCGCCAAAAAAGAGGATGCTGAAGCAATTCAGAAAGGAACCATGCGTGCAAACGAAATTCAAGAAGAGGATCGAGATTACTATCTCGAGCGACGTTATCCTGCATTTGGAAATTTGGTGCCTCGGGATGTGGCCTCTCGCGCTGCCAAGGAACGTTGTGATGCGGGTTTCGGGGTCAACGAAACAGGGGAAGCAGTTTTCCTGGATTACGCAAGTGCCATTCAGCGCTATGGGAATACAGAAGCGAACATTCGCGGATTGAGTAATCCATCGGAGGCTGAAGTTACCAAACTGGGAAAGGAAGTCGTCAAGGCGAAATATGGCAACCTGTTTGACATGTACAAACAGATAGCTGCTGATGATCCATACGAGACTCCGATGAAAATATACCCTGCAGTGCACTACACAATGGGAGGGCTTTGGGTTGACTACAACCTGATGACCACGGTTCCAGGTCTGTACGCAGCTGGGGAGGCCAACTTTTCAGATCACGGAGCAAATCGCCTTGGTGCCTCGGCACTTATGCAAGGCTTAGCAGATGGATACTTCGTCCTGCCATATACCATCG
The DNA here is from genome assembly GCA_002420235.1 of Flavobacteriales bacterium UBA5692. GTDB lineage: Bacteria > Bacteroidota > Bacteroidia > Flavobacteriales_D > Sanyastnellaceae > UA16. Next base: position 29,230 of record DIHQ01000056.1, read on the forward strand.
GAGACTATCTCGCAAGCGATATACGTACGGGGGAAGTCTCATCGAATTCACCTGAATTCGTGGCAGCTGAAAAGGCCGTAAAAGACCAGATTGACCGCATTATAAAAAATAAAGGCTCCAAGCCGGTCGATGATTTTCATCGTCGACTGGGCCGCATAATGTGGAATGAATGTGGGATGTCTCGCAACAAACCTGATCTTGAGCAAGCAATTTCCAATATTCGAGACATCCGAAAAGAATTTTACCGAGACGTGCGTGTTCCTGGCAAAGCAAATGAGTTCAATCCAGAATTGGACAAAGCATGCAGGGTTGCTGATTTATTGGAGTTAGGAGAGTTGATGTGTAAAGATGCTTTAGCTCGAAATGAATCGTGTGGAGGTCACTTCCGAGAAGAGTATCAAACGGCTGAGGGGGAAGCGCTGCGAGATGACGAAAGCTACACTTTCGTTTCCGCATGGGAGTATACAGGGGACCCAAGCGAATCGACCTTACACAAGGAAGATTTGATTTTCGAAAATGTCGAGTTGAAACAACGGAGCTATAAATAGAAGATCGCCATGGATTTGACATTAAAAATATGGCGGCAGGATGGTCCAGCGGATAAGGGCCGGATTGCATCTTACCCTGTTACCGGGGTTTCGCCGGACATGTCGTTCTTGGAAATGATGGACATGTTGAATGATCAAATCATCCGAGACGGGGGCGATCCCGTGGCTTTTGACCACGATTGCCGCGAAGGAATTTGTGGTATGTGCTCTATGTTTATCAATGGGGAGGCCCATGGCCCCAATCGAGGAGTGACGACGTGTCAATTACACATGCGTTCTTTCGAGGATGGTGAAACTATCACTATTGAGCCTTGGCGTGCGTCGGCCTTCCCTGTCGTTAAGGACTTGGCCGTTGATCGGAGCGCCTTCGACCGGGTTATCCAAGCCGGGGGATACATTTCGGTGAACACATCCGGCGAGACCTTGGATGCGAATGCAATTCCCATTCCTAAGGCCCAAGCAGACGATGCGTTTAATGCTGCCACATGCATAGGCTGTGGCGCTTGTGTTGC
>DIHQ01000143.1 GCA_002420235.1 Flavobacteriales bacterium UBA5692
CCACGGTTGGCAAAGGCAGCCCCATTGTCTTTCTGTTCAAGAAGTACTTGAAGAAAAGCTCGCGCTTTTTGTAGGCCAACCTCTTCCAGTTATGGGCTGTGGACGCACAGACACTGGGGTCCATGCTTCTTATTTTGTGGCACACGCAGATTGGCCAAGTGATTCGTCCAAGGCGAATCGATTTAAGGACTTGAATGAGGTTGCTTGGAAGCTAAATGGGATGTTACCGGCTTCGATAAGCATTCATCGTATTTCTCGGGTGGCTCCGAATGCACATGCTCGATTTGATGCTACAGAGCGCGGCTACCTCTACCGGATGCACACTTATAAAGATCCATTTTTGGTCGGACGCTCCGCTCGTGTTATACGTCAAACAGATTTTGCCGCTATGCAATCGGCCACTAAATACCTTGTTCGCAAAGGTGATTTTGCGGCCTTCTGCAAGGCAGGATCTGATAATAAAACGACCTTGTGTGATGTGCGTTTTGTTGAATTAAGAAAAGATGGCGAACAATACACGCTTGAAATTCGTGCAGATCGGTTTTTGCGTAACATGGTTCGTGCCATTGTCGGCACCCTCCTTGAAGTGGGTCAAGGGCGGATGAAACCGCAGGATGTGCAAGCGGTCATGGCATCAGGAGATCGGAGCGCGGCAGGCGCGTCTGCACAAGGCGAAGGGTTGTATTTGAACCGGGTGGTCTATCCGGAGTTTAAGCCGATTCAAACCAAATCATTCATGAAGCCTTAATCTATGATGAAAGGGCAGCAACAGGAGGTGACCGGACGTATTTTTGACGGAGCAACGCTGCGGAAAATTTTGGCACAAGTTGAACCTTATCGGGGTCGATTCGTTACAACGGGGATATTGGTGGTGCTTCTTTCCGGTTTAGTATGGGTGAGACCAGCGCTCATTAGAATCGCAGTAGATGATGCTATTCCAATCGGCGATGCAGAATTGCTTCTCAATGTCTTTCTAGCGGTTTGTGGAATGCTCATTTTCGAAGCAATATTGCAGTACCGAGTCACTTACCTTGCCAACTGGGTGGCACAATCTGTGAGTTTGGACCTGCGTTCGAAACTTTTCCAGCATGTCGCGCAATTTCAACTCAGATATTTCGACAAAACTCCAGTAGGCACACTTGTGACGCGACATGTTAGTGATATTGATGGTATTGCAAATGTGTTTTCAAATGGGATCTTAAATGCCATAGGCGACTTGCTAGCCCTCATGGTTGTTGTCGTTACAATGCTTTGGGTGGATTGGAAGTTGACCATGCTCGTTTTGACACCTATTCCGTTTTTGCTTTTGGCTACACGTATTTTTCAGCAGGTCATCAAGAAGGCATTCGTTGACGTCCGTAATCAAGTGAGTCGTATGAACGAATTCGTTCAAGAGCACGTGACGGGAATGCACATTGTTCAGTCGTTTGGACGCGAGGAGAAAGAGGCTAAGGCGTTTGCCTCAATCAATGCTTCTCACCGTGATGCAAACATCCGATCAGTTTGGGCATTTAGCGTCTTCTTTCCGTTGGTAGAAATGCTCTCTGCCACGAGCGTTGGGATTTTGTTGTGGTGGGGTATGCAGGATGTGCTTATCGAGCGAATGACGCTAGGAATATTGCTTCAATTCATCTTGTACGTATTCATGCTGTACCGACCGATTCGTCAACTTGCGGACCGGTTCAATGTGTTGCAAATGGGAATTGTGAACTCCGATCGTGTATTTAAGCTTTTAGCTCGCGAGGAAGCTATGGAAGATCAGGGCCAGTTTACCGAAGAATCTGAGGTTCTTCAGCTTCGAGGATCCATAGAATTTGAAAATGTCTGGTTCGCTTATTCAGATGAGGAGTGGGTGTTGGAGGATGTTTCGTTTCGCATTGAAGCTGGCGAATCAGTGGCGTACGTTGGACCTACGGGGGCAGGAAAATCGTCTGTAATCAATTTGTTGAATCGCTTTTATATCCACCAGAAAGGACGCATTTTGATCGATGGCAGGCCCATTGAAACCTATTCCTTGCCGGCATTGCGCCAGCACATTGGCATTGTATTGCAGGATGTTTTTTTGTTCTCAGATACCTTGCGAAACAACGTCACACTTTACGCTGATGGTGTGGAACAACATCGATTGGATGCAGCTGCAAAAGCGGTTGGTGCTGACGAGTTCATCCGTAAACTGCCTGAAGGTTGGGGACAAAATGTTCGTGAACGTGGTGAGGTGCTGTCGGTGGGTCAACGCCAGTTGATTGCTTTCATGCGAGCGTATTTGGCGCAACCTGCTATTCTCGTTCTTGACGAGGCAACTTCGAGCATCGATTCCGAGAGTGAGCAATTGATTCAGCGGGCAACTGCAGCCATCACGAAGAATCGGACTTCACTGATTGTGGCACATCGATTATCCACAATCCGTCACGCAAACCGGATTATCGTTTTGGATCAAGGCAAATTAATTCAATCCGGTACCCACGATGAATTGATGGGGGAGGAAGGGATGTATCAAGACCTCGTCTTTTCGCAGATTGAAGTGGATTGAAATTAATTGGCGAAACGGAAACCTTCTCGAATCAGTTGATTTATCAGGCGGAATGTTTTAGCATGTGCAACCTCAATTGCATTTGTATTTGCAATTTTTACGCTACCCGATGATAACAATGAACGGCGAACGGTACGAATGGCTTTGATGCTTTGGTATAGCTGTTCTAGCAGTGGTACTTGACAGGTGTTGAGTTCTACCCAATGGGTTCGACTATATCTGACTAAGTGCGAGGTGCGGACTGAGCGAATTAATCGTAACCGAGCGCGCAGGGGCTTGCTATAAATTTCTTCATTGTATCGCTCCAATGCGCGCAGCTGAGACAGAAGCTCACGGAAATAAATATCACGAGTAGCTTTGAAGAAATTGGGATCTACTCCTCCGTGCAGGTTATAATTGAATACACGGCGCATACGAGCTGTGAAGGTCGAATCATTATCCGCCAGGGCGTAGGCTCCACGTGGTAGTTGGCAGGATGTCATAGCGCATGTACGTCAGAGCTGCGCTAATGGTTACGATCAAAAGCATTTGAAATGATCAAAAGGTTCAGCGCATGCATTGCACTGATAATGAGCTTTGCATGCGGTTGAACCGAATGGGCTGACGAGTCGTGTGTCGTCGCTGGCACAACGGGGACATGGGATGGTTTGGGATTTGCCGAGTAAAAATGCCTTATCTGCACTTGTTCCTTCGGGAGGTGCTATACCATTCAATCGCATTTTTTCACGCGCTTCGGGTGAAATCCAGTCGGTTGTCCAAGCTGGCGCGTGAACCACTTCAATGCGGAATTCGGATTCGATAGGCTGCAGCGCTGACTTGATATCGTCTACAATGGCATCTGTAGCCGGGCAACCGGAATAGGTAGGGGTCAACTTAATTACCACGATACCTTCTTCATCCATTTCACAGCCTTGAATCATACCCAATTCTGTGATGGTCAAGAATGGCAATTCTGGATCCATGACCCCATTCAGGATGCTTTCAACTTGAGCGATTCGGGCGCTTACCATTCAGCTAGGGGATAGGTCCGTGGTAACACTTGCATCTCGGCAAGCATACTCTTCAGATGTTCCGTGTGTCTTCCTGTGCGTCCGCCGGTGTGAAATTCCGTGGACTCTGGATTTAACAATTTGGCTTCGTTGAGGATATTTTGCAATTGTGTGCTCCAGGGTTCCTTGAAGCTGGCGTTTAGAGGCATTACTTCTGCATCTGCACATGCCTTTGAAACCGCATCGTCCTCAAATAATTCCGCGGTATAAGGCCAGAGCGTGTTCAAGCTTTCTTGTACACGCAAGTGACTTTCTTTTGTACCGTCCCCAAGTCGAACCACCCATTGTGTTGAATGGGCTGCATGGTAGCGAACCTCCTTCAGTGCTTTCGAGGCAATAGCCGCCAATTCTTCATCAACGCATTGGTTAGCCAGCGCTTCATAACGAAGAACAGCAAATTGGTCGAATAGCATCTGTTTGACGATGGTGTCTCCAAAATGCCCGTTGGGCAACTCGACAAGCAAGGCATTGCTGTATTCGCGGTCTGTTCGAAAGTAAGCCAAAGCATCCTCATCTCTTCCTTGGCCTTCTCGTCGGCCAGCCAGGGTCAACAGCGCACGCGCCTGCCCCAACAGGTCAAGCGCAATATTCGAAAGCGCGATGTCTTCTTCAATGGCTGGCCCGTGGCTACACCATTCAGAAAGCCTTTGAGCTAATACCAAGGCATCGTCACCAAAGCGAAGGATCCATTCGTATTCTCTACCGGCCATCACATATTCTTCAATTCGTCTGGCAGGTCATAAAAGGTCGGATGCCGGTATACTTTATCGTTCGCGGGATCGAAGAGCACGTCTTTGTTTGAAGGTGTAGACGCTGTTATGTCCTCTGCCTTAATGACCCATATGCTCGTTCCTTCTTGCCGTCGGGTATACACATCTCGGGCATTCGAAATAGCCATGGTAGAATCTGCAGCGTGAAGACTTCCGACGTGTTTATGGCTCAAACCCTGCCGGCTTCGGACAAAAACTTCCCAAAGGGGCCAATCGGTTTTGGATGCACTCATGCCGCGGATGTTTGCCTCGATTCACGATCGGCGACTTTCTCGGCGTATGCTGCTGCCGCATCGCGCACCCACGCCCCATTCTCGTGCGCAGCTACACGGGTTTCAATGCGTTCACGATTACATGGGCCATTGCCGGCAACGACTTGCTCAAATTCACTCCAATCAATGGGTCCAAATTCGTAGTGACCCGTTTCCTCATTCCATTTGAGATCCGAGTCTGGAATGGTCAATCCAATCAATTCGGCTTGTGGTACGGTCATGTCCACAAATCGCTGTCGCAATTCGTCATTTGAGAAACGCTTAATCTTCCAGCGCATGGACTGTTTACTGTGCTTGGATGAGGCGTCGCTAGGACCAAACATCATCAGCGAGGGCCACCACCATCGGTTCAGCGCGTCCTGAGCCATATCCTTCTGTTCGGACGTGCCTTGGCTCAAATTCAACATGATTTGAAATCCTTGTCGTTGATGAAAGCTCTCTTCCTTGCAGACGCGTACCATGGCACGAGCATATGGCCCATAGCTGCACTTGCACAATGGAACTTGGTTCATAATTGCTGCCCCATCGACCAGCCATCCAATCGAACCCATGTCCGCCCATGTCAACGTTGGGTAGTTGAAGATGGAACTGTATTTCGCTTTGCCTGTATGAAGCGCATCCAGCATTTCATCACGACTTATTCCCAAAGTTTCAGCGGCAGAATATAAATACAACCCGTGCCCTGCCTCGTCCTGGACTTTCGCGAGCAGGATTGATTTACGCTTGAGACTAGGTGCTCGAGTGATCCAGTTCCCCTCCGGTTGCATGCCAATTATTTCACTGTGCGCATGCTGACTGATTTGTCGGATTAGGGTCTTGCGATAGGCATCGGGCATCCAATCCTTGGCTTCAATTTTTTGGTCAAGAGCAATGTATTCTTCAAACCGCTGATTCAAGTCCATTTGCTGTGTCATAAGCCGAAAGTTTACACAAAGATAACAACCATGGACCCCATTGGTTTTCTTCCTGATTTGTCGTGTAGTTTTACGGGTATGAATGGTCTGCATGAGCTGAAGATTGCGGATGTGCGAAAGGAAACTGCCGGTTGCGTTTCGGTTGCGTTCGATGTCCCGGATGCCTTAGCCTCTGATTTTGCCTTTGAGGCTGGTCAGTATCTGACTTTGGAGGCTAACATCAAAGGTGAAACCGTGCGGCGGAGTTATTCGCTTTGCAGTGCTCCGAGCGATAGCGAATGGCGTGTAGCCATAAAGAAAGTGGAGAATGGCATCTTCAGCACATGGGCGAATAGTGAGTTGTTGAGTGGAGACACCATTCGCTGCATGGCCCCAATGGGGCGTTTCACTCTTGAAACGAGTCCTGCAGATTCGCGAAATTTCATCGCGTTCGCTGCGGGTTCGGGTATTACGCCAATTCTGAGTCAGATTAAAGAGGTTCTGCGCTTGGAGCTGAACAGTGTTTTCACTTTGTTTTACGTTAATCGTGATACGCCGAGTATTATTTTCAGGGAGAGTTTGCAAGAATTGAAGGATGAATACCTCAATCGGTTCCGTTTGTTCCACATTTTGACACGTGAGCCGCAGGACATTGAACTATTCAATGGTCGATTAGATGAGAGCCGATGTTCCTCTATTTTGGCAAGTGACTGGGTAGACGTACAATCCCTTGACGCGGCATTTTTATGTGGTCCTGAGGAAATGATTTGGGCGTGTAAATCTGCTTTGGAAAGGGCAGGTATGAATTCGGAGCAAGTCAAGTTTGAACTTTTCACCTCCGGAAATGGCGTAAAGAAATTACCGGAAGAAGTGGTGGCGGAAGGAGAATCCATGACTAAGCAGCTATCCGTTATCATGGATGGCATGACCACTGTAGTAGATTTCGTCGACGACAAGAGTATTTTGGATGCTGCCTTAGATGCCGGTATTGATGCACCATATAGCTGTATGGGTGGCGTTTGCTGCACATGCCGAGCCAAAATGGTCAGTGGAGATACAGTAATGGATGTCAATTACGCTCTCGAGCCTGACGAAGTGGATGCTGGATTTGTCTTGACCTGCCAGACCAGGCTAAAAGGTAATGGGCCTTTTGAGGTTGATTTTGACCAGCAATAGTTTCTTTATCCATTGCGTTCGGACAGTTCAATCCACCTGTTCTCTGCTTTGTCGAGCGCAGCAGTTACTTCATGGAGCGATTGACTGAGGATTTGAAGCTCGGCGGGGGTGGGACTGGCGTAAAGTTGCTCTGTTAGTGCCTCCTTTTTCGTTTCTAACTCAGCAATTTTATCGTCTAGCTGTTCAAGCTCGTATTTTTCTCTGAATGTCAAGCGCTGGGAGTAGTCATTTTTGATTGAGACCAGATGAGTGGGAGATTCGGTAGGCGCTTTGGTAGCATCTTCCAGTTCTTGTTTATGTCGCTTATCGTCAGCTATAGCTAATCTGTATTGACTGTAATTCCCGGGGAAAAATCGCACGTCTTTAACGGTTCCAAGTACCCAGATGTGCTCCACAATTCGGTCCATGAAATAACGGTCATGGCTGACCACAACCAAACACCCTGGAAAGTCCAGTAGGAATTCCTCTAGGATTTGGAGGGTATAGATGTCCAGGTCGTTGGTTGGCTCGTCAAGAATAAGAAAGTTGGGGTTGGCCATTAAAACTTGCAGTAGGTGGAGTCTTTTTCGTTCACCACCACTCAAAGTCGAAATCATCTGATGATGAGAAGACCGGGGGAAAAGGAAACGTTCCAGGAGCTGTGCCGCAGTGATTTTTTGGCCTTTCTCCAAAGGCATAAATTCGGCGATTTCGCAGACGGCCTCAATGATCCGTTGTCCTTCCGGAAAATGCGCTCCGGATTGGTGGTAATGGCCAAAGACGACGGTTTCTCCTACTACGACTTTACCCCTCAATGGTAAAGAATTTTGGGTAATGAGGTCAAGCAATGTGGACTTTCCAGATCCGTTTGGTCCCACTATTCCGATGCGTTCGCCGTGCTTGAAGTGGTGTGTGAGATTTTCAAACAGTAAAGAGCCGTCAAAACCATGGGCAACCTTGTGCAATTCGACGATTTTGCCCCCTAGGCGTTGAGGATTCAAAAGCAAGGCCATACCATCTTCCTCGAGTCGTTTCTTGGCTTCTTTTTTTATTTCGTAGAACCGTTCGATGCGCGATTTGGATTTGCCGGTTCGGGCAGAAGGGGTGGAGCGCATCCACTCGAGTTCACGTTTGAAAATTCCCCGGGCTTTGGCTCTAGAGGCAAGGGCGTTCTCCTTTCTTTCCCCTCTTTTGTTAAGGTAATAGCTGTAATTGCCTTTGTACTTATACAAGGTTTGATCCTGCAATTCAAGGATTGTGTCGCAAACATTTTCCAAGAAAAACCGATCATGGGTTATCATCAGTATAGTCATCTTGGATTGAGCCAAGTAACGCTCGAGCCACTGAATCATACTCAAATCCAAGTGATTGGTCGGTTCATCCAGAAATAGTATGTCAGGCTCTTCGATTAGTACCCTTGCTAGGGCGATTCGTCGCCGCTCTCCTCCGCTAAGTGATTGCATTGTTCGGCTTAAGTTGTGCAGGTTTAGCCTTCCGAGAACCTCTTTCGCTCTGGCCTCGAAGTCCCAAGCGTTATGACGGTCCATGCTTTCATAGGCTGCTTGTAGAGCATCGTCCTTCATGCCCTCCACCGCTGCAGCGTATGTGCGCATGGCCTGAACAGCTGCCATATCACTTGCATATAGATGATCCAAAATACTCTGGTGGCTCTTGTAATGTGGATCTTGTTCTAAGTAGCTCCATTGTATTCCAGCATCCATGCTGATTCGGCCTGAGTCCACGGGTTCTGTTCCACATAAACCGTTTAACAAGGTGGTTTTGCCAGTACCATTTTTTGCTACAATCGCGCTTTTCTGACCTCGGGATAATCCAAAGGTTATCCCATCGAAGAGCAATCGTTCCCCATACCGTTTGGATAGATTTTCAGCGGAAAATACATTGATGACGGCCATAGTGCTAAAGTACGCGGAGCCCGGGAGGTTTTCACGGGCATTCACATTGTAAATTGCGCTGTGCTGTGGTTAGAAAAAACCTTTCAGGAATTGACAGGAAGCGAGGTCTTTTCGCTCATGCGGTTGCGTTCAGAAGTGTTCGTAGTGGAACAGAAATGTGTTTACTTGGACATGGACGACAAAGATGCTCAGTCCGTCCACCTTTTTGCTTGCGAGGAAGGGGCTGCTGAGGGTGTTTCTGCTCGAGCGGTAGTTAGATTGGTGCCCCCGGGTTTGTCTTATAAAGAGCCCAGCATAGGCCGGGTAGCCATAGGAATGGAATCTCGGGGTTCTGGGTTGGGTGAGGAATTGATGCTGCGTGCAATTCGGGTATGTTACCGCAGGTGGCCTGGTCATGGCGTTCGAATTTCTGCTCAGCAATACCTCATCGGATTTTATCAGCGATTGGGGTTTGAAACTGATGGTGGGGGATACTTGGAAGATGATATACCGCACATCCAAATGTACCTGCCTTGGGCCGGATTGTCACATTGGCATGTGCTTCATGGAAACGTCATCGAAAGCTTCGCGGATAGCTTGCGTGCCCTCCCAAAGGACTTGTTGAAGGGAACTGCAGCAGAATGGGGTGGGATGCAGGTATTGGAACATTTGAGGCTTTCCGAAAAACACACTTGGTCTTACCTTGAAAAGAAATGTCAAGTTGATCCCGCGGAATTGAAGGGGTGCGATTTAAACTCGGATGCTCGGGGTTTGTGGCTCGTGAGAGAGCTTGAATCTGATGTCCGTTGGATCGACCCCACTCCTGGTGGTTTGCTTTCGCCTCCTCCGGGAAAAAGCGTGGATGTTGAAGGTGCGATAATCGATTGGAAAAACGCAATTGTGAGAGGTTACGAACGGCTGGACAAATTGTACGATGCTGAGGATTGGTGGAGGGTCCTGGTATTCAAGCACCCTATTGCAGGTAGAATCGGATTATTTGATACTCTGGCATTTGGAGTTGCCCACATTCGACATCACATGCATCAGTTGAAGCGAATTGCTGATTCCGATGTATTCTAGGAATTTGCAGCCGTTTGGTTTACCGTTTGAATTTGGCTGCCACTGTGGCCGTTTTTTGCGGCTTTGATGAAAGAGGTAAATAAGGGGTGTGGAACCTCAACTGTACTTGCATATTCTGGCTGGAACTGCGACGCAACGAAATATGGGTGACCCGGAATTTCGACAATTTCAACCAATCCGGAATCTGGATTCTTACCTGTCGCTATCATACCCATTGATTCAAATTGGTCGAGGTATGCGTTGTTAAATTCATATCGGTGCCGGTGGCGTTCGACTATGGTAGAAGTCCCATACGCCTCATGGGCATGACTCCCTGGTTTCAACTCACAGGGATATGCTCCTAATCGCATGGTTCCACCCATGTTTTGGATGCTTTTCTGCTCTGCCATTAAATCGATAACAGGATGTGGAGTATATTCTTTGATTTCTGTAGAGTGCGCATGTTCCAATCCGAGTGCATTCCACGCAAATTCCACAACAGCGCACTGCATACCGAGGCAAATGCCGAAGAATGGGATGCCGGTGGTGCGGGCGTACTGGATAGTTTCAATTTTCCCATCAACCCCCCTCGATCCAAAGCCGGGTGCAACGATGATACCGTGGAGACCCGCGAGCTTATCTGCAGCGCTCTTGGATGTGATGGACTCGCTGTGAATCCAGTCCACACGAACTTCAACTTCTTGATGTGCACCGGCGTGAATTAGAGCTTCCGCTATGGATTTATAACTGTCTTTCAGTTCGACGTATTTGCCGATAACCCCAATTTTTATGTTGGTCTTTGGATTTTTGTATTGTGTCAAAAACTTTTTCCACGACTGTAAATCCGGGACTTGTCCTTCCGCTTCCATTCCGAGTTTTTCGAGCACCACATAATCGAGCCTTTCCTCCATTAGCAAAAGCGGCACATCGTAAATGGTATCTGCGTCAATACTCTGAATAACAGCACTGGGTGCCACATTGCAGAATCGCGCTACTTTCGCGCGAACCGCGTCCGTCAATTCGTGTTCGGTCCGGCACACCAAAATATCCGGCTGTACACCGAATTCAAGGAGTTGCTTCACAGAGTGTTGAGTCGGTTTGGTCTTTAATTCACCTGCAGCTGCCAAATAAGGAATGAGGGTTAAGTGCACAACCAATGTCTCTTCTGGGCATTCCCACTTCATTTGACGAACCGCTTCGATGTAAGGAAGAGATTCAATGTCACCTACGGTGCCACCAATTTCCGTTATGACAAAATCATAGTTGGATTCTGCACCAAGTATTTGGACACATCGCTTGATTTCATCCGTTATGTGCGGGATGATTTGTACTGTTTTCCCGAGGTATTCACCGCGTCGTTCTTTGTCAATAACAGACTGGTAGATTCGTCCGGTGGTGATGTTATTAGCCTGGGTGGTCTCAACGTTTAAAAAACGTTCGTAATGCCCCAAGTCTAGGTCTGTCTCTGCACCATCAACAGTGACGTAGCATTCTCCGTGTTCATAAGGGTTCAAGGTACCGGGGTCCACATTGATGTATGGATCTAGCTTCTGTATGGTCACCGTATATCCACGCGCCTGAAGCAGCTTCGCCAATGAAGCACTGACTATCCCTTTTCCTAGGCTCGAACTTACACCTCCAGTGACGAAAATATAGCGGCTGTTGCGCATCGTCACTAGCAGCGGGGAAGTGGAATCAGAAGAGATGTTTTGCGCCATGGTCCCGTATACGAATACGGGGTGAAAAGTTAGGGCGAAATGGAAGGCAGGAAACGGCTGTGAACAACTTTTCGGCTTCCGTGGATTTTGAACTACTTACTTCAAGTTTTGCGTTAAGCGGTCGACCAATTTGAATCCGCTAAACAATTCTTGTGCAACAATGCGGAACAAGGTGTAGGTCGGAACCGCGAGTACCATACCCAAGATGCCAGCTGCGCTTCCTGCAATGCTGATGACAATGAAAATTTCCAAAGGATGCGCATGGACGCGATTGGCAAATACGACCGGTTGAGTGAAGAAATTATCGACCATTTGAGCTACGACAAAAACGAGGAGGCTTCCTCCAATCATTGCTGTATTCGCAGTTGCAGGTCCACTTAATGCGACAAGTGTTACCCCTAACGCCGTGCCAGCGAGAGGACCTAAGTAGGGCACTAGGTTACACAGCCCAGCAAGTAGTCCAATTAAAAAAGCATGATCTGCTCCCAGCAATTCAAGCCCTACGGTTACGATGGCAGTGACAATGAAGACCTGGATAATTAAACCACCGAAGTATCGGGTGAGCAATTGACTTGTCCGGTCCATTATGGACTGCACTTTTGGCATCAGTTCATCTGGTGTTACCGCTTCAATCATGTTACGGAAAAGCGCACCATCCTTCAGGAAGAAGAATGCCATAAAGATAACAGAGAAAATACCGAAGAAGAGGCTGCCGATCTGGGCCAGTAAACCGCGTACACGTTGTCCTATTTCTTCGAATTTCAAGGACGATTCAAGATGTTCAAGAATGTATTGACTGTTGCTTCGTTCGTCACCGCTGAAATTGATCACACCGAATTGCTCATCTAACCATACCGTGCTGCGCCCGGTGGCGCCTGCAATTTCATTAAAATCAAGGTTTCGAATTGCCTCTATCTGCTGATTAACGAGTGGAGCGAACAACTGGATGATGCCGATCGTGCTGGTAAAGATGATCAGCATGCTCACTGCGGCACTGACGGAGGTTGGTATAGACCGTCCCTTGATTGTGATTTTGCTCAGCAGTCCAACAATGGGCTTACCGACAAAACTTATGGCGACAGATAGTAGAAGTAATCCAACCAGGCTTTTGAATTTCCAAATTCCGATTGCGAGAACAAAGAAGCCAAGGATGCCGATGAGGTTCCTCAATGAGAGTTTACGAAGCATGGTTTGGAGTATTGCGAATCAAAGTTACGGAATGGTCAAGATCAATAGTATAAATTTTTAGCCCAGGCTAAAAATTTATTTACATTTGTAAAATGCCGCTGACCTCAAGTCAAGAAAATTATCTGAAAGCTATTTATAAATTAGAAGTGGGAGAGGGTATAGCAACGAATCAAGCGCTTTCTGCTTCAGTAGAGGCTACTCCAGCTTCTGTAACAAATATGTTGCGAAAGCTTATGGAGGAAGGATTGGTAAAATACGAAGCATACCAAGGTGCTATGCTGACTAAATCAGGTCGGAATGAAGCCGTGAAATTGGTGCGAAAACACCGACTTTGGGAAGTTTTTTTGGTGAAGAAATTGCATTATGATTGGGATGCTGTGCATGCCCTTGCTGAAGACTTGGAGCACATTGGTGGGGCTGAATTAATCAACCGATTGGATGCATTCCTGGATCATCCTAAGTACGACCCCCATGGCGATCCAATTCCTAATGAGCAGGGTGAGATTCGGGCTCGGCAGCATGCTTTTGCTGCGAGCGAAGCTTCAGTGGGAACCAAGTTTGTCGTATGCGGAGTAAGAGACAGTTCGAGCTTGTTCTTGCGGCATCTCGACAAATTGAATATTCGCTTGGGCAAAAATTATGAATTGATTGAGTGTCTGGAATTTGACCGGAGTGCTGTGTGGTCTGAAGGCGCTGATTCTTACACCAATGTTTCTAGTGAAGTTGCGATAAACGTTTTGATTCAAATAACCCATGAGTGATTTAATGGAATTGATGGGCTCTTTGGGGGCCGTTGAGGCGGCACTTTTAGCAACCCTTTTCACCTGGATGATGACCGCGCTGGGAGCATCACTTGTTTTCATTTTCAGTGATATGCAACGAAAATGGTTCGATGGCATGTTGGGTTTTACTGGTGGGGTCATGGTAGCTGCTAGTTTCTGGTCCTTATTGTCTCCAGCAATTGCTATGTCTCCAGGCGGCGGATTCGCCAAAGTATGGCCAAGTGCTTGTGGTTTTGGTTTGGGTGCATTGTTCATTCATGCATTGGATCGATTGACTCCCCACCTTCACATCAATTTCAATAAAGATGAAGCGGAAGGTCCACAAACGGATTGGCATCGATCGACGCTATTGGTCCTGGCTATAACCTTGCACAACATACCTGAGGGATTGGCGGTAGGGGTTTTGTTTGGAGGAGCGGCGCTGGGACTGGATGGCGCTTCTGTCGGTGCAGCCGTAGCCTTGGCTTTGGGCATAGGCATCCAAAATTTTCCCGAGGGATTCGCAGTTAGCATGCCGTTGCGCCGTCAAGGAGTGAGCGCAGCACGATCACTGTGGTTTGGTCAATTGTCTGCCATTGTGGAACCATTTGCAGCAGTCATCGGTGCTGTCGCTGTTCTTCAGATGCAAGTAATTCTACCCTACGCACTTGCTTTTGCTGCGGGTGCAATGATTTATGTGGTTGTGGAAGAAGTCATTCCAGAGACTCAACGTGATAAGTACACAGACTTCGCCACATTGGGCTTCATAGGGGGATTCCTTGTCATGATGGCTTTGGATGTGGGTTTGGGATAAGAAACGGTGGAAGGCGCCTTTCACCACGACCATTTTGCGTTTCCAAACCAACCTGAACTCATAAGTAGCACAACACGGTTCTTGGTATCGAGGGTCTGTACCTGCTTCTGTAGTGATGACGCATCCGTTATGACGCGGATATTGGGATGAGCTCCAAACGATTCTCGAACAAATTGTGGGTCAAGTTGGGGCAGCCGCTTGTGTTCGAGGACCGCCGGATCGAAATAAATCACCGCCTCATCTGCACCGTCCATAGCATTGGCATAGGAGGGCAGGAAATCCATATTCAAGCTGGAAAACGTATGCAATTCAAGGACAGCGGTCAAGGCATGTGAAGGGTAGGATGCCTTTACGCCGTTGACCGTGGCCTTCACCTTGGATGGGGCATGTGCAAAGTCTCGAAAAACCTTAAATCCGTTTTCGTCATGTACGGTTTCTAATCGCCGAGCGGCTCCTACGAATGATGCAATAATCCGATCGAATGCAGCTGTCTCCAAGCCCATTGTCTGGGCCAAAGTACGCGCCCCTGCTAGGTTTTGAATGTTATGCGTTCCGACTAGGGAAGTTGTTACAGATCGGTTCCCCTCAAATTCAATGGTCATGGTGCCATCTGAGTTGGGAGAACAAGGCGGAGTGTGGTAGGGTATGAATTTCAAGTCTGTTCGATTGCAACGGCGAATGATTAATCCAAGAACCGCGTCGTCTGCGCACCATACAACGGTAGCATTTTCTGCTAAGGTCTCCAGATACAAATCGAATTGCTCGATGTAATTTTCTTCGGTCGGAAATACGTTGATGTGGTCCCAAGCAATTCCAGTAAGAAGCGTAAAATGGCCCTCGTACCAAAAAAACTTGGGCCGTCGGTCGATGGGAGAGCTTAAGTACTCATCGCCTTCAAGGATGCACCATGGCCGATTGGGATTGATTTCAGCCATGCGGCTAAACCCCTTCAATTGGGCGCCTACCATAAAGTTGGTTGGAATGTTTAGACCCCGCATGGCGTGTAGGAGCATAGAGGTGATAGTCGTTTTTCCGTGGGAACCACCGATAACAACCCGTTTGGTATGTTCATTCGATGCACGTAAAAATTCTGGGTAAGATTGTATGCTCAGACCAAGCTCCTGAGCCTTTAATAACTCAGGGTTGTTTTTCCGGGCGTGCATTCCCAGGACGATAACATCAATTGACTCATTAATTTTTTCAGGGTACCAGCCTGCATTTGTAGGCAACAATTCTGCGGCGGCTAGACGGCCACGCGAAGGCTCAAAGATTTGGTCATCAGAACCGGTGACCTCGTGACCAGCGGCTGCCACGGCAAGAGCAATGTTGTGCATTGCGCTACCACCGATGGCTATAAAATGAATGCGCATGATGTAATATCGAAAACGTCGTTCGGTTTCTATCGGTGCATCTTTTAATATTCCAACATGACATCCTTAATTTCGAAGCTATGGGTACAGTGGGATTCTGGAATCAGTTTGGATTGGGACTGAGAGCCTATGCATCGTCAATTGGATTTCTTAAAGTCCATGGCTTGAGGCATGGCTATGTTGTTGTGTTGGCAGGTGCCTTGATCACAATGAAGCTCGTAGGATGGGTATTGGACCATTTTTCCATGCAATTGGAAAACTTTGTTTCACAATGGATACACCAGCGTTTCTCTCGGCTAGAAAGTAACATTTTAGAAAATGTTTCGGATTGGTTACTTGAAACTTTTGATGCTGGTGTTGAAGGATTTTTCTTTCTGTTGACCTTCTGGATTCAATTGAAGCTGACCAAATTTCTTGTTTTGATCGTGTTGGGGCCAATTTTTGCCATTTATGCGGAATTAGCTGCACGAAAATTGGGATTTGATCGATCGCATGGCAAGGGATTGGTATGGTCGATGTGGCGTGGTGTCAGGTCAGCGGTCCTGCTTATTTTTTTTGAAGTTGTCATCAGTATTTCATTGGTCATTTTATTTGGCGTGTTACCAGCTGCTTTTTTTGCTGCTGCGCCAATTATGTGGTCACTGCTTCCGGTATTATCCGCCGTTGTTAGCATTTGGTTTTATGGTGCAGCATTAATGGACTTAACCTGGGACTTGATGGGCTATGGTGTGCAACATTCGTTCCGTTGCAGTATTGCGAGAAGTGGTTTTGTACTCGCATTTGGCACACCGTTTTACTTGGCTATGGCCATTCCGATACTTGGCTGGCTGACAGGTCCTATACTGGGCGGATTACTAGGTAGCGTAGGTGCAGTTTTGTGTTTTTTACAACCGCATAAGAGTATGGCCTCGAGTCATGGCAGATGACACACGGTTCCGCTTGATAAATTTCTTGCTGTCAATCATTGTTCATTTTTTCACTACGCGCAATTTTACACCAAGCGTTTCCAGGTCATCAAAAAACTCCGGATAACTTTTTGCGACACATTCCGCATTTTCAATTTCAATAGGACCAGCGCCACCAATTGCTAGGATACTCAAGGCCATAACCATGCGGTGGTCACCAGATGGATTGAGCTTGGTTATTCCTGTTGGACGATTGATTCCCCAAGGGTACACTGTCATGGTGTCTGCAGTTGCATCGAGATCTACTCGGATACCCAGCAGATTCCAAGCGGACTGAATCGCCTTGGCACGGTTGGATTCTTTGTGAATGAGTCGACCAATACCCGTGAGATGTGATGGCCCTTTCGAAAATGCAGCAAGAGCAGCCAAAACCGGAAACAAATCTGGTGATTCGTTAAGGTCGACTTGAAAGGTCCTTACGGGGCGCCTTGCTACTTGTATGCCATCGTCAATTCCGGACAATGCACCCCCAGCAAAAAGTAATGCACCGCGAATGGCTTCATCCGCTTGGGTATAGTTGTTGTTCAAGCCGCTTATGGCAATCGATTCTTCCGCGGCTATCATGGCGGCTACAGCGAGGGCTGCTGCTCCTGACCAATCACCATCAATGACAGCCTCTAAAGATTGGAATTTTTGCTGTGCCTGACATGAGAAAAACGAGTAGTCATCGGTTTCAATCTGGATACCAAAGTCAGCAAGAACTTCTAAGGTCAATTCAATGTATGGCGTACTCGTGGGGTTTTTAATGGTCAGAGATGAGTCTTCGGATAGCAGAGGCATTGCGAAAAGCATACCAGTGATAAATTGAGATGAGTTGGGACTAGCTAATGCAGCATCTCCGCCGCGCATACAGCTCTGGAGCTTAAGGGGGAAGCTGCCGTTGGTCGTTGAAAGTCGCCCGCCCATGGCGTCAAAAAGTGCCTCACATGACTTCATGGGGCGTCCACGAAGGGACTTTTCTGCAAAAACCTCGAGGGGTCGATCGGCCAGTCCAGCAATGGGCGTGAAGAGTCGAGCGGCAAGACCCGATTCACCGGGGGTTAGCTTCGAGGTTCGCGGTTTCAGCCTTCCGCCTGTTCCGGTGATGCGCACCCTTTCTTCGTCCAGTTCAATATCGGCTCCAAGCTGAGCAGCCAGCGTCAAGGCCGAGGTGCAATCGTCGGATTGGGATATGTTGTAAAAAGTACTGGTGCCTTCCGCGAGCAGTGCGCCTGCAACCAATCGTTGCATGACGGATTTGGATGGTGGTGCCTGTACTTCACCACGCAGGGTGGAAGGTGAAACCCGGATTGTCATTTGACACCAGTGTAAATACTGGCAATGCCGCCAGTTAAGCGGTGCATATGGCATTTTTTATACCCGCATTTTTCCATGATTTTCACAAAGTCATCCCCTTCCGGAAAGGCTTCAACGCTTTCAGGTAAATAGCTATATGCATCTGAATCCTTCGAAACGAGTTTGCCGACACCTGGCATCAAAGTGTGGAAGTAGAAGTGAAAGATTTGCTTAATCGGCGTGGCAGTGGGCTTCGAAAACTCCAGTATTACTCCCATGCCACCAGGTTTTAACGTGCGATGCATCTCGTTTAAACCTTTCTCTAACTTTTCGAAGTTTCGAACACCGAATGCAACCGTATAGCCATCGAAGGTATTTGCAGCAAATGGCAAATCGGCACTATCCCCTTCAATTAATTTTATGCATTTACTCCAGCCTCTGCGTTCCACTTTTTTGCGACCAATTGATAGCATTCCGGGGCTGATATCAACACCGGTTACGTTTAGGTTGTCAATGCCAGACCTCATGGCTTCGAGAGCAAAATCAGCAGTTCCCGTTGCCATGTCCATTAAGTGCAAGGGTCGCGGATCAGACTTGGCGCCAAGGTGTACTTTGAGCAAGCGCATGGCCTTTTTACGCCAAAGCACATCAATCCCCAGTGAGAAAAAGTGGTTTAGGAAGTCATAGCTGTGTGCGATGTTATCGAACATGCGAGCGACCTGTTCTTTTTTGGATTCCTGACCAGATTGCGTGTACGGAGTGATTTTTGTTCCCATATGCTATCCTACCATAGTATGGCCTGTCGGGTATTTAATGTGCGTTTGAACGGCTCGTCCCCCGAGGGCGTATGCAACAGTCAGGGTGCCTACGCGACCAACAAACATGCTAAGTATGATTATGATTTTGCCAATTGGGCTCAACATTGCGGTGATACCTGTACTCAAACCAACCGTTCCAAATGCGCTCACTTCTTCAAAAATGAGATCGAGTAAGGTGCGATTATTCATTTCTAAAATATGAGCCTCAGTAATCGATAACAGAAAGATAGCAACAGTGTTTCCAACGAAAAAGAACAGCAGAACGCTGTAGGCTCTTGAGCGCAGGACTTCGGGTACTGTTCGCTTAAATAGTTGGACGTGATCGAGATTTCGTACTGTACGCCAAACATCCGCCATTACTATTGATAAAGTAGAGGTTTTGATACCACCTCCAGTTGAACTTGACGACGAACCAATAAACATCAGAATGATTAAGAGGATCAGCATTGGAACACCAACGACCCCAATATCCACCGTGTTGAAACCACTTGTGCGCGTGGCACTTTGAAATACAGAGGTCGTCAATTGGCCAAATGTGCTCATACCTTGGAGGGTTCCGTCGTGTTCCAAAAACCAAAATGCGACAGCTCCTAATCCTACTAGACCAAGAGAGAAGTAAAGGGCAATTTTCGTGGCAAACCCAATTTGCTTCCAAGGATGGCTCATTCGCTCGCGCAGGCGATTCGGGTCAAACAAATCGAAGATTGCTACCATGCCCAATGCACCGAAAAAAACCAGTACGGTCACGGTCCAGTGTAAAGCGTAATGGCCATCAATTGCGGAATTGGATAAACCGTCGGTGAAAAGGGAGATGCCAGCATTATTGAATGCAGAGACCGAATGGAAGACCGAGTAAAACCATTGCCGACCCGTGGACAATTCATCTAATGCTTTGCCCCACGTAGCATGCATCACTAAAGCGCCAGCAGCTTCAATGACGAGGCAGCAGAGTAATACTTTGCCTAGTAGTCCAGAACTCGCATTGAAGGTATCGCGATTGACAAAATCTTCAATGACATCGTGTTGGCGCACTCCCAAGCCAAACTTCGAAGCGAGCACGAGAAATGAGCCAAACGCAATCAAATTAAGTCCACCCAACTGGATCAGCGCTAGGATTACAACTTGGCCTTTGAAAGAAAAAAACGTAACTGTGTCCACCACCATCAGACCAGTAACACAAGTAGCGCTTGTAGACGTAAACAAGGCATCTAGAAAACTCATACTGCCTTTATGCACGGTCATTTCTGGTAGCATCAGCAGAACAGTTCCAATGGTGATTAGCCCGAGAAAACTCATAATAAAGATGACCGCTGGATTCAGGCGGATTCGTGGTAGCACCCGTCCACCACGCAACAATTCAGCAAGAACAATGGTAAAGAAATATACCTGAATAAATATTGTATAAAAATCTGATAATGAAATAAAACCAATGTTTTGAATAAATCTATTTATAAGTAATTCTCCAGTAAATAAGTCACTGAAGCCTTCAATTATTAATACTACTGTGACCGCAGCTTCAAACCAGGTCTGACGAAGGAATTCCCGCGGTTGGAAGTCGTAAAGCAGGCGGGTGATGTATTGCACCACATAGAATCCGAAGCTGAATTTGACGAATCCCAGTAGTCGGTTCGCAGTCTCAGATTCGTTTGGAAATCCATAATACAAGGCCAGAACGAACAATGCGGAAGCCGATATCAGCAGATTAAGACCTTTCAATCCACTCAAGACGCGGTCTTTGGATTGGTACAGCGCAACGTTGATACGCTCCCGAAGTTCTTGGAAGTTCATTTTGAATTCATCAAGGCAGCTAAAACTTTAGCGTGGTTATCCCATTCCGCCTTGAGCCGCTCCAATTCCACAGTGACCACTCCAACTTTCTCACACACAAGTCCGCCAGCGAGATTGGCGACGGCTGCAATTTGCCACACCGGTACATCCGATGCAAGCAAAACGGAGGCTACAGCAATGACTGCATCTCCCGCGCCACTGACATCGGTGATTTCACGCTCGAATGCAGGTATACGCTGAAATGCTTGAGCATGTTCTGGGGCGTAAAAGCACACACCGCGCTCGCTGAGTGTGACCATTGAAATGGACGGCTCCAACTGTTCTTGCATTCGTTTGACAGCTTGCGCTAGGCTGACGTCTGATTCTTTATGAATTGCTATGCCTAGTCCTTCTTGCATTTCATTCAAGTTCGGCTTGAAGAGATCTACTTTAGTGTACCGATTGAAGTTTCTAAACTTTGGATCTACCGTTGTTTTGATTCCCTTTTCACTACAAATCGCTAGTATGGATTCAATTAATAGTGGAGTTAGCGTGCCCTTATCATAATCTTCAAAAATGACGGTGTCGATGTGCTCATCGGTCATGATTTTCTGACAACGGGTAATCAGAATCTCCGTCCACCTTTCTTCGAGATTATGCGATTGTTCCTCGTCGACCCTCAGTAGTTGCTGACCATTGCTAATAACCCGAGTTTTGACAGTGGTCTTCCGGTTGGGGACCTCAATCAGTGCCGCAGTTTTAATGGCTTGTGCATCCAATAAGTGTTGTATTTCTCCTCCAGCAGAATCGTCTCCGATTACTGCGGCCAAATGAACTTGGGCACCCAGAGCGGTGAGGTTCATTGCAACATTGGCCGCCCCACCTAGGCGTTTATTTTGTTTTTGAACGTCAACGATGGGCACAGGGGCCTCGGGCGAAATCCGATTAACCTGTCCGATGAGGTAGGCGTCGAGCATGACATCTCCTATGACTAGAACCGAGATCCGGTGGGTATTCTGAAGAGCGGTCAGCGCTTCCATCCTGCAAAGGTAGCGAACGGGCTTTATTGGAGGGCTGAAACGGCCTTTGAAATCCTTGAAAGGGCTTCCTTCAATTGGACCTCGGAGGCGGCATAGGACAAGCGGATGCACTCCGGCGTTCCGAAAGCACCTCCTCCGACAGTGGCAACATGGGCTTCTTTAAGCAGGTACATGGCGAAGTCCTCCGCGGTTGCGATGGTATGCCCGCCGGCGGTTTTACCAAATAAATCGCTGACGTCAGGGAACAAGTAGAATGCACCCATCGGCTTATTTACCTTGAGGCCTGGTATGGCGCTTAAGCCGTTGATCATCAGATCGCGTCGAGACAAAAAAGCCGCCTTCATCGCATTTGCTATAGAAGGGTCTTCAGAAACTGCAGCACCTGCAGCAACTTGAGCGATGCTGCAAGGAGCGGAGGTTACTTGTCCTTGAATTTTTGAGCATGCCTTCGCTATCCACTCGGGTGCGCCGATGTAACCAAGGCGCCAACCGGTCATGGCAAAACTTTTGGAAACCCCGTTCACAGTAATAACACGGCCTTTTAACTCTTCAATTGCACCTATCGAAAAGTGCTCGTCGGTGAAGTTTATCAACTCATATATTTCATCGCTGATCACGTAAACTTGTGGGTGGCGTTTCAGTACTTCTGCTAAAGTTTCAATCTCTGATCGCGTGTAAACGGAACCTGAGGGATTACAGGGAGAGGAGTAAATCAGCAGGCGAGTTTTTTCATTGATGGCCGCTTCCAGTTCGTTCGGTTGGATTTTGAAGTCATCTTCTATCTTCGTGGGCAACACCTTCGACATACCACCGGCAAATGCGACCATGTCCGCGTAGCTGACCCAATAAGGCGCAGGTAAAATGACCTCTTCTCCGGGATCGACGAGCGTAAGTACCACGTTGGTAATGCTCTGTTTCGCCCCATTCGATACGACGATTTGAGAAGGTGTGAAGTCAAGCCCGTTATCCCGCTTGAATTTGGAGCATATGGCTTCGCGCACATCCTGCAGTCCCGGAACCGGGGTGTAGTGGGTGATATTTTTCTCAATGGCTCCAATTCCTGCTTGTTTGAGTACTTCTGGCGTGTCAAAGTCTGGCTCACCGAGCGAAAGGGAAATCACATCGACACCTGAGTGTTTCAATTCGCTGGCCTTTCTTGCCATGGCAATGGTGGCAGATTCGGATAGGCGATTAAGTAGTTGGGAAGGACGCTGTTCCATAGGAATTGAAGGTATCTGAAAATGAAAGCACAAAAATACAGTCGTTGCTTACATCGAGATAGCCGCTGAGGTGGAAATCACTGTTTTTTAGTCAACAGCCAAATACCCAAAAATGTGAGTAAACCATTGACGGGAAGCAAGGCAAATCCAAAGCTAAAATCATAAAAATGATTCAAACCCGCTTCGAGCAGGTAACATATACAAGGACTCGCAGTTGCTACCCATGGTATCAATTTATCGATGGGTGTACCCTTCATGATCAGGCCAAATGCGAACAGTCCGAGGATGGGCCCGTACGTATAATTAGCCGCTGTGAATATCGCCGATACCACACTCGAATCTTGCACTAAACTAAAGGCGAGGATTACACAAAAGAGCACGAAAGCGACCACCAAGTGCACTTTTTTACGCAAATCCGTGGCCTCCGAGTTTGATCGCTTCTCGGTATCGAGCAAGTCCACGCATATGGACGTGGTCAGTGCGGTCATTGCGCTGTCAGCGCTGCTGAAGGCGGAGGCGAGTAGGCCGAGGAGAAAAACCAATCCCAACCCCCAACCCAAGCTCCCGCCTAGGGCAACAGAAGGGTACAGGCTGTCTGCGAGTTCAATGGTTAAAGATTGGCTGTCTGCCCATGTATACAGCAGTAAGCCCAATGCCAAGAATAGTATGTTCACCGCGACTAGAACAATGGAAAAACTTCCCATATTCCAACGGGCTTCTTGTAGATTTTTGCATGCGAGATTTTTCTGCATCATGTCCTGGTCCATACCTGTCATCGCGGTCGCAACAAAAGCTCCTGCTGTGAAATGTTTGATGAAATGATTGGGCGCCTTCCAGTCGTCCCACACCCACCATGTACTCATTGGACTTGTTTTGATGTGCTGCAAGGTTTCGCCCCAAGACCAATCCAGCGCATTGGTGATGGCGTAGACCGAATACCCCACCGCTATGAGCATTGCACCCGTTTGTAGGGTATCGGTCCAAACAATTGTACCCAGTCCGCCCTGTCTTGTGTAAGCCCAGATAACAAATAGTATGACCAACACCGCAACAGCATAGCCCCAGTCTAATGTAGCTTGTGAAGATGAACTCCAACCGAGAGGCTCGAGGACGAAAAGCTTGAGTACTAAAGCAACTAAGAAAAGCCGAAAGGCAGCTCCAATCGTCCGTGACAAAATGAAGAATGCCGCACCAGTTCGGTACGCATTTGGGCCAAACCGACTTGCAAAATAACCATAAATGCTCGTCAGTCCCATTCTGTAGTACAAGGGCATGAGAACCGCCATAATGAATCCATAGCCCACCAGGTAACCCAACACCATTTGCATATAGGTGAAGCCTTGGGACGCCACCCAACCCGGGACGCTGATGAAGGTGACCCCACTTAGCGAAGCCCCTAACATGCCGAAGGATACGGCGTACCAAGGAGCCTTTTTGTTCGCTACAAAAAAATGAGTATTGCTAGCTTTTGCCTCCTGACTTGCTGTAAGTCGAGCTACGAGTAGCAACACACCGACATATCCACAAAAGATAAGGAGAACCGTCGTTGGATTCATACCCCAAAGATGAGCAACCGCCTGTAAATTTGCACCATGGAACTTCCTTCACGGTTGATTGAAGCAGCCGTTGACCAAATGGCATCGCTTCCCGGTGTTGGGCGGAGAACAGCGTTACGCTTGGTACTTAACCTGTTGAACCGATCGGACGAGCAGGTAGATGCCTTCGCTGAATCCTTTCAATCCATGAAAAGAGGTATTCACGCTTGTCCGCAGTGCCACAATCTGACCGAAGCGGAGGTATGTTCCATTTGCGCGGATTCGGCCCGTAACGAAAGTTTGATTTGCGTTGTAGAAGACATTCGTGATTTGTTGGCCTTGGAATCGACAAGGCAATACCACGGCAAGTATCACGTTTTGGGAGGCGTGATTAGTCCCATGGATGGCATTGGTCCAAACGATCTTAACATTGAAACGCTTGTGAGGCGGATCGCGAGTGATGGAAAAACGAATAAAGAGACGCCTACAGAAGTGATTTTCGCTCTCCCAGCTACTATGGAAGGCGAAACCACGGCATTTTATCTGTTTCGAAAACTGGCCAATTCCGAGGTG
The DNA here is from genome assembly GCA_002420235.1 of Flavobacteriales bacterium UBA5692. GTDB lineage: Bacteria > Bacteroidota > Bacteroidia > Flavobacteriales_D > Sanyastnellaceae > UA16. Next base: position 24,665 of record DIHQ01000143.1, read on the forward strand.
AAAGTTACCGTCATTGCCCGCGGTTTGGCCATCGGTGAGGACCTGCAGCACGCTGACGAAGCGACCTTGGTCCAGAGCCTTAGACAACGATTACCGTATACCACCTAACTTCAAATCGTGGACGTCTCGGTTATTATAGTCAATTACAACGTTGAACACTTCCTTTCCCAGTGCTTACTTTCTGTTCGTAAGGGAATTACCTTGCTGGAACAGGCAGGTTATAAAGCAGAAGTACTTGTCGTCGATAACAATTCAGTAGATGGATCATGCGCCATGGTTCGGCGTCAATTTCCCGAATTCCATTTGGTCGAACCCAAGAAAAATCTTGGATTTTCAAAAGGGAATAACCTCGCCATTCGCCAAAGTGAAGGGCGCTGGGTTTTGTTATTGAACCCTGATACAATTGTCCAAGAGGATACTCTTTTGAAGTGCCTAAAGTATGCAGATGTTCACACTCAATTGGGAGGGCTCGGTGTTCCCATGGTTGATGGCGATGGCCGGTATTTGCCTGAATCGAAGCGTGGAATTCCGACCCCCAGTGCTGCATTTTGGAAAATTTCGGGGCTCTACAGATTAGCTCCGAAATCCGCTCGGCTAAACCGGTACTATTTGGGACACTTGTCTGAGGACGAATCGCAAACCATCGAAATTTTAAGTGGTGCATATATGTGGTTACGCAGGTCAGCTTTGGATGAAGTTGGACTACTGGACGAACAGTATTTTATGTACGGAGAAGACATCGATTTAAGCTGGCGGCTTATGAAATGGGGGTATGAAAATCACTATTTCGCGGACACTTCAATTGTTCATTACAAAGGAGAAAGCACGAAGAAAGGGTCGCTGAATTACGTCCTCGTGTTCTATCGGGCGATGCAAATTTTTGCGAGCTCGCATTTTCGGGGTCGCGGCGGCCGGGCAATGCACTATGTCATCCAGCTGGCAATTTTCCTTCGTGCTACCATAGCCATTGCCTCGCGAGTTGCTGATGCCGTTGTGCTTCCTGCAGTTGAGTGGATGCTGTCGTGGGCAGGACTCGTATTGTTCTTGCAGGAATATGGGACGTGGCAGAATATTCGGTATGATTGGGCCACAGCTTTACCGGCGACCGGGATGTATGCGCTCGTTTGGCTATTTGCAGTCAAACTTCAAGGCGGATATGATAGGCCTTGGCGTTGGAATGCAGTTGCAAAGGGGGTTGTTATCGGGACGATCTTACTACTCGCTACGTATGGCCTCCTTCCTGAATCGGTGCGATTTAGCAGGGCTATCTTTTTCTTTGGAACGGCTTTTGTTCCTTTAGTTATTGCCCTTGTTCGGTCTTTATTTCATCTATTCTTTGGGAAATTCGGAGAGTCGGTAACGAAGCGACTGTACGTGGCTGGCTCAAGTGATTTGATGCCAATGCGAGAACTTGTTTCCACCCACGATGTATTAGCGCCACTGGATTCTGGTTCGATATATGCACTTTCCATTCTGCTTAAATCCGATGAGGACCTCGATGGCGGAGTGGAGTGGCTGGGTGGCATGGACAGTTTAAGCGATGCCATTCGTGTTCATCAATTTAATGAAGTCGTCATGAGTGGCCGTGAGGTCCCTCCAGGTGAAATGATTCGTGCAATGAGTTTAGTTTCTGATAAAAACATTCGTTTTCGGATTGCTTGGACTAACGATGGTCAAATCCTAGGTGCTGGCGGTCCGGATGGCGGGGCCATTACGGATTGGAACGGGGCAATTTTTAAGCCGCCTGCCCGTCGAGCAAAACGTACTTTGGATGTGACTGTGGCCATCATGGTTCTGCTCACTTTTCCCCTTTTTATATTGAGAAATCAGAGTGACTGGTTTCGGGCGGCCGTTGAAGTATTGCTGGGGACATGCACATGGGTGGGGTACGAAAGTGCAACGGATGATCACGAAGGTCCGTCGCACAATTTTGTATTTAAACGCGCTGAAGGGATGACAAAGCGAGCAAGGCAACGCACCTTGCTCGCGTATGTTCGTGATTATCGTTGGACAATCGATGTGCAAGTCATCTGGGAAGCCTTAATTTCGTACCGCGAAACGCACCGCCATGGCAGTAATTGAAATCTTGTTACCCAAAATGGGAGAAAGCGTGGCCGAAGCGACGATTATCAAATTTGTCGTTGACGCCGGGCAACAAATCGAGGCAGACGAGCCTTTGGTTGATATTGCCACTGATAAAGTGGACAGTGAGGTTCCTGCCCCGGAAGATGGAACGCTCATTGAATGGTTGGTTCAAGAAGGGGACGTTGTAGCTGTCGGTCAAGCCATTGCAAAATTTGAAATTGTTGATGATGTCGTGGCAGAAGTGTCGTCAACCCCTGAATCGAATGTGCCAGATGTTTCAGTCCCGCCTCCTAAACCGACTCCAACATCAGCTCCAGCTCCCGTTCCTTCGTCGAACCCGATTCCCATTCCAGCTCCAGTCCCATCCAATTCGCCGGCACCTATTTCTGACGCAGTTCCTGCGCAAGAAGTAGTTGAGGCCTTACAAGCACCACTTGCAGCATCAGGCCCGCTCGATTCCATGCCTGCACGCATTGGCGCAAACGACAGATTCTACTCGCCACTCGTTCGGAGTATTGCCCAATCGGAAGGGGTGACCCCCACTGAATTGGATGGCATCTCAGGTTCCGGATCCGAGGGGCGCGTCACCAAAAAAGATATTTTGGCTTATATCGCCGGGCGCGCCTCAGTTCCCGCTTCGATGTCTTCATCTGGAGCTCCGCCAGTTCCGAGTCCAGTTGTCAAATCTTCCGCTGCAGATTCCGCTCCATTGCCTTTGGCACCCTATGAAGACGAGATTATCGAGATGGATCGCATGCGCAAGCTCATAGCCGATCACATGGTGCGTTCGAAGCAGACCAGCCCTCACGTTACGAGTTTTGTCGAGGCGGACATGACGAAAATCGTCGAATGGCGAAAACGCAACAAGGCAGCATTTGAGGAGGCCCACGGAACAAAGTTGACATTCACTCCTTTGATTGCAGAAGCCATAGTCAAGGCAATTCGAGACTTTCCGGGAGTTAATGCAAGCGTTGATGGCGATCGTATCATCATCAAGAAGCGGATTAACTTGGGTATGGCGACCGCGCTGCCTTCAGGAAATTTAATCGTGCCTGTCATCCACAACGCCGACCAATTAAGTTTGGTGGGGCTTGCTACACGTGTCAACGACCTCGCCAGTCGCGCGCGTGCGGGCAAGCTTGTGCCGGACGACACCGCTGGTGGAACATACACCATGTCCAACGTCGGTACTTTCGGGAACGTCATGGGAACTCCCATCATAAACCAGCCTCAAGTTGGTATTCTTGCCTTAGGAGCGATTCGCAAGAAACCCGCCGTGATTGAAACCGCAGAAGGAGACATGATTGGCATCCGACACATGATGTTCCTCAGCCACAGCTATGACCACCGTGTGGTGGATGGCATGCTAGGGGGTAGCTTTGTGAAGCGAGTGGCAACTTACCTCGAAGAATTTGACCTGAAACGACCCGTTGTTTAAAGGATGGATTTATCCTCATTGCATCTCAAGCGTCCATTAGTGATTTTCGATTTGGAAACCACGGGAACGGACTTATCTAAGGACCGTATCGTGGAAATTGCCATGATTAAGGTAAATGTGGATGGTACCATTGAGAAAAAACCAGAAGAGCGAGGATCTGAACACCGATTATTGATTAATCCTGGTATACCGATTCCCAATGAAACTAGCCTAATTCACGGCATCTATGACGATGACGTCAAGGATAAGCCCACCTTCCGCCAGTACGCGAAGGGCATGGCTGAATTTCTGGAAGATTGTGATCTGGGAGGTTACAATTCAAATCGATTTGATGTGCCCTTCCTAGCGGAGGAGTTTCTTCGATCTGGAATCGACTTTGACTTGCAAGGCCGCAACTTGATTGATGTGCAGAACATCTTTCATATTATGGAACAGCGCACACTGCGAGCGGCTTACAAGTTCTATTGTGGAAAAACAATCGAAGGAGCTCATGAAGCCCTACCCGACACCGAAGCGACTTTGGAAGTGCTCTTGGCCCAATTGGAAAAGTACAAAGACACGGTGGTTGAAATTTCGGATGATGAAACTGTTGGGCCGGTGCCATTGGACATGGATGAACTAGGAGCCTTTTGCCGGCGTCAGCCATTTGTCGATCCAGCTGGTCGATTTGTTTTTGGTGTAGACGATGTTGTATGCTTCAATTTTGGACAACATAAGGGAAAGCGTGTGGTCGACGTGTTAACAGCAAACCCGGGATACTTTGGTTGGATGATGGGTGCAGATTTTCCAGAGTACACTAAAAAGGTGCTCAAGCGCGTTCACGATTCCATGAATGCCTGACCGATCGCATGGCCAAGAGCATAGCTGTACTTGTTTCCAATGATCTAAACCACGACCAGCGGGTGTTAAAAACCTGTGCTACATTGGAGTCAGTGGGGTGGAAGCCGGTATTGATTGGACGGGAGATGAAAGAGTCGAAACCGCTAGCAATTCCCTTTCAAGGCTTTCGAATGTGGTTGCCTTTTGAGCGAGGGTTCTGCTTCTACGCATTTCTGCAGCTAGGAATGTTGCGGGCGCTTTCTCGAATCAGTACGGAGGCCATCTGGGCCAATGATTTGGATACACTTTTGCCCGCTTTCATAATGTCACGTGTTAAGGGTGTGCCGCTCGTGTATGATAGTCACGAGTACTTCACCGAAGCTGCAGGGTTAACCAGAAGGCCCTTCCAACGGGGTGTGTGGTTACAACTGGAACGACTTATTTTCCCACGTCTAACTGCTGTTATAACAGTCAATGAAGGCATTGCAGAAGCCTACCAAGAGCGTTATCCCCATTCGAGATGTCAACGCCCTCTTGTAGTGAGAAACATGCCGAGGAAACGCAGTAAGCCAGCAGCATCGTCGCAGAATTGGAGAAAAAAGCTCAATATTCCAGATAACGCGGTATTTATCATCCTTCAAGGAGCCTACCTCGACAAGGACCGTGGAGTAGTTCAAGCAGTCAAAGCCCTTCGCGAACAGACGACTTGGTACCTTGTGGTTGTCGGAGCAGGTGAAGAATGGAAATGGGCTCAGTCACAGGTAAATGCGCTCAATGGCCGCTTGATTGTTTTACCTAAAATGCCATTTGATGAATTATGTGGACTCACAGCCTCGGCTGATGTGGGCTTGAGCTTAGACCAAGGGTTACACGGTAACTATATCATGAGTTTGCCGAATAAGCTGTTTGATTACATCCACGCGGGTATTCCTGTGGTAGCTAGTCCAATGGCGGAAGTGGTTCGAGTGATCGACGATTGGAACATCGGACGCGTAGTTAAAGACTCCTCACCAAAAGGCATCGCTGAGGCCGTGGCGGCTGTCCTCATGATTCCATCAAATAAATGGAAATCGAATTGTTACGAAGCTTCATGTGAATTGCACTGGGAGAAAGAGGAACAAAATATTCACCAAGCGATGAAGCGGGCACAGTCGGCTATTTAACGCTTTGAGATTTGTTTGGCGAGGTATTTTCCTAGTAACCAAATAGGATGTAACCACTTGATCCACCCGGACAACACATTTTTCTTCAGCTTCCATTCTTCGCGGTATAAGCTCTTATTAAAGGTGCGTGAAAGCCCGCCTGAAGCCACATGTGACCAAGTTTTATCATGTAAAATAACTTCAACGCCTTCCATCCATAGAGTGAGATTCAATGCGTAATCCGCCAATACCCGATATGAAGGGTTGAACATTCGGGATTGGATTAGGCTCCGACGGTACAGTAAGCCTTGGTGATGGCTGGTGTTGCGCCATTGCATACTGCTATCCCACCTCGCTGGGTAGTGAGCTGGAACACCACCTTCGCGGTCGTCGCCCAACGCAACGCTGAAAACATGCAAAGAACATTCAGAATCCAATAGTTCTCTATTCTTCAAAAAATCATTCCATACCTCAGGGTTCGGGAGGTCGCCGGCACCTGCGAACCATATCCATGCTCCGGATGCGCATTGTTTGCCATAGTTCATGGCCGGATATACGCCGCTATCTGCGGCTGACCGAATGTGATGAATCCGCTTTTGATTGGATAGCAACCAGGTCTTGGTTTCATCGCAACCGCCTCCGTCGATAACAATGATTTCTATGCGATCAGGAGCAATGGCCCACAACGCTTCAATCGTAGTTTTTAACCCTCCAAGGTTGGTCTTAGTAGGTATTACGGCGCTTATGACATACCGATCCACAGGTGCAGGATTCAGAGAAGTTGGTTTGTTGATTCTTCAATGCGTCCCTGATCGCAGTGCAGCACACGTCCTGGAAACGCCTGAAGGGCACTATGGTCGTGTGTGGCCATAATTACCGCGCGGTCTTTCCTCACGAGGTCGTGCAATAGCTGTAGAATACCGTTAGTAGTTTCAGGGTCCAGATTACCTGTTGGCTCATCAGCAATGATTAAAGGAGGTTCATTGAGCAGTGCTCTTGCAATAGCAAGTCTTTGCTGTTCCCCGCCAGATAGGGCGTGGGGCATTTTGTAGCCTTTGGTCACGAGGCCGACAGCATCGAGGCATGTTTTAATTCTGTTTTCTCTTGCGCTGCCTTTGCTCCAACCTGTAGCACCCAGGACAAAGTCCAAGTTTTCGAAGGCTGTGCGATCTGGTAGCAAGGCAAAATCCTGGAAAATGATACCGAGATCCCTGCGCAACGTATGTACATTTTTGCGACTAATTGTGCTCAAGTCATGTCCGCAGACGGTTCCTAGACCTCGCGAAAGCTGCAATTCACCGTATAAGCACTTTAAGAGTGAACTCTTTCCCGAACCAGTCTTGCCGATGAGGTACACAAGTTCTCCAGCACCAATGGTCAAATTGATGCCCTGAAGGACAGCATGCTCAGCAATGGTAATACCCCCATTTTCAATATTGATCAAGGGCATCTCATTCATTCCCATTCAAATTGGTTTTTAGAGATACGCGCATTCGGCTGAACTTCATCAATGGTTGTTATCATGCGTTGATTGTTGGTTTCTCGAGTGATTTTGGTTGGGTAGCGTATACCATCGTAGATTTTGTAATCAGAATATTCGATTAGGACTTCAATCGGACCAGTAGGGCCAAATCGTTGTTCTTCAATGCGGACTAGAAGCGAAGTATTTGCATCGAAGAAGATCCGTTGTACCAGTGCGTCATCGCGACTTAATTCAATCACCCACTGTTGTCCAGATGGGTGTTGATAAGTGCCAACTAAATCAGCCGAAATGTTTCGCTGTTCCAATGCGAGTAAATCCGCTGCGTACAGCTTGGATTCATATCGTTGGTATTCTTCCAAGGGCATTGCTCGCAGTTGGCCCATTTGTATGGATTGCCCCTGTCCCGGCCTGATGATTTGTTCCATCATGACTTGACCATCGATTGAAATGGCTGACCTGTGACCAATACCGTAAATTTCTTCGGATGTAACGTTCATGACCATAGTTCCACCGGCTTTCATTGAACCCTTCCATCGACATGATTTAAGAGCTCCGAAAGCCTCCTCGCCGCCGCGAGCGCCATAGTATTCACGAAAAACATCCTCTGCTTCAAGCCCATTGGGAACAGGGCCGTAAGGACTCATGAGTACTGCGTTTTCAGTGTACCGTTTGATGTATTTCTGATCAGCAAATGCCGACACCACATTTCGTGCTGAGTCAATTTGCCCCACGGCTGCAATGGATAAGGTGCTTGGCCTCAAGTAATTAATCGCTACTCGTTGGATGTCATTGGGGTTCACAGATGCAGTGAATGCGTTCCACGTCGTATCTGCTGCAGCTTGAAACCAACTGGGCCGCTCCATGAACAAATGGACGGCCGTTTCAGGTGACTGCAGAGTAGCTGTGGTTTGCTCTCGAGCATATATTTTCCATGCTTCTAGTGCTTCAGACGTTGGGGCTGATTGTGTGAGAGTTACCATTGACTTTTCCAAGGCTCGTATTGCGGTGACTGCAGAGGAGGCTGTTCCGGACGTGGTAAATCGAATGCTGCTCATCAATGGGTCAAGTAATATTTCAAACGAACCGGAAGTGATAGCATCGATGTGTTCTGACAAAATGAGCAGAGGAAGTACATCGGGATGGTCGGGTTTCAGACGTACCAAATGGCCTGCCAAGGCCAACACGCTATCCGCTGCGTTTCCAATGATAAATCCTTCATGTTGGTTGGGTCGAATGGGCTGGTAGATTGCAGGTTTTTGCAATTCACGGGTTGGCCAATCAGCGAGAAACTCCATCCATTCTTTTGGAATGTGTTCCAATTCTGAAGGGCTAGCTAGAACGAGGATTCCATTGTTTGGGTGCCAGTAGGCTGCCCCGTGCCTCTGAATATCGGATTCTGAAATAGCCGCCAAGGTTTCAGGGAGTTCACGTTCGCCATTCGGATGGCGCAGTGAAAATAGCTCGCTATTTAGTACACGTTGAGCAATCATATTAGGAGTGTGGTAAGAAGAATTCCATTCTTCTATCCATTCGGATTGAATGCTTTTCCAGTTTGAAGTCGATAATGTGCGGAGTCCATTGAGCATGAGGGCGCCCCATTCGTCTACCGTGGCCGCATCGCCTTCCGCCCGAAAACCCTTAGGGGTGACATCCCAAGTAAGCCGCAGTCCGGTTCCCACGGTGTCCGATGCCCACTGGGCTGACAATGTTCGGGCCCAGGCCTCTCCGGTCCCTGTTCGTTCGACTTCAAGGGCTGCATTGAATGTCCATTGCATGGCCAATGCAGCAAATTCATATGCGTCAGATGTTATGTGCACCCATTGCAGTCCATTTGCTTTTTCTGTGCTTGTGATTTCAATCTGTTTTTGCCCATACGATGGCGTCAAAATCAACAAGGCGAATACAAATGCGTTCGCGCAATGCTTGAATCCTTGCATTTGTCGTTTTATAGTTGGCGTTGTGAACATCTTAATTTCACCCCGAATATAAGCTTCAGTCAACGGAGGCTGAGGTACTATATTAGGAGTGTGAAAGGAATGGAACTAAATAATGGTCATTGCGGTGTAGAAACCGTTTGGAATGTAGTCAGGACTACGCCAAAACTTTCCTTGTCTCCCGAATTGGAGCAAGCGATTGATCGTTGCCGAAGCTACCTCGAAACCAAATTGAATGCAGAAACTGGTGCTGCGATTTACGGTGTAAATACGGGGTTTGGCGACCTGGCGTCTACACGCGTGGAGGCTAAAGAATTGAGCGAGTTGCAACGAAACCTTTTGGTGTCGCACTCGTGTGGCGTAGGTGATGAAGTTCCTGCAGAAATTGTGCGTGCCATGGTGTTGCTCAAAATCAAATCACTTGGTAGGGGATACAGTGGAGTGCGGCTTGAAACGGTACAGCGGCTCGTGGATCACTGGAATGCTGGATTGTTCCCCTCCGTGCCTTCTCAAGGATCGCTTGGGGCAAGTGGAGACTTGGCGCCATTGAGTCATATGGTTTTGCCTTTGATCGGAGAGGGGGAAGTTTGGGTTGAAGGGACCCCTGTTCCAGCTCGTGACGTACTTGCAGCCAAAGGGTGGAAGCCTCTGGATCTGGGAGCCAAAGAGGGGCTGGCTTTAATCAATGGTACCCAGCTCATGCTTGGATATGGGGTGATGGCGCTGGAGCGGCTTGAACGTATCGCTGATTGGGCGGATGCTCTGTGTGCTTGGTCACTTGAGGCTTGGCATGGGCGGGTTGAGCCTTTTGATCCTTCCATCCACCGAGTACGCAATCAAGTAAATGCTGAATTGGTGGCACAGAACGTATTGGATTGGCTCAAAGGAAGCGAGTGGCAGGCAATTCCTCGCGCACAGGTTCAAGATCCGTACTCATTCCGATGCACTCCCCAGGTTCATGGAGCAAGTCGTAATTCCCTTGTTTCTGCTCGAGCAGTGTTGGATAATGAGGTCAACTCCGTGACGGACAATCCTCTCATTTTCCCAGAAGAAGATAAGATCCTCTCTGGTGGGAATTTCCACGGGCAGCCATTAGCTCTCCAACTTGAGGCAATGGCAATTGCAGCACACGAATGGGGGAGTATATCGGAGCGGAGGACTTTCAAGTTATTGTCTGGCAAACAGGGATTACCCAGTTTCCTCGCGGTAAATCCCGGTCTGAATAGTGGATTCATGATTCCTCAGTACACCGCGGCATCATTAGTATCACAGAACAAGCAGCTTTGCACTCCTAGTGTGGTTGATACCATCGACAGCAGCAATGGACAGGAGGACCATGTGAGCATGGGTGCGAATGCAGCACTTAAACTTTGGAAAATATTAGACAATGTGGAGCAAGTTCTTGCGATTGAATGTCTCACCGCCGCGCAAGCCTGTGATTTGAGAAAGTCAGAAGGCATGGCACCAGCATTGGCAAGCTTACAGCGTTCACTTCGCAGGGCCGTGCCATTTATTAAGGTCGATGAGTTTTTGCATCCCCATTTGTTGGCAGCGCGCGATTGGATGTTTTCTAGCGAATTATTGGGCGAGGCCAAAGACAAAGGTTGAGCGCGGACTATCTTGCTACTGTGATAGAATTGAAGTCCATCCGAAAGACTTATCAGTCAGGAAGCCAATCCCTGAACGTATTGAAGGGGATTGATTGTATGATTAAGGAAGGAGAGCTAGTGGCCATTATGGGCTCGAGCGGCTCCGGGAAATCCACACTTCTAAACGTTTTGGGATTACTTGATGATTTCGATGAAGGCTCTTACCTGCTCAATGGTCAAGATATGAAGGGTCTGTCCGAGAAGGCCGCTGCCCGGTTCCGCAGCGAACTTCTTGGTTTTGTTTTCCAAAGTTTCAATTTGATCAGTTATAAGTCAGCACTAGAGAATGTCGCATTGCCATTGTATTATCAAGGGGTGCCGCGAAAAGAACGCCAGGCGCGCGCAATGGCCTTCCTTTCCAAAGTGGGATTAGCCGATTGGGCGAAGCATTTGCCCAATCAAATGAGTGGCGGTCAGAACCAACGCGTTGCCATTGCCCGTGCATTGGTTGCAAGTCCCGACGTTATTTTGGCGGACGAGCCCACGGGTGCACTGGATTCCGTTACTTCGGACGAGGTAATGGGTTTGCTCAAGGAAATTAACGAAGAGGGTATAACCATCGTGGTGGTCACCCACGAAAACGAAATTGCCAAACAATGCGACCGCATCATTCGACTGAAGGATGGCCGCATCGAAAGGTCAAATGACTAAAAATGGTGGATAGGGATACGTGGCTTGAGATTTTTCACACTGTGATGAGCAATCCTTTACGCACAGGACTGACTGGTTTGAGTATTGCGCTCGGGATTTTCATTTTGGTTGTAATGCAGGGTTTAGGAACTGGCCTAGAAACTGGGGTGAATCAGACGTTTGGGGACGATGCAGTCAATTTTATTCGAGTCGAAACAGGCAATGCGCAATTGGCTTACAGGGGACGCAAGCCAAATCGCCGGGTTGAGCTTCACAATGGCGACGTCCAAGCCATGAAAACTGAAATGGACAGTGTCCCTGCCTTGAGTCGTTTGGTGTTGAAATGGGGGTCAACGGTTAGGTACCGAAATGAACAAGGTTCGTACGGTGTGCGGGGTGTAGATCCAGATCAACGTGAGATTGGTCAAGTAAACCTAACAGCAGGCCGTTTCGTAAATGAACGTGACGTAGACCAGAATCGGAAATCGGCCGTTATTGGCGGTCAGATTTTGGCGGATCTTTACCCAAGAGGAGCAACCCCCGCAGCGGCCATTGGCTCTTTCATTCAAGTGCGGGGTATTCAATTTGTAGTCGTAGGTGTCTTCAATCAAGCCGGATCACGCTGGGAAAATAGGAGTGTTTATGTACCTTTTTCGACAGCGCAGAAGCTTTTTACGAAGAGTGATGTTGTGAACCGTGTGGCCATTGGAACTGGTGATGCGACATTAGCAGAAACCCGCACAGCGACATCCTCCTTAATGGGCTGGTTAAGGAATTTACTTGTTGTACATCCTGACGATACGCAGGGCGTGTGGGTAGTAAATCGTAACGAACAAGCAGAGATTTACCAGCAGATTTTTGGTGGAATACGATTGTTTCTGTGGTTTGTCGGTATGATGACCTTGCTCGCCGGAGCTATGGGTGTGGCGAATATTATGGCTATAGTTGTGCGTGAACGAACGAAAGAAATTGGGGTTCGGAAAGCGTTAGGTGCAACGAGCGGTAGCATAGTCGCTCAAATCGTACAAGAAGCTGTCTTCTTAATGCTCATTTCGGGCTGTATCGGTTTAGTGACGGGAACTTGGCTGCTGCAGGGCATTGTGCCATTTGTTGAACATGACTTTTTTAGTAATCCACGTGTTGATTTTAGGTCTGCGCTAGCAGCACTTTGTGTTCTGACATTGGTCGGAGTAGCAAGTGCCATTGGTCCTGCACTCCGTGCTGTTTCCATTCGTCCCGTTGAAGCCTTACGCGATGAGTGATAAGAACCGAAAGCTGAGATTGTTGCGTCCGGATTGGGACGGATTCATAGAGATGATTCAAGCGCTGGTTCAAAAACCTTTTCGTACAGCGCTGAGCGGATTGGGAGTAGGCTGGGGCCTGTTCATGATTATCATTACCATTGGCTCAGCTAACGGACTGGAGAACGGTGTTGCACAAGATATAGGTGCAAAGGCCAAGAACAGCATGTTCTTGTGGACCCAAAGCACAAGTATGCCCTACAAAGGATTTCAACGTGGACGGCCCATTGACTTGACGATATCCGACGTTGAATACCTTGCAGCAAACAGCCAGACACTTGAGGCGGTGGCTCCGCAGAATCAATTGGGCGGATGGCGCGGGTCGAACAACGTTACACGAGGACTCAAGACAGGAGCCTTTACTGTCTTCGGTGAATTTCCTGAGCAGCAGCTGATAGAAGCCAGACCGCTGACGGTGGGACGCCACATTAATGTCCGTGATATAAAGGATAAGCGCAAAATTGCTGTCATTGGAGAACGCGTAAGGGATGTTTTATTTTCAAAGCAGGAGGAGGCTATAGGTGGATTCATTCGGATTAATGGTGTCAACTTTACCGTTGTCGGAGTTTTCAGGACAATGCGGTCAGGAGAGGATGCTGAAGAAGATTTGCAGAGCATTCGGATTACAT
>DIHQ01000114.1:0-3004 GCA_002420235.1 Flavobacteriales bacterium UBA5692
AGGAGAATTGGCGATTGGGCGTAACATCCTTGTAGCTTTCATGCCTTGGAAGGGATATAATTTTGAAGATGCTATCTTAATCTCAGAAAAAATCGTAAAAGATGATATTTATACTTCCATTCACATTGAAGAATTCGAAGTTACAGCAAGGGATACCAAATTAGGTCCAGAGGAAATAACTCGGGACATCCCGAACGCAGGGGAAGAAGCCCTCAGGAATTTAGACCATCTTGGCGTAGTAAGAATTGGTGCGGAAGTTAAACCTAGTGATATTCTGGTTGGGAAAATTACACCTAAAAGCGAGACAGACTTAGCTCCAGAAGAAAAACTTCTGCGGGCTATATTTGGAGAGAAAGCCGCGGATGTAAAAGACAGTTCTCTAAAAGTTCCTTCAGGTACTCAAGGTATTGTTATGGATATCAAGATTTCTAGCAGAACTGATGCGGAAAGAGAAAAACTTTCCCCCTCTGATTTCCGCAGGCAAATGAAACAAATTAAAGAAGATTTTCGCACTCAAACCGAAGACCTTAGAGCACAATTGACAGAGTCTCTATCCAATATCCTTCTCGGGGAAAAGATTCCACTCAATGTTACAAACTCTGAGACTGGTGATATCATCATTCCCTCAAATAGAAAAATTACTAAGACTCTTCTTCGAAGATTGGCATCTGTACATCGGTTTATCGAGATTCCGCCATCACCGGTACGAATTAAAGTTTTCGAAATAATAGAAAGCTACGAATCAAAGTTTTCTGATTTGGAAGATGATTGTAATCGAAAGATTGAGGCCATCGAACAAGGAGATCCGATTGATCAGGGTGCAATCAAAAATGTAAGAGTATTTGTTGCAAAGAAGCAAAAGATGCGAGTTGGAGACAAAATGGCAGGTAGACACGGAAACAAAGGAGTGGTTGCGAAAATTGTTGCCGAAGAAGATATGCCTTTTCTACCCGATGGAACCCCAATTCAAATTTGTCTTAATCCCCTTGGAGTTCCAAGTCGAATGAATGTTGGACAGGTTCTTGAAACTCATTTGGGTTGGGCTTGTAATAAACTAGGACTAAAGGTTGCAACTCCGATTTTCGACGGAATTCCTGAGTCTCGAATTCAAGAGTACCTAAAAGAAGCAGAGCTTCCGGAAACCGGTAAAACAATCCTTTATGATGGTTGTACTGGCGAGGCTTTTTACCAAAAGATTGTCGTGGGCTACATGTACATGCTTAAATTGAACCACTTGGTTTCCAGTAAAATTCATGCTCGTGCCGTTGGACCTTACAGTTTGATTACTCAACAACCATTGGGCGGAAAAGCTCAATTTGGTGGTCAGCGTTTCGGTGAGATGGAGGTGTGGGCGCTTGAAGCCTTCGGTGCAGCTAACATCCTCCAAGAGATTTTGACAGTCAAGTCCGATGATGTTATGGGTCGAGCCCGAGCTTATGAGTCCATTGTCAAAGGCGACAACATGCCGACACCGGGAATTCCGGAATCCTTTAACGTCTTGCTTCACGAATTGCGTGGGCTTGGCTTAACTATTTCACTTGATTGATTACCGCATAGATTAGCTATTCATGTTTCAGCAAAAACAACCCAAGCAGCTTTCGAGCGACTTCAATACCATCACCATTTCTTTGGCCTCGCCCGAGATGATTCTCGAGCAGTCTCATGGTGAGGTTTTGAAACCTGAGACCATCAACTACAGGACATACAAGCCTGAGCGCGATGGCTTATTTTGTGAGCGGATTTTTGGCCCTGTCAAGGACTTTGAATGCCACTGTGGAAAATATAAGCGTATTCGATACAAGGGTATTGTCTGTGATAGGTGCGGTGTTGAGGTAACAGAAAAGAAGGTGCGCCGCGAGCGTATGGGCCACATTCAGCTGGTTGTTCCTGTGGCGCACATCTGGTACTTCAAGAGCCTTCCGAATAAGATTGGCTACCTCTTGGGCCTCCCATCCAAGAAGTTGGATCAAATTATCTACTACGAGCGCTACGTCGTTATTCAGCCAGGCATTGCGAAGGGACCTGAGGATAGCGATCTCGCAGTCAACGATTTCCTAACGGAAGAGGAGTATCTCGATATTCTGGAAACTCTCCCTAAGGAGAACCAGTATTTAGACGAGAAGGATCCGAACAAATTTGTTGCAAAAATGGGTGCTGAGGCTTTGCATGATATGCTCGCACATCTTGATTTGGATGAGTTATCGTACAACCTGCGCCATTCAGCCAATACAGAGACATCGCAGCAACGCAAAAGCGAGGCCTTAAAGCGTTTGCAGGTGGTTGAAAGCTTCCGAGATGCCAATTCGCGAATTACCAATAAGCCGGAATGGATGATTGTAAAGGTTGTTCCTGTCATTCCGCCGGAGCTGAGGCCATTGGTTCCGCTTGACGGCGGTAGATTTGCGACTTCAGATTTGAATGATTTGTACCGCCGCGTCATCATTCGGAACAACCGATTGAAGCGATTGGTCGAAATTAAGGCCCCTGAAGTCATCTTGCGCAATGAAAAACGTATGCTTCAGGAAGCAGTGGATAGCCTTTTCGACAACAGCCGTAAATCCAGTGCAGTAAAAACAGAAAGCAACCGTCCGCTCAAGTCGCTCTCCGATAGCCTGAAAGGTAAGCAAGGCCGTTTCCGCCAGAACTTACTTGGTAAGCGCGTCGACTACTCTGCCCGTTCCGTTATTGTCGTTGGACCGGATTTAAAGTTGCATGAGTGCGGGCTGCCAAAGAATATGGCCGCGGAATTGTACAAGCCATTCATCATTCGTAAGATGATTGAGCGTGGAATCGTCAAGACGGTTAAGTCTGCAAAGAAAATAGTTGATGCCAAGGAGCCCGTTGTATGGGATATCTTAGAAAACGTGATGAAGGGGCATCCCGTGTTACTAAACCGTGCCCCAACCTTGCACCGATTGGGGATTCAAGCCTTCCAGCCCAAGCTAATTGAAGGTAAGGCAATCCAATTGCATCCGCTCGCTTGTACAGCATTCAATGCTGATTT
>DIHQ01000114.1:3326-15811 GCA_002420235.1 Flavobacteriales bacterium UBA5692
TGACCAAATGGCGGTTCATCTTCCTTTGGGAAGTGCGGCCATTCTTGAAGCTCAACTGCTTATGTTGGCATCTCACAACATCCTGAATCCTGCAAATGGAGCACCAATTGCGGTGCCGTCGCAGGACATGGTTTTGGGTTTGTACTATATGACCAAGATTCGGAAGAGCACGAAGGAAGAGCCTGTGAAAGGGGAGGGTATGACATGTTACTCTCCCGAGGAAGTTCGCATCGCATATCAAGAGGGAGAGCTTGACCTGCACGCGGAAATAAAGATGCGCCACGTGGATAAAGATGGCAATGTGAGCATCATAGAGACTGCATGTGGTCGCGTATTATTCAATGATCATGTGCCATTGGAAGCTGGGTTCATAAATGAACTCTTGACAAAGAAATCATTGCGTGGCATAATATCGCATGTACTGAACAGCACCAATGTTCCACGAACGGCCCAATTCCTCGATGACATTAAAAAATTGGGATTCTACATGGCCTTTAAGGGTGGTTTATCGTTCAATTTGAATGACGTTATAATACCCGGTGAAAAGGAGAAGCTCGTTGACCTAGCGACAGATCAAGTTGCCGAAGTGATGGAGAACTATAACATGGGCTTAATCACGAACAACGAGCGCTATAACCAAATCATTGACATCTGGACGCATACGAATTCAAAGCTGACGAATATTTTAATGGATAGAATTGAAACTGATAAGCAAGGGTTCAACTCTATTTATATGATGATGCATTCTGGTGCACGTGGTTCGAAAGAACAGATTCGCCAGCTCTCCGGGATGCGTGGACTGATGGCCAAGCCACAAAAATCCTCTGCCACTGGTGGTCAGGATATCATTGAGAATCCAATACTTTCCAACTTCAAGGAAGGACTTTCCATTCTCGAGTACTTCATCTCGACTCACGGAGCTCGTAAAGGTTTGGCTGATACAGCGCTCAAAACGGCAGATGCAGGTTACCTGACACGTCGTCTAGTTGACGTTGCTCAAGATGTAATCATTACGGAAGAAGACTGTTTCACGCTTCGTGGTATTGTTGCAACTCCTCTACGAAAGAACGATGAAATCACTGAGGGGATTGGTGATCGCATTGTCGGGCGCACAGCGTTGAACGATGTTGTCCATCCAAAATCTGGTGAGGTCATGGTCGCCGGCAGTGAAGAAATCGACTATGCTACCGCTATGGCCATTGAGGAGGCTGGCATTGATGAAGTAGAAGTACGTTCGGTTTTGACTTGCGAGTCGGTTTCCGGTGTTTGCGTAAAGTGTTATGGTAAAAATCTCGCTACAGCCAGAACAGTGCAGGTCGGCGAAGCCGTAGGTGTCATTGCTGCTCAATCAATCGGTGAACCGGGAACGCAATTAACACTGCGTACATTCCACGTCGGTGGAACAGCATCAAAAATTTCGGATGAAAATGAAGTGAAGGTCAAGTTCGCTGGTGTAGTCGAAATTGACGACTTGCGCGAAGTGGCACGAACCAACGCTGATGGAGAGAAGGAGACAGTTGTGGTTTCGCGTTCATCAGAATTTAAGGTAGTTGACGCGAAGACCGGTGTTGCGTTAAGCACAACCATCTTACCATACGGTTCGATTCTACAGAAATTTCCTGGTGAGAAAATCAAGAAAGGTGAGTCCATTTGCACATGGGACCCATACAATAATGTGATTATCAACGAGGAGAAAGGTTTGATCAAGTTCGATATGATTGAAGAAGGAGTGACTTACCGGGAGGAGCTTGACGAACAAACCGGTTTCCGCGAGATTGTCATTACCGAAACCAAGGACAAGAAAAAGAACCCTGCTATCCTCATTGTCGATAAGAAGGGCGAGGTCTTAAAGACCTATTCTTTGCCTGTAGGTGCGCACCTCTCTGTGAAAGAAGGAGATCAAGCGAACGTTGGACAGATTTTGACAAAAATTCCACGAGTGGCAGGTAAGTCTGGTGATATCACAGGAGGACTTCCGCGTGTTACAGAATTATTTGAAGCACGAAACCCGTCCAATCCAGCAGTTGTTTCGGAGGTGGACGGAATCGTCTCTTATGGTAAGATTAAGCGAGGTAACCGGGAAATTATAGTGGAATCACGTCGAGGAGACATCTACAAATACATGGTGCCGCTCTCAAAGCATATCCTAGTCCAGGATAATGATTTTGTCCGTGCGGGTATGCCTCTTTCAGATGGTGCTATCACTCCAATAGATATCCTAGATGTTATGGGTCCAACTGCTGTTCAGGAGTACATCGTCAATGAAATCCAGGACGTTTACAGACTCCAGGGAGTAAAAATTAATGATAAACATTTCGAGGTGATCGTTCGCCAAATGATGAAAAAGGTGGTCATTGAGGATGCTGGGGATACACGTTTTCTAGAGAAGCAGTTCGCAGAAAAGTCAGATTTCATGAAAGAAAATGACCGCATCTTTGGAATGGTGGTCATTACGGATGCAGGAGATAGCGAAGATCTGCGACTGGGTCAAATGATAACAGCCCGGCAACTGCGCGATGTTAATGGATCGCTCCGGAGACGTGACATGGTTGTTGCGGAAGGCCGTGATGCCATTCCTGCAACGGCACGACCGCTATTGCAGGGTATTACGCGTGCGTCATTGCAGACGAAGTCATTTATTTCGGCAGCGTCGTTCCAAGAGACAACAAAAGTCTTGAACGAAGCCGCGGTTAGTGGAAAGCAAGATTTCTTGAATGGCTTGAAGGAAAATGTGATTGTTGGTCATTTGATTCCTGCGGGTACAGGTACGCGTGCGTTCACTGAGAAAAAAGTGATTACAAGGCGCCCGAACTTGGAGCTTGCACCTGTAGAGGAAAGTGCTGAAGCTTAACCTGAAGTTGCAGAAATAACAAAAAAGCCCGTTTCAGCACGGGCTTTTTTATTATTTGGTTTATGGGCCAGTAGTGGTCTATTGTTTGCCGGATGATATGGCTCGCGCGGCTGCTTCAGCGGTATCTTCTTGATCTGGCTCTGATGCTGGCGTTACAGCGCCACAGTATCCAAACAGTCTATTCTTTTTTATGATGCGGTCAACAAAGTCGGGCACCATCGTTTCCCAGCCGTCCTGTCCAGTTTTGATAAGTTCAAGAGCTTCTTTACTGAAAATACCCAACACATCGTTATCGTAAGGTATATCGATGATGCGTTTGTTAAAACGGAGGTAATCGAAGAGCGGTTGCATCCTTGGATGCAATGGAGTGTTTTCGACCTTCCACAATTCTCCAGAGGGCTTATCCATCCATGGGTAGAGGTACATTTTGAGATCTCGGCTAAATAAAATACCGAACGCCTCCAGAATACCGCCGTTAAGGTTGCGGTAATACTTCTCGTCAAAGACCATGGACAGTGTATTGGCGCCCATGATGATGCCCATTCTTTTTTTCGTGTGCTGCGAAAAGAATTCAACAAGCTTGTAGTACTTCTGATAGTTTGAGATGAGCACAGTCTGTCCGATTGAACACAGTACATCCGCGCGGTCTAGAAAATCCTGCTCGTCGATGTCGCCCTCAGCAGAAAGGTTATTTAGCGTTATTTCAAAAAGGACCTGTATGTTTTCTTTTTCAACTCTTGCCTCCTGCTTGAACTGTTGCAGCCCTTTTGCAATCATGTCAATGCTAACCTTGGTGACCGGTCGGAAAGAACCTCGGATGGCCAGGATATTTTTTTTGTAGAGTACGTCAGCAGCCTGACGGTTTCGTCCGTCTGGGGAGAAAATAACTGCATCAGTCATGCCGTTTTTGACTAATTGAAGGGACAGCAAGCGATTATCTACTGCTTCAAAATCCGGCCCGTTCATTTCGATCATATCGATTTCCACCCGATCCCGGTCGAGGTTATCGTACAAGGATTGCAATAACTCTTTCGGCTTTTTGTAAAAAAAGATGCACCCGTATATGAGATTAACCCCGAGCATTCCGACCGTCTGGTGCTGCATTAAGGCGTCGCTCTCGAGTAAACGGGCGTGGAGAATAACTTCATTGGGCTCCTGATCCGGAGTTGTTTGAAATTTCAAACCAAACCACCCGTGGCCTTGATTCGATTTGTGGTAGTTAATGGTCGCGACTGTGTTTGCAAACGCGAAGAAATGTTTGGTTGGATGCTCCGCACGGTCCAAACGATCAATCATCAATTGGTATTCGTGTGCGAGCATTTTATGCACACGACTTTCGCACACGTAACGTCCGTTTTTTTCTTCACCATAAATGGCATCCGAGAAGTCTTTGTCGTAGGCCGACATTGCCTTAGCGATGGTACCTGATGCCCCACCGGCTCTAAAGAAATGCCTGACGACTTCTTGGCCTGCTCCGATTTCAGCATAAGTACCATAGAGGTCCTGATTCAGATTGATGCGGAGCGCTTTCTGTTTTGCAGATAGGATAACTCTGTTGGAATCCACGACAATTCTAATTTCAGTGGTAAGCCCGTTTCAACAAATGTACGAGATGAACAGGGCGTACCTTTGATTCATGGAGGTGGAATTCACATTTCTCGGCACAGGTACTTCGCAAGGGGTACCCATCATAGGCTGTTCATGTGAAGTTTGTCGCAGCGAAAATACCCGCGATCAGCGTTTAAGGAGCTCGCTGCTCGTGAAGGCTGGAGGGGTGAACGTAGTAATTGATACTGGCCCTGATTTTCGGCAGCAATGCCTCCGGGCAAAGCTTGAAACCCTTGATGCTGTTGTGTTTACGCATGAACACAAGGACCACGTTGCCGGGCTGGACGACATTCGCCCATTTAATTTTAGAAGGCGCAAGGACATGCCGGTTTTTGCTACAGCACGGGTTGAAGAGGCCTTACAACGTGAGTTTAAGTACATTTTTGAAGCGAATTACCCTGGTGTGCCTCGTGTGCAGCTCAACCGCATTACGATGGATCCGTTCGATATCGGTGATGCGACTTGGTGGCCGCTTCCGGTGATGCACCACCGGCTTCCTGTAATGGGCTACCGTATTGGCGGATTGGCTTATATCACGGATGCAAATCAATTATCGGAATTGACTTTAAAGCGACTTAAAGGTGTAGATGTCCTTGTTTTGAACGCCTTGAGGAAGGAGTCACATCTGTCTCATTTTACCTTGGAGGAAGCCTTGGAATGGGCTTCAAAAATTGATGCGCGCCAAACGTATTTAACGCACATTAGTCACCATTTGGGCCTTCACGAATCGGTCAATGCTGATTTGCCAAATGGTGTGGCATTAGCGTACGATGGTTTGGTCGACATAACCTATGGAGCCCGCTTGCATTGACCTATGTTTGCAGCGTCATGTCGCTGTTCTTCCTTCGTATTCTTTCGCGTTTACCGTTCGGATTTTTGCACGGAATTAGCTCATTATTAGCTCGTTTGGCTTCAGGTGTATTAGGTTACCGACGGACAGTTATCCGAGGCAACATCGAGCGCAGTTTTCCCGAAATCTCCAATGCTAATCACCGTCAGATTGAGCGGAATTATTATCTACATTTTGCTGATATCACGATGGAATCCATCAAAAACTTCACCATCGATGATGCTGCTGCTAGATCAAGAATGTGCCATCTAGGTTTGGAGACTTTTGAACCTTTTTTCAAGGCTGGGAGGAGTGTACTTATTGCTGGAGGCCACTTCAACAACTGGGAGTTATACGCCATGACTGCCAACCAAAACATACCACATGATGTAATGGCTGTCTACAAACGCCTTTCCAATAAAACAATGGATGAAGCTATTCGCGCTTCACGGCAAAGGTTTGGGTTGGAAATGGTGCGAACAGTGGATGCACAGACCTGGATGGATACCTATGCGGAAGGCGGTCGTCCCAAAGCGGTTGTGATGGGGTTCGATCAGAGCCCCGCTGACCCTGTTAAATCTTGGTGGAATACATTTTTGAATCAAGAGACAGCTTGGCACTTCGGTATAGAAAAATGGGCGAAGACGTACGATATGCCCGTGATTTACGGGCACATTAAGAAAATCCATCGCGGTTACTATGAAACACATTACGAATTGGTCACTGATTCGCCCAAACGCCTGCCGGAAGGGGCTATTTTGCAAAAGTGTATTGATTTGTTGGAAGCGGACATTCACGAGACTCCGCACCAGTGGTTATGGTCGCACAAACGATGGAAGCATATCAGACCTGAGTCGATGCCGCTAAACTCGATATCAAAGGCCGAAAAGAAACCTGCTGACGATGCGTAAGGTGCCATTAGCGGAACGGATACGTACTTGGAACTTGGCGGAATATTTGGGGCAGAGACATTTGGTAGATGAAGATAAGATTCATCGGTTATCAAAATCACAAGAAGATAGTTTACTTGGCGCTGTCAAGCAGGGCTTATTCACTCTAATTGGTGCCACAATATAAAACCCATCTTTTTAGATAATATTAGCTTTATAAAGTAGGTGTCAAGTGTATGTATTACAATATTTTAATATAAGTCAACTAAAAAATTCTCATGCGTGCTATTGAGGAATATGAGGCCCTCCGCTTGGGTGTAATTTAAGTGAAGGAATGGGAGGCATTGTTTCGTGCGAGCAGTGAAGATGCTCGATGCTTGCTTAATGCAGTGGAGTTTTAGTGGATATTTTGAAGGAGGACCCTGCGGTCATAGACAACCAATCTTTAAGGGCGGCATTGCAGTCGACAATGATTCGTTTTGACAGAAAAGGAGATATCCATTATGATATTGCTTCTGCCTTGTTAAAAAGCATTCGAGGGAGTGATTCAAATGCGGCACTGTCTTAGTTGGCGTGCATGCTGGCCGGCGGGGAAGATCCGAAATTCATCGCGCGGCGTTTGATTATTCCAGCAGCAGAGGACATTGGTTTGGCCAACCCAAGCGCCTTGGTTTTCGCGTATGAAACATTTGCCGCCATCGAACGCATCGGTATGCCTGAAGCCCGAATTCCGTGAAGCCAATGCGCGATTTATTTGGCGACTAGTCCAAAGAGCAATGCGGCCTGTACGGCAATTAATGAAGTACTTCTATTTGTCCAACAAAGTTGAGACTTACCAGTTCCAATTCACTTGCGCAACGCATCAAACCAATTCATGAAGGCCCAAGGCTTTGGCAAAGGCTACCAATACGACCACGATTTAAGTCAAGAAGCCTCATGTCAAGAATGTTTACCGGAAGGGATCGAAGGCACCTCTTTTTACACCCCAAGCAACAATCCAAAAGGCGATGCGGGCCATTTGGAAAGAGAAGTACGGTTTCTGATTCGATCAGCGCATTAAAACCCAGCGCCTGCTGACGACGACAGCATCTTTTCCGACCAATTGAAAGATATACACTCCATTTGGTGACATTTCATCCACTTGAATGTGGCCTTGGAGGTAGCCTTCTGCTGTAGGCCACGAAGGGACAAGACCTTCTCTAAGCAAATGTCCACTCAAATCGAATAATTGCCAAGTACTAAGGGTGTCATTTCCACTGTAGAGCCATCGCAGGGTGCCATCGTTACTAGGGTTTGGAAAAATCAAGGGTTCTGATGCACCCTCAGGTTCCCAAGTGGCCGCTCCAGTATTGTTAAGTAACTCAAAGGCCTTTCGAAAGTTGGGAATACCATAACCCATGCTGTCGTTAGGTTGGTCATAAAGATGAGCGGATGTGGTAATCGCTTTGCGGATTTCTTGCGCTGATGCAGTTGGAAATGCCTGCCACAAGCACGCTGCTGCGCCGCACAGAATGGGCGAGGAGAAGCTGGTTCCATTGCCACGGCGTATGGTAGAATCTGCAAACGGATAGGAGGCTTGTACCCCCAAGGCCATGACATCTGGCTTAATTCTTCCGTCCGCTGTAGGTCCCCAACCACTAAATGCCGCGTGTTGACCATCAGCGTTCACTGCTCCAACCGTCAGGATTCCTTCGGCATCTGCCGGGGCCGTGATGTAACGCCACGGAGCAGATCCGCTGTTGCCTGCACTAGTTGTGCAGAGTATTCCCTTTTCGGCAGCCCATGCAGTGGCTTGACTGATTCGCGTTGTTGTCCCATTGAGATCCTCGTAAACGTGGTTCATCGTGCTATCATCAAATAGGCTGTACCCGAGTGACGTATTTATAAGGTCGACACCGATGCTGTCGGCGTGTTCCGCTGCGGCGACCCAATAATCTTCTTCGATGAGGTACTCACTGTAGGCGTCCTCCGTACGATATAGGATAAAGGTTGCATCCGGTGCTGTTCCAATTAGCGAATCTTCTAAATGCCCGACCATTGTTCCGAGTACCGCTGTACCGTGCCGGTGGTGGGCGAATACTCCATTTTGGGAGTACATGGCGTCGAAGCCTTCATGTATTCGTCCTTCGTCCCATGCCCGTTTGAAAAGGGGCAGGCTCTCCGTATTTTCGAATCCTGCGTCCAATACAGCTATGGTCATGCCTTCTCCACGAAAACCAAGCCCATGAAGCCAGTCGGCATTCAGTTGCTGAAGCGGTGCCAGTCCGCCACCATATGCCGTCTGTTCGATGGATTCTCGCAATGGATTTTCAATAAGGGGGGTACGGGTCGCACCTTCGATGCATTGAACACTTTTTACGGATGTAACCATTGGCAGCTCAAGCAGCGCAAATGGGTCAAATCCAGAGTCAATGACTGCAATTGTCGCTGCATTGAACCACCTGCTTTGTAAAATAACTTTAAAGCCTTGCATCGCTTGTAGCGTGTCGATGTAGGTGGGAGGAATGGGCACGTCATGAGAGGTTATGGCGATGTTCTGGAGGGTCCGTCGGAAAATTGCTTTGGGGCTCAAAAAATCTGCAGGAGCCTCTAAGGTATAAGGGGTGGAATGCCCTGAGGGGATTTCATCTGAAAGCTTTCCTTCGAATTGAACCCAATAGCGGTTGGGGGCTGTTTGGCCATTCGCTTGAGATTGAAAACCTAGGAATGATGCAATGCCATAAAGTGCAAAGAGCGTAAAGGACGACTTCATTGTTTTTCGCTCTCTTTCAGCGTCCCTTCCTTGTAGTGCTCAATCAGTAACAATCGCCCATTCAAATCGTAGTTGTAAACATCTCCGTCCAACTTTCCGTTCACGTATTCGCCCTCCCGACGGATCGCTTCTCCTGATAGGATTCTCTTTCTAACTGGGTCTCCTGTCTCAGGGTCAAGGGATTCTTCAAGGGTCCACTCACCCGTATCATGCCATTCGCGAAATGGGCCGACCTTGACTTGGTCCACCACCTCAAATTCCTCCTTGGGTCTTCCGTCAGAAAATGTGATGAGCACTGGACCGTTTTCGTGAATCTCCGTCAACAGTTCGCCATGTTTGTATTGATACGTTTTTTGCACTGTTCCATCTTCCATGAAAAATTTCCAGAACCCATTTTCTTTGCCAGTGTCGAACATACCCACTGTTTGGGGCCTGCCGCTAGCGTAATTGATTTTGCAAATGCCGTGAAATAAACCGTTGCGGTAGCCAATTTCCGAGAGCACTGTTCCATAATCATCCAACGTCTTCCATGTACCATCGCGCTCACCGTTCACGTACTTTCCTTCTTCGAGCGGCCTGCCATTTTTGCTCATTCTAACCGATGAACCATGCAAGGTATCCATATTGTAGTTTTCTTTCAGCCGGACTTGACCGCTGGCATCGTAATAAATCCACTCGCCCTGTTTTAGACGCATTGGCTCGCCTTGGTCATTTAATTTTCGGCTTGTCATATACATGCCTTTTGCCTGCAGTGAACCGATTTTGCGGTACAATTTGGTAAATGCCTTGCGTCCATTTTCGATGTGTGTTACTTCGGACATGACCTCACCGGTCTCGAAGAAGAATGTGAACTGTCCGGATGGAATGCCATCCTTGAATTGGCCTACGTAGTAAAGGTTGCCATTGGGCCAGACCCTAATCCACTTTCCATCTTTATTGTTTTTGGTATTCCTCAAATTGAAATCAACTCCAGCTTGCCCAGCAGGGTAGCTACCTCCAGCGGGCTTTCCGGGTTGAGCCCTAAGGGTGTACCCCATGCACAGGACAAAATTGAAGATGATAATAGTGGGAATAAGTTTGTGCATCATGAAAGCGAAATTAAACAATTGACAGATGGCCTCGTGGTCTGCACCGAGGCGTTGCCACGAATTGTAAATAGTGCATGGATACGGGCCTTTCCTTGATTACTTTTGTCCTCCCAAACACCAGTATCAGAACCATGAAAGTAACCGTTGTCGGAGCAGGAAACGTCGGTGCCACGTGTGCTAACGTCCTCGCTACCCGTGAGGTAGCGAATGAAGTCGTTTTGTTGGACATTAAAGATGGATTTGCCGAGGGCAAGGCCTTGGACATTTGGGAAACGGCTCCCATTAACTTGTACGATACCCGCACGATTGGCGTGACCAACGATTATGTGAAAACCGCAGGATCAGACGTTGTTGTTATCACAAGCGGATTGCCGAGAAAGCCGGGTATGAGTCGTGACGATTTGATTGCGACCAACTCAGGTATCGTAAGGAGTGTTACGAATAGTATCCTCGAACATAGCCCTGATGCCATCATCATCGTCGTTTCAAACCCACTTGACGTAATGACCTAT
Organism: Flavobacteriales bacterium UBA5692; assembly: GCA_002420235.1. Classification (GTDB taxonomy): domain Bacteria; phylum Bacteroidota; class Bacteroidia; order Flavobacteriales_D; family Sanyastnellaceae; genus UA16. The sequence goes on from DIHQ01000114.1 coordinate 13,857, forward strand.
TGTGCTTACCTGGCGGCCAATAAATCTTCTAGTAAGGTTATGGGTATGGCAGGTATCCTAGATACAGCTCGCTACCGTGCATTCTTGGCAGAAGCTTTGGATTGCTCTCCTAAAGACATCCAAGCAGTTTTGATGGGTGGCCACGGCGATACCATGGTACCCCTCCCGCGTTATACCACAGTTGGTGGAATTCCAGTGACTGAATTGATTAATAGTGAGCAGTTAAACTCCATTGTTAAGCGTACGAAGAAGGGAGGCGGAGAAATTGTCAATTTGTTGGGTACATCAGCTTGGTACGCTCCCGGTGCTGCAGCGGCGCAGATGGTGGAGGCCATAGTTCGTGATCAGAAGCGGATTTTCCCTGTGTGCGCGAGATTGACGGGTGAGTACGGTATCAACGACTTGTATCTCGGTGTTCCTGTGAAGCTCGGTAAGAACGGAATCGAGGAAATCATTGAATTGGAGCTTAACGAGGAAGAAAAAAAGCTGCTTTCAGAAAGTGAAAAAGCTGTTCGTGGTGTGGCTGAGGTACTCGACCGCATGACAGCAGACTCCTCATCATGAGCAGAAACCTAGTCGCTTCATTGCACTACAATCCGCAATGATTTCATGATTCCGCCTGATTCGGGTTGCATCGTCATGAGATAGAACCCCGGTGAGTCAGGAACAGGTATTGAAGAAGCCTCTGACCGTAGGATGTTAGACGAATGAATCCATCGTCCTTGTATGTCGAACCAGTTGACATGGCACGGCTCCATCAAATTAACGCGAATGAACCCTCCAGCTTGTGCCGGGTTAGGAGCGAAAAATGGGTCACTCCAAAATGGGGTTGCGATTCCAACGGCAATTCCATTGAACCAACGCATCCCGCCATTTTGGATTCCGACAACCAATTCTGGAATACCATCTCCATTGACGTCACCTATAGTTCCATTGGATCTGAGTCCACGCATGGATTCGTTCCATGATGAGCCGTTCGTGTATAGCGGTGCGAGGAAGTCAGCCGAATCTAGGGTGCCAAAATATTGAATCTCCCCCAGCTCATTTCCGGAAGCGATGTGAATAGTGCTGCCATCGGCGAATAAACACGGTGTGGAGTATCCGTTGATGCCGAGTGCGTTGTTGACTTGAATACCACCCCAATTCGTTCCTAGCGAGGGTGTGCTTTGGATGCACCAGGCTGGGACCGTGGGTGAACCGCAATTCAAATACAATGATAACGTTCCGTTTTTTTCTCCGGTAATGAGATCGAGAAGTCCATCCGAATTGATATCAATTAATTGAGGGGCGGCGAACTGTCCAACATCGATAACTTCGCCCTCAGCACCTTGAATGGCCAATTGATTTAAATTCCATATCGGCCACATACCCGGTCCTGCTTCGTTGCTATATGTATGAAGCAATCCAAGTTCGTCTCCAACGATGACATCGGTGTCTCCGTCGCCATCTAAATCGCCAAAGGCAGGGTGCGCACTTTCTATGCCGTTGAAGGAGAAATCGATTGCAGACCAGGTTTTCCATTTGAAGGTAGGCTCAGTCGCGGTCCCAATATTTTCGAAAAGAGCGAGATCCGTAGGAGTAGTATTCACTCCTTCATACCTTTCTTTGTTTCCGACCGCGAGATCCAAATCGCCGTCTCCATCCATGTCGTGCAGAATAGGAATTGCTCCGCGTCCGACATCAATGGTTCCATCGTGAATCCAGTTATCAGAGGCCAAAGCCCAAAGAGGGTTATCCACAGTCCCTTGGTTTTCCCACAACTGCGCACATTGGTCATCGTCGATTTCAAGAGAAATGTTCGGGGAGATAACCAAATCCCAATCGCCGTCGTTATCAGGATCGATGGGGTATGCTGCGGGGAACCGCTGGAGGACGATGCTGTCGGCTTCACCTTCGTGCGGAACAAGTGACGGGAACCCCATATCTACCCACGCAGTGCTGTCCTGGCCATCGTT
>DIHQ01000156.1:0-8709 GCA_002420235.1 Flavobacteriales bacterium UBA5692
CGCAGACTTTGTTGAAGTGCGGTACGGATGGGACTTCGATGATCGTTTTGGCGAAGGATTTATCTCTGAGCATTTCATCTATGGACGGCGGTTGTTTGAATCGCACCGCACCATCGTGTCCAATTACATCGCCGCGCGCTACGGAATCAATCTCGGCAACGTTCAACATTACTTTCGAGATCAGTATCCTGAAGACGTCGCGGGCATTGGCCGCGAAAGTGAGTGGGATCAGCACCTTGACGCACAAGGAATCGGTTCCGTGCGTATTAGTGATCCGTCAAATCTGCAGGATGGCGAATACTTTTTCTGGGGCCACGACGGCGGATTAGTTGAGGTGGTGACAGCCTTTCCGTTTCAATCAGAGCGACTCGAACGTATTTGGGCCTGTGAAGCAGTTGGTGACGTGGGCACCGTGAACTTCCGCGTTCAAGACGCGGGAGTCGCTGAACTGTTCATGTCCGGAAGCATCGGACTGATTGTAGCGGAAGGGGATGAGTTCAGTATTTTAAATCAGCCTGATTTTTATCCGTTGCAGAACCAAGGTCAGTATTGGTCAACCGAAGTGGATCTGCCCGAACATGGCGTGTTCACCATTGGATTTGCACCTGTTATGCGCGTCGATGAGTCCTTGGCGGAAGCCGATTGGCAGGTGTACCCGAATCCGGCAAACGACCTACTGAACATCGCTTCGCGGTTCATCGAGACCGCAGGGGTTCAGTGCAGCGTAGTGGACCTGTCCGGCCGAGTTATTGCAGCGTGGCCATGGTCCGGCGGTCAGCGTATGACTGTGGACGTCTCGGCATGGCCAAGTGGCGTGTACGTCGTGGAATTCGAAAAGGAAGGATTGCGCCACGCCCTTCCCTTCATGAAGCAGTAAAGCGCGGGTCAATCGACCAGTAGTCGGACCGTTGATACCTGACCCAAAGGCGTCAAACTCTGAATCGTGTAGGTGCCCGCAGCCCAAGCCTCAGAGGGGAGTTGTGCTTGATTTCCAGCGCCCAAGAAGAAAGTGTGGATGCTTCGACCAGTGACATCTAACACACGGAACTCCGCCGCCTCGGTACCGTTTTGGATCCAAGCGGAACCGGCAGTTGGGTTGGGGTAGGTGAAAAAACTTTGCGTTGGTGTTTCGGTTTCGGATATATTGACTGCGGGTCCAAATCGATAAACTGTACCCTCGACCGGTATTCCAAATAAATTAGCGTCCGAGTAATTCCACTGGTAAAAGTCGTCGGTCAAGGTCCAATCCGGCGTATCCGCGTTGCCACTAGCTGTATAGAATGTGCCCGTGTAATAATCATAGTCGAACCCAAGGATAATGCCTGACGTTAAGAATTCGAGTTCCAATGAATCAACGGAGATTGTGTTCGAACCAAAATGGTATTCGATGATGCCGCCACTTTCGTAAATCCAAATTTGAAAACTGAGGCGCGCAGTCGTCGTGCCAAAGCTTGAAATCTCGTCATAGAGGCCACATTTGTCCCACTCCACCTTCAAAATGCGGTTGGGTGATTCCCCGGTTACTTGGTACTGAATGCTGCTGAATTCTTCCGCCTCCACTGCTCCAATATCCATGACATCCAAGCTGATTGGCCAGAGGATGTTCAGTAGGCCATTCTCGGTGGTGTTCATGAGCAATTCTCCCGTACCGCCGATCATTAAAATCCCGCCCGAGTTGTTCCCATCGAGGTCAATCGAAAAGTCCAGTGGGATTTGGATTTCGGGATCATCCCATCCTACTTCAATCCCTAGCGAAGTGGGGTTATCCAAGGGCATGTAGAACTCGTTGAGTACCGTTGCACTGTAGGGGAATTGGCTGTGAGCTGCTACAAAGAAGGTCAGCGCCGTAATGAGGAGTAAGGGCTTGTTCATGACTTAGAAGTTTGGACGTAGCAGCGACTTGGAGTAGAATTCGTCGATGACTCGAACCACTTCATCTGAGGAATCAACGACATGGAATAATTCTGGATCTCCTGGGCTTATTGTTTCGTATCCGTTAGCAAGGGTATTTTTCATCCAATCTACAAGGCCGGCCCAAAATTTTGAATCATACAAAATGATGGGTACTGGATCCACCTTCGCCGTCTGCACAAGGGTTAAAGCTTCGAACAATTCGTCCAATGTTCCAAATCCCCCTGGCATGACAACGAAACCTTGAGAATACTTTACAAACATGACTTTACGAACGAAAAAGTAATCGAAGTCAATGCTTTTGTCTGGATCGATGTATGGGTTATTGTGTTGCTCAAATGGCAATTCTATGTTGAGGCCAACAGATGTTCCTCCGACATCGAAGGCTCCGCGGTTAGCGGCTTCCATCACACCGGGACCTCCGCCCGTGATGACACCATATCCCCGTGCACTGAGTTGACGTGCGACTTCTCGTGCTTGTTCGTAGACCGCTGAGCCTTCAGCCATCCGCGCCGACCCGTAGATACTTACACAGGGTCCAATGCGCTGCAAGGTTTCAAACCCTTGAACGAATTCTCCCATGATTTTGAAAATGGACCAACTATCATTGGTCTTTATTTCGTTCCAATCCCGTTGCTTAAGACCTTTCTTCATGCGTTGTTTTTACGTCGCTAAAATAGCACGTAAAAACGGGCCGGTTGCGCTGTCTAAGTTGGCAGCGACCTCTTCGGGTGTGCCGGTGGCAACAATTCTTCCGCCATGTTGACCGCCCGCGGGACCGAGGTCGATGAGGTAATCTGCAACCTTGAGAACGTCAATGTTATGTTCAATGACGAGAACTGTATTGCCTTGATCAACCAAGCGCTGAAGTACATTAATCAGCATTTGAATATCTTGAAAATGAAGCCCGGTGGTGGGTTCGTCCAGCACGTAGAACGTTCTACCAGTGCTGACTCGAGCCAATTCTGTGGCGAGCTTCACACGTTGGGCCTCGCCGCCGGACAGTGTGGTCGATTGCTGTCCCAAAGTGATGTAGCCTAATCCAACATCTTGGAGTGTTTTGGCAATACGCTTAAGCTTTGGAAAGGAATCAAAAAATTCAACTGCCTCATTTACAGTCATACCCAATACGTCGGATATGGACTTACTTCGGTAACGAACTTCAAGAGTTTCGCGATTGTAGCGCTTTCCCTTGCAAGCCTCACATTCTACATGAACGTCAGGCAGGAAATTCATCTCTACTGTTTTGATTCCAGCACCCTTACAATCTTCGCATCGGCCACCTGCCACATTGAAGCTGAACCTGCCGGGTTTGTAGCCGCGAATGGCCGCCTCGGGTAGTTTGGTGAACAGCGCTCGGATTTCGTTGAAGATGCCAGTGTACGTTGCGGGGTTGCTTCGTGGTGTCCGGCCGATGGGACTTTGGTTGATGGCAATGACCTTATCCAGATGCTGTAAGCCATTTAGTTTCTTATATGGCAGAGGGGTTTTAGTTTCCTCAAAATAGTAATTATGAAGTGCTGGATACAAGGTTTGGTTAATCAGGGAGCTTTTACCGCTGCCACTGATTCCACTGATGCAGGTGAAGGTTCCTAAGGGTATTATTAGGTCTAAATTTTGCAGATTGTGACCGCGTGCTCCAATGAGTTTGAGTTTGGGGCTTCTACTGGTTTTCCTTCGCTTGGGAATAGCGATGGATTTGGTTTTATTGAGATAGTTCGCAGTGCTGCTGTCCCTTCCGAGATGGGAGGAAGGTGGACCTTGAGCCACCACATACCCCCCGTGTATGCCTGCCCCCGGTCCAATGTCGATGAGGTGGTCTGCCTGAAGCATCATTTCTTCGTCGTGTTCGATTACAATCACAGAATTACCGGCATCACGAAGCGCTTGCAAACTCTTGATAAGACGCTTATTGTCTTGTTGGTGCAAACCGATGCTAGGCTCATCCAAGATGTACAGGACCTCAGTCAATCGGCTTCCAATTTGCGTTGCGAGGCGAATGCGCTGTGCCTCACCGCCAGAAAGCGTTCGTGCGGATCGGTCTAGAGCCAAGTAGTCCAAGCCCACGTCTACCAGGAAGCCCAAGCGAGCATTTACTTCCTTGAGAGGCTCTTGAAGAATGATCCGCTGCTTGTTAGTGAGTCCACTATCCAAGGATTGAAACCACTGCGAGAGTGTGGCGAGATCCATTTGCCCTAATTCTGCGATGTTCTTACCTCCTAGTTTGAATTGCAGGCTGATGGGTTTAAGCCGGGTTCCCCCGCACGAAGAGCAAGTTTTCTTTTGCATAAAACGGCGAGCCCATCGGCGAAGTGGAATGGATTTACTGCGTTCAGCTGCCGATTCGATGGTTGCAATGACTCCCTCCCAATTGATATGGCTGCCCGATGTGCCAGCCCTGCCAGGCACCCAAATGTGCTCTTTCGAACCATACAGTATTTCACCTATGACTTCAGGGGATAGTTCTTTTATGGGTGTTTTAAGGGTATCACCAGATGCATCTAACAAAGCTTGGATGACTTGGATGGTTCGGTTGCCTTTGATTTCGCCTAAAGGAGCGATGCCGCCTTTTTGGATGCTTTTATTTTTGTCAGGAATGATCAAGGATAATTCCACTTCGGCAATTTCACCAAGCCCATTGCATTGCGGACAGGCACCGTATGGGGAGTTGAATGAAAAAAGATTTGGCTCAGGGTCGGGGTATGCGTCTCCTGTGCTCGGGCACATTAGATTCCGACTAAAATGCCGGACTGCGGAATCATCGTGGACCTGGACACCCATATTTCCTTTGCCTAGATTCAATGCGGTCTTAATAGACCGGAGCAGGCGTTCTTCATCGTCGAGACGAACTTCGATTCGGTCGATGACAACTTCAATGTCGTGGACCTTGTAGCGATCGAGGCGCATGCCGGGTTCGAGTTCAACGAGTACACCATCGACTCGGGCCCGTACATACCCCTGTTTCATGACGGACTCAAATAATTCGCGGTAGTGGCCTTTACGACCTTTTACTAAGGGAGCAAGTAATAAAATACGCTGACCTTGGTAGTCTTGAAGGATTCGATTCAAGATTTCCTCGTCTGTGAATCTGATCATGGCTTCACCCGTTTGCATGCTGAATGCATCTGAGGCTCGCGCGAAAATCAATCTTAAAAAATCATGTACTTCTGTGATAGTTCCGACGGTCGAGCGCGGATTTTTGGAAATGGTCTTTTGCTCGATGCTTATGACCGGACTCAAGCCGGTAATTTGATCGACCTTAGGCCGCTCTAATCCCCCAAGAAATTGGCGGGCATAAGCAGAGAATGTCTCCAAATAGCGGCGCTGGCCTTCGGCATACAAGGTGTCGAACGCTAAACTTGATTTGCCACTCCCGCTGACACCTGTAATTACGACCAATTGATTCCGCGGAATGGTGATGGAAATGTCTTTGAGGTTGTGTTCTCTCGCACCCTCAACACGAATTTCTCCTTCGTTAGCAAATCCGGTGCTATCAGGTGCCTGTGCATTACCCATGCGTAGCCAACAAATCCTTTAATCCTGTGTTCAATCCGCCTCAGCCTCTGACAAGCGCTTGATCCGGAAGCCCAAAGCCGCAACGGTTAAAGTCATCATCGGACTAACCCAGTTGAATATGCAATAGGGCAAGTACGCCCAAGTAGCTACTCCCAAGATTCCACTTTGGGCAACCCCGCAGGTATTCCAGGGAATCAGTACGCTTGTCACTGTACCGCTGTCTTCCAAAGTGCGGCTGAGATTTTCTGGTGCCAAATTGCGCTCAGCATACGCATCCTTCAGCATATTTCCCGGGATGACAATTGCGAGGTATTGATCGGATGCGAGGACGTTGAAGGCGAGGCATGTTCCGACCGTTCGACCAACTAGACCAAAAGTTGACTGCACCCCACTCAAAATAGCCTTTGTTATGCGTTCAAGCATTCTCGTGGCTTGCATGGTGGCACCGAATACCATGGCGCACAGGATGAGCCAGACAGTATTTAGCATACCTGCCATTCCGCTCGACGTGAGTAAATCATTGGCCATGGCATTGGAGGTTGAAATGGCACTATTGGAAGCCATGGATTGAATGCAGGCCTTAAAAGCGGCAATTGCGAAACCTTTGTCCTCGCCTCCAAGGTCAGCGACTTCTCGGATAATATTGGGCTGGAAAACGACCGCTGTGAGGGCACCGAGCAAGGTCCCAATGAGTAAAGCTGCCGCCGCGGGTACCCTTTTAGCGATTAAAACGATGACCACCGCGGGCGCGATAAAGAGGCCCATGTGAATGTTAAAAGCTTCCAACACCGCGGCTCCAAATTCACCTGCGAAAGCACCGGATACGTCGTTTGCCGCGGCTGCACCTCCGTAGCCTGCAACCAAAAAGAAAATCAGTGCAATGATAAGGCTCGGTACCGTCGTTAAAGTCATATACCGGATGTGACTAAAGAGATTGGTACCACCAACGGCCGCAGCAATGTTGGTGGTATCGCTTAGGGGCGACATTTTATCACCGAAATAGGCGCCTGATATGATTGCACCAGCAACCCATCCTTCACTGATTCCCAGCGCAGAGCCTATGCCCACCAAGGCGATGCCCACAGTACCGACCGTTCCCCACGAGCTGCCAGTTGCCAAGGAGAGCAATCCACAAATGATGCAGGCAGCGAACAGAAAAATTGTTGGTTCAAGAATTTGCAATCCATAGTGGATAAATGCCGGGATAATTCCGGCAATCAACCAAGTGCCGGACAGTGCTCCAATCATCAGCAGAATCAGAATTGCCTCCGTAGTTTGTGAAACAGAATGAGCAATGGCTGTGCTAATGTCTTTCCACCGGACGCCGCGAGCCATACCGATACCACCTGAGATGAATGCAGCCAGAAGCATTGCAATTTGATTAGCTCCATATGAACTGTCCTCACCAAAAGCTATGACGTCAGCTGCGAGTAGGACTACTAGGGCAGCTACCGGGACCAGTGACAGGCCCAACGTTGGCATGGTTGGCTGATGAGGCATCAGGTGTTGGCTTTGATATCTTCCTCCGAGGCTTCACCTGCTGGATTCAATGCGGTCTTGTCTATGCGGATTTTAGCCCCATCGATTTGCATGAGCACGGTGCGCTCGTTCATGTCAATGACTTTTCCGTGAATGCCCCCAATGGAAACAACCTTGTCACCCTTTTTCAGGCCTTCTCGGAATGTTTTGGCTTCTTTCTGTTTTTTGACTTGTGGCCGAATCATAAATAGGTACATAATCAAAAACATTCCGCCAATGAGCAAGAAAAAACTCAGTCCGCCCTCACCGGGAGCAGTACTTTGGAGGGTCAAACGTGCAAATAAATTGAGCATGGTATACTAGTTTACTTTATTTCTTTGATGAAGGACCGATGACCTCAGCTGTTAACACCAAGATCCTAGTTGCAGGAACAGCGTTTGTGACAACATACACTTCTTTTCGGTTGTCACCAACGCGTCCGCGGCTGTCGAAGCGCACGACTACTTTACCACTTCCGCCAGATTCGATTGGTTCTCGCGGCCATTTCTCAGCTAAGGTGCATCCACATGAAGTGCTCACATCCGATAGTATCAGGGGGGCTGTTCCAGTATTGAAGAAGTTGAAAATTACGTCCGCTTGAGTGCCTTCGCTCACAATTCCTATGTCGACCAAGGTGTCTACAAACGCAATTGCCGGCAAGGCCTTTGGTGAAGTGGAGTAAGAACTCGCCGTAGCTGGGATGTGAATGAGGTCGGTGCCAACTTTACCCTTTTTATCCATATCGCATTTAGTCAAGCAGAGCAGGAAAGCAGAGCATACAAGTAATTTTACATTCAAATAGCAAGGTTTCATTCGATGAGTCCTCTACCCGTTTTTTTAATTACTCCGTTCTCCCTTAGTTTAGAAAATAACTCGTCGAGAATGCCATTGATAAAGCCGTGGCTTTTCGGAGTGCTGTAATACTTCGATAATTCGATGTATTCGTTCAGCGTGACTTTGAGTGGTATGGAATGGAAGGTCCGAGATTCTGCAAGGGCCATTTTCATTAGGATTCTATCCATCAGAGCGATTCGCTCCAAGTCCCAGTTTGCGGCGGCCTCTGTCACAAAGGACTCATTCTCCTTCGATTGGGCTAACGTTTCTTTAAATAGTCCTTCAAAGAATTGACGGTCATCATCGTCATCGCGCCAAAGTGGCAGGAGCTCGACGTCATCATCTGCCTCTCCAATCGTTTTCATTGTCTTGATGGCCATGGAAGCGGCAAGGTCGAGGTCATCGTTCCAGAAAATACTGAGCTCCTCGAGGCTGTCCTGGAATAATTCCATGTTAATCATGTGCTTGCGAAACATACGAATCAATGATTCACGATCGTGGCGAAAGCTGCGTTCCTCGCTAGCCATGTAGGTCGTGTATTCCTCGTGGTCCATTAATTCCCGGAAAATTTTTCGCAGCATTTCTTGGTGGTTGTCCCAGCCGATGTTTCCATCTGCAGCTGCCTTGCTTAAATTTTTACTGTTCGCCAAGACACGAAGCGGCTTGTTGGTCACGAATTTGGTATTGGGATGCAGGTCTTCTGGTGAGGGCAATTGTTTTTTTCTGCCTGCCTCAATTCGTTCAATTGCAAATGACTGCATACTTCCAATCATGAGCAGGAGTAGCAAGTATAACTCATGCATTTTCTCGATGGAGTAGTCGAGGGCTTTTTTGGTCTTGGCCACGTCGCGATCTTCGTCTTGGTAAAAAGCGTAGAGAACGTGCAAGATCTTTATCCGGAGGTGGCGTCGATTCAGCATGCTAGAGAGT
>DIHQ01000156.1:9085-10430 GCA_002420235.1 Flavobacteriales bacterium UBA5692
GCGATTTATCTTCAGGTTATTCACGACGAAAGGTGGTTGTTCGGTCTAACTTTAGCCCATGAAACAAACTGCCTCTATTTCCACCCCAATTATAACCATGTTCCTCGTGGCTAGCGGATGCCAGCAGAAAATTGAGGTTGAGTTGCCAACGGATGAGCCAGTATTCGTTGTAGAAGGAACCATTTTTGAAGGTGAGGCCCCTCTCGTATTTGTTGGTGAATCACAGGGATATTTTGATCCCGTGGATGCCAATTCCGTCGGGCAAGCCTTCCTGCCCGGTGCTTTGGTTACCATAAGCGATGGAACCACTGCAGCAGAATTGGAAGAATTGTGCACTTCCAACCTGCCCCCCGAATTGCTTGAAACTGCTGCGGAAATATTAGGTTTTCCCGATACCGTCCTAGCTGAATTAGACTTATGTGTTTACACTTCTTTTGATCCTGCTTGGCGAGGGATGGCTGGGACAACGTACGCATTGGATGTAGTAATTGAGGAAACAAATATGCAAGCAAGCACAACCATTGTCCCCGCTGTTCCGATTGATTCAGCTTGGTTTCAATCACCGGGTACAATTGATTCATTGGGTTTGATGTATGCCCAATTCACTGACCCTGATACTTTAGGCAATGCCTATCGATGGTTTGCGAAGCGAATTAACCTTCGCCCGGAGTGGGATCCGCTCGCTGGACAGGTCAAGGATGATAGCTTCATAGCCCCATTAGGCAGTGTAACTGATGACGCTTTTTTTAATGGATTATCATTTGAATTTTCAGCCTTTAGAGGCGCAGCTGCTAACAGTACCGCTTGGGATGATCAATTCGCGACGAGCTCCGAAGCGGGTTATTTCAAATCTGGTGACACAGTCGTGGTGCGGATGTGTTCCATAGACCAATCTGTCTTTCAGGCCATTCGCAGCTACGAAACGTTAATCTTGAGCCAAGGCAGCCCGTTCGCACCGCCCTCTTCAATGATGACGAATGTAGATGGGGGCATAGGGCTCTGGGCGGGTTATGGTGTTTGGCAGGATACCGTAATTTGTCAGTAGAAATTTGAAGCAAATGAAACAGACTGTTTTGTTGTTTGTATTTTGGGTTGGAGGCATCTGGCCTCTTCCCTTTGCAATGGGTCAGTCCGTTACGTGGCCCATTGACTCAGTGTCGGTGTATGAAAATGGAGCTAATATCGAACGAATTGGTGCCGTCGAGTTGGATGAGAAAGGTGAGGCAACTATAACGCTTGCGGGTCTGTCGTCCTCAGCTATTGATGAAATGCTGCAAGTATCACTGTATCCAGGATGGTCATTGACTTCTCATGTTTTTAAGACGGAAATTCCAGAGGATCAATT
>DIHQ01000175.1 GCA_002420235.1 Flavobacteriales bacterium UBA5692
CCTAGTACGAGAGGACCGGAATGGACATACCTCTGGTGTATCAGTTGTGGCGCCAGCTGCATCGCTGAGTAGCTATGTATGGATGAGATAAGCACTGAAAGCATCTAAGTGCGAAACTCACCACAAGATGAGGTCTTGTTGAGGGTCGTTGAAGACGACAACGTTGATAGGCCGCAGGTGTAAAGACAGTGATGTCAAAGCCGAGCGGTACTAATTACCCGAAAGCTTATAAAGGCAAGTTTTTCTACCAGTATGTTCTCATTTGATGAGACAGACCGAGAGCGCTCGGATTAATCTGTTCATCATGTCGTTTAGGTGTCTATTGCGGTGAGGTCCACCTCTTCCCATTTCGAACAGAGAAGTTAAGCCCACCAGCGCAGATGGTACTGCTTCCGCGGGAGAGTATGTCGACGCCATTCTTAGGGCCCTCGAAAGAGGGCCCTTTTTTATGTAAGGGTCCAGTCGCCAATCATTTACGAACTTCGCACTCCGTCAATCCAGGTCGCATGAACAATCTCGTAGCCATCGTAGGTAGACCCAATGTGGGTAAGTCAACCATGTTCAACCGGTTGACCGAGACGAAGGATGCCATCATCGATCCTACGTCCGGTACGACGCGTGACCGCAATTACGGGCGCGCGGAATGGACAGGACGACAATTCACCGTAATTGATACGGGTGGCTGGATAACCAAAAGTGACGATACCTTTGAAGCGGCAATCCGTGCTCAGGTGCAAGTCAGCATTGCGGAGGCTGCTTTGATTCTTTTCATGGTAGATGGCCAGACCGGGCTTACGGATTTGGATGAGGACATCGCGCGTCTAATTCGCAAAAGTAACAAGCCGGTTATACTGGCTTGCAATAAGGTGGATACAGCGGCGCATGACCAATTGACGAGTGAGTTTTACCGGTTGGGCTTGGACAGCGATGTCCATCCAGTGAGCGCGTCCAGCGGATACGGCACGGGGGACTTTTTGGATGTTTTGATTGCATTGCTGCCAAATGAAGGCGATGATGAAGACAGCGGCTTGCCCAAGCTTGCTGTGGTGGGCCGTCCTAATGTGGGTAAGAGCACGCTTATCAATACGTTGGTGGGCAACGAACGCAACATCGTGACTGACATTGCTGGAACCACACGCGACAGTGTTCACACCCGTTTCAACCTTTACGGATTCGATTTTGAGTTGATTGATACTGCCGGTCTGCGTCGCAAGAAGCAGATCGAAGACCCGCTGGAATTTTACAGTACCGTGCGCACCATACGGAGCATCGAACAGAGTGATGTCTGTTTGTTGCTCATCGATGCGCAAAACGGTATGGAGCGTCAGGACCAGGCTATCTTCTGGCAGGTTGTCAATAGTTATCGTGGAATTGTGATTTTGGTGAATAAGTGGGATCTCATTGAGAAGGACCACCAAACCATGAAGACGCTCGAGGCTGCGATTCGTGAGCGCATAGCGCCATTTACAGATGTGCCGATTCTATTCACGTCCAACTTGACCAAGCAGCGCATCTTGAAGGCCTTCGAAGAGGCGATGGAAGTCTACGAAAACCGGAATTACAAGATTCCTACGAGTCATCTGAACGACTTCTTGCTTCCCATCATCCAGAATCAACCTCCGCCCATGTACAAGGGCAAGATGGTGCGAATCAAGTACATTACACAAATCAAGTCACAGACTCCCACGTTTGCTTTCTACTGCAACTTACCTCAGTATGTTAAGGATCCATACAAGCGATTTTTGGAAAATCACATCCGCTCTGAGTGGGACCTATCGGGGGTTACCATCCGGCTGTTCTTCCGGGAAAAATAAAAAAGAAAGGGAGCTTTTTACAGGCTCCCTTTTTCATGTTTCGTCTCGTCCGTTTTACGGATTGTACGGGAATGAAGAGTGATGCACATCAATCTTCAATTCACCTGCTACGAGAATGTATCCAAACGTGTATTCTACTTTTACTTCGACACCGCCAGTGGTTGTGAAGAAGTAGTTCCCCATGGCGATTGCCCGAGATTCCTCGAGGATGAAGCCCGTATTTTCGAACCGAACTTTGGTCCAGGGTTGGATTGCAAATCCTCCATCTTCCGAGCAAGCACGGTTGTCTCCAGCAATGAAGTAGGACAGCGCCTCAGCCTTGGTCGCACGAAATTGTTCGTGAGCGCATTTGGTTGGCTTAAATAGGACGGTGCCATTTCCAAAGTTGTATCGTTCGTCTAAGAAAGTGCTCGTGAATTCCTCACATACGCTCCGGTTATCCTTCAGGGAGCCAATTTTTACAACTCCGCTTCCCCATTTTTCCTGTGCTGTTTCTACTGCGTTTTGCGTAATCATTTCTACAAGTGTTATTGTGCATTCAAATATATTTTCTTTCTCTGAAGTTCAGAACCTTTTAGCACTTCTTTAAATCCTTTAATCGTTCCATTTTGATAAGCTTACCCTTCAGCCCGAGAACTTTGTAATTGGAGTGCGCTCAGTCATCGGTCTGGATAGTGAATTGTGCCAAGTGCTGTTGATGTGAATTGCGAAGTGAAATGGTGAAAGTTTGCTTGCTTACTTTTGTCGCTACAGCATGAGCTACTTTTTCACCTCCGAGTCCGTATCAGAAGGACATCCCGATAAGGTTGCTGATCAGATCAGCGATGCCTTGATTGACCAATTTTTGGCGTTTGATCCCACTTCCAAAGTTGCATGCGAAACGCTAGTGACCACAGGGCAAGTCATTTTGGCGGGAGAGGTAAAGAGTCGAGCGTATTTGGACGTACAAACCATCGCGCGCGATGTTATTTCGCGAATCGGGTACACG
>DIHQ01000098.1 GCA_002420235.1 Flavobacteriales bacterium UBA5692
ACTAGGATCTGTTTAAAGCGCCGAGGGGCATATGTTATCCGACTTTGGAATGTCGGTCTCTTTGATCGCATCGTAACCGCCCTGGACGTCGATGGCATTGTGTATGCCGCGCGACTTGAGAATGGACGCCGCTATCATCGAACGGTAACCGCCAGCGCAGTGCAAGTAGAATTCGCCGTCTTGAGGAAATTCAACTAAATGGTCGTTCAAATTGCTTAATGGTGTGTGGTGAGCAGTCAAGATGTGTTCTGAAAGGTATTCTCCGTGCTTGCGGACATCGAAAATTCGCTCTGCAAACGACGGGTAATTATTAGCCATTTCGAATGCGGGTACAGAGATCACGGTATCAACCGATTTGCCAGCCTCTGCCCAAGATCTGACGCCGCCTTTGAGGTAACCATTCGTTTTGTCGAAGCCCACACGAGCAAGGCGCGTGACGACTTCTTCTTCTCGACCTGCTGGAGCGACCAGTATAATCTTGGTGTTAACGTCCACAATTAACTCACCGACCCACGGAGCGAAGTTTCCGTCGATGCCGATGAAGATGCTTCCCGGGATGTGAGCCGTAGCAAATTCCTCGGGGCTGCGTACGTCGAGTACGAGCGCTGCGGTCTCTTCGGCCATAGCCTCAAATGCATCAGGCGATAG
The DNA here is from genome assembly GCA_002420235.1 of Flavobacteriales bacterium UBA5692. GTDB lineage: Bacteria > Bacteroidota > Bacteroidia > Flavobacteriales_D > Sanyastnellaceae > UA16. Next base: position 649 of record DIHQ01000098.1, read on the forward strand.
GGCTTCCAGTCCACGGTTCAATACTTCATCGATTGGCTCGTAACCATTTTTGTTGAGTTTTACATTGAGCGGGAAGTAGGCAGGTGGTGGGAGTAGGCCGTCGGTTACTTCAGCGATGAATTCTTCACGGGTCATATCTTTACGAAGGGCGTAGTTCATAGCCTTCTGGTTGCCCAAAGTGTCTACGGTCTCTTTCATCATATTCTTCCCGCAAGCCGATCCAGCACCGTGTCCAGGGTATACAGTGACATCATCGGCCAGCGGCATAATTTTCGTGCGTAGGCTGTCAAAAAGCTTACCTGCCAGTTCTTCTTGTGTCAATGTAGCGGCTTTTTGGGCGAGGTCCGGGCGTCCCACATCGCCAAGGAACAAGGTGTCGCCGGTGAAGATGGCGTGGTCCTTTCCATTTTCGTCAATTAGGAGGTAGGTGGTGCTTTCCAATGTGTGTCCGGGCGTGTGTAAGATTTTGATGGTCACGTCGCCAACCTCGAGCATTTCACCGTCCTTGGCGATGTGCGCGTCAAACATCGTGTTGGCGTTTGGACCATAGACGATTTTGGCACCCGTCTTTGCAGCCAGGGTGAGGTGTCCGCTGACAAAGTCGGCGTGGAAATGCGTCTCAAGGATGTACTTTATTTTGACTCCATCGGCAGCGGCGCGTTTAATGTAGGGATTGACCTCGCGTAATGGGTCGATGATGACACCTTGGCCCTTACTATGAATATAGTAGGCGCCTTGAGCTAGACAACCGGTGTATATCTGTTCGACTTTCATGATTGCATTTGATTGATGAATTCGGTAGTGAACACAAATACGGCCATTGCAACAATGAAATAGCCAAATCCTTTTCTTAGGCGCTCACCATCGATGAATTGTCCGAAGTAAACGCCAACAAAAATACCAATGATCGATAACCCTGTAAACTGCGCCAAAAACAACCAGTCGATCGCAATGGTCATCGCATCGCCCAGAAAAAATCCGAGCAGTGATTTTAGGGCTATTATCATCAATGAAGTACCAATTGCAGTTCTAATTTCAAGGTTGGCCAGTATGACGAGGGCAGGAATGATAAGGAACCCCCCTCCAGCACCAACAAACCCTGTGACAACACCGATTACCAAGCCCTCCAAAAGGATTAAAGGGTAGTTGTAGCCGACGTTGCCGGTTCCGCTTTTGTGTTCTTTGTTGGAGAGCATGGACCAAGCTGCACATACCATCAACACTGCGAAAACGCCGAACATGGCCATCCGCCGGGTGAATTCCAAGCTGCCTGCGAAAAACAAGACATCGGGCAAAGCGGGGACGATAAAATGTCGCGTTAACCACACTCCCACGATGGCTGGAAAGCCGAAGACTCCAGCGGTCCGCCAATCTACCTTACCGCTGCGGTGTTGACGAAAACTGCCTACGAGCGCAGTGGTTCCGACGATGAAGAGAGAGTAAGCCGTTGCAACTTTTTCATCCAAGCTGAAGAGATATGCCAAGACGGGTACCGCCAATATGGACCCACCTCCGCCAATAAGGCCGAGGGATATGCCAATGGCGAGTGCCATAATGTAACCTATAATCTCCATGGGGAAGGGGCTAGGCGTCGCTGCAATTTTCGATGCAATTGAAGACGTTCAGCAGTTTGCGGTTTGCGATGGAGTAGAACACTTGCTTACCGTGTTTTTTTGAGTTGAGGACACCGTTGTCCTTCATCTTGGCAAGGTGGTGGCTCATCATGGAAATTTGGCATCCCATGCCCACGTGTCTGCACAAGGTCGTAACATCGAGGGGTTCATTATTCGCTAGGATTTTGAGGATTTCCAGTTTGACTGGGTGAGCGATGGTTTTAAGCACCTTGGCGGTGTATTCCAATTGGTTGCGCTCGACAAGTGTTGTAGACATTTTCACGGTCCAATGTATTAACAATTTAATAAATGTTGAAATATTAAATTGAATATGTTATTGCAGCGCCTTAAAATTTGAGATTCATGATATGATAGTCCTCGCTATCGAGATCCCAAGAAATGGTGACGATTCCTTTGGTTTCGCAAAATCACCACACGCCCAAGAACAATGTGGCAAACGACACCAGGAGGGGTCATCATTTTCACACAATTCATAATGTCAATTTGCGCGGGTAGCGCTAATTTGCTATCGATGATGTATTTTGGAATACAGTTAAAGAAACTGGGGTATTGCTTGTGGGCTCTATCCATTGTTGGTCTAGTGGTATCGGAATTTTCAACCTTGCACGCACAAGTGTTGGGGCCTACCTACGATGTTGAGATCAAGCGGCCCTTTCTGATGCCTGATTTTGTAGTGATGGACTTAGGGCCTGATCGCATCGGTATGACACAACTTTTTGCAAGTGAATTGCAGCGAGCTGGTTTCAAGGTGACCTCGGCAGCACAAGCCCAGAAGCTTATGGTACCGTTATCCCAATCCTCGAATCAAGCGGCTCTAGCACTTGAATTGTATCAAATGCTGGACAATATCCGTAATGTGGATTCTGATGCTTTGCCCATGAAGGTGCGCCAAATGCGAAAAATCGCTCGCAAAAGCGGTATTGGGAGGGGATACAGGTTTCGCGTCACTGCTGGTATGGAAGAGGCGGTTCGTCAGGGAGTGCTGATTATGCTGCCCGGCAATCGCATTGCAATTGCACCTGACTCTGCACCACCGGTGGTTACCGAAGAAGCAGAGGCTTGGGTGCCGCCGACAGCATATAAGTTCTCCTTCAATTACGTCTACCGGTATTCTCTGACCTGTGGAGAAACGTGCTCGGAAGTATATGCATCGCTCAACGATTTCCGCACAGGAGAGGTCTTGGCGAGCCTTCGATTTGATCAGCCGCGTATTGCATCCGCCTGCAAAAACGAAATCGTGCATAAACTCATAGAGGATTTGACTAGAAGGGGCACTGTTCGCGTGACAGCCCAAGTTGAGGCTAACGCTCGACCCATGCAGACCGTGGCGGTAATTGACGAAGGAGGTGAGGATTGTCACCGCAAATCCAGCCAGGCTTGGGCCGATGAAATCGCAACCGCCTTACTCGGTCAGTATGCCGTTGTAGACCGAAGCAATGTCGACGCCCTTTTGAAGGAGCAGCGTACCTCCCTGGAAGTAACATTTGATGCTTCCGAATTTGTTGAAGCTGGTCGGTTGGTGGGTGCAGAGGGTTTAGTTTTTGTGAAGGCTGGTTGCACGTCTGGGCGCGACGAGATCGACGTGAAAATGACGGACACCACTCTCGGTACAGTTTGTTGGTCCATGCATGGTGAAAACGCCGATGCTACCATCCTAGTCCAACGACTTGAAGAAGCCCGTGAAGCTCGTTGAGAATGGTATGGGAGGTGCGAAATACGGTGCAGAAAGGATTTTTTTTTACTTCAATTGAAACATTTTCATTGTTACTCAGTTTTTTCCACAGGTTGTACGTTTCCACGAAGTAAGGGTTAGTTTTTTGGATGCCACATAACCGCCAAGCCGCTCCACAAGGAGTGGCTTTTTTTGTGCCCACTTTTGCAGTTGACCTTATTTAAAAGCAGCTATCGCCAAAATACGCAAGCATCAAGAGCAGATCCTCAACATTGGTTAGGCCGTCTCCTGTTGCATCTCCGACGCACGGTACATTCATGCAATTAAAATCGCTCAATAATAGCAATATATCTGAGACTGCGACCTCGTTATCGCCGTCTAGGTCACCGGGACAAACACAGCTCGAATACTCACATGTACCGTTGTCGTTTGTCGCTGTTGGACTGTAGTTGCAGGCGGTGATGTCTGTGCAGCCGAAGCACGACACGAGGTCGCATGAGTCATCGTCGATGGAGGCCTGAGGGTTGTAATTGCACGCCGCGCTGTTGGTACAGCCAGCACAACTGGTAAATTCGCACGAACCGTCATCAAAGTTGGCATTGGAGTCGTAGTTGCATGCGCCCTGTTCAGTGCATCCAGGGACAGAAGGCGGCCCCTCGCATAGTCCATTAAATGTGATGTCCGTGTCGTAGGAAGCACCATCGGAAGAAGCCCATGAGTTCATTATTGTGATTGTCCATTCCCCGACTCCGGAGATGGGCTCTTCGAAAACTGCGGTTGCAGTATAAGTACCCGCGGTGCTTGTATTCCAGTTGGCTGGCCAAAATCCGGCACTGGGACACCCTAGTGTTAGGTTGTATCCGCCGTATTGGAGGCAGGTACCGTCAGGTGCCGTCAGACCTACCATCATCTCGTTGGCCCACGAGTTATCTACTGGCGTATCGATGAAGTCAAGGATGACTTCAAATCCTGTGACAAACCCCGCTGCCTCGATGGTCTGGTTGTCGGTCTCGCCAGCAGCGAGATTTACAGTGAAGGATGCGGTGTACTCGCAATCGCAGGTGGTACCAACGGGAGGGTAAAAGCATGACCCGTCGTCGATGGTGGCATCCACATCATAGTTGCAGGCCACCGAATCGGTGCAACCCGAGCAAGTGGATTCGTCGCCGCCGCAGACGCCGCAGCCGTCAATTTCGTAAGCGCAAGTGCCGTCTTCTTCAACAGCATTTGGGTCGAAGTTGCAAGCTGCTGAGTCGGTGCATCCGAAGTATTGGCAGCTAGTCGTGAGGTTGACGCATTCCGCATAGCAACTTCCGTCGGAGTTTATCGTGGGAATAAATGCTTCCGATACAACGGTGGGGTGAAACTCAAGATTCACGGAACCGCCACTAACGGCGTGGCAGTAGCTCATCATGGTACCGATCTGGGCCTGCGGGTTATTGGTGCAGCTACCTTCGACATCGTAGCAGTTATCAATTGGACCATTGGACCAACCGCACCAGTGCGTGTGGTTCGAACCAAAGTTGTGGCCCAATTCGTGACCAACTACGTTTAGGTTCCAACTGTAATTATTAAGGTTATAGGTGCTCCCATTTTCAAGGTTTGCACTGAAGCCGGCGGCATAAGCAGGGAAACATACGACGTCCAGATAGGCTATGCCCCCAGTGTCGGTGTTGGTACGGCGAGTGAGCAGGTGCACTAGGTCGCGTTGGATGCCATTCAGGTTGGAGTTATTTAACCATTCGAGGCGAAAAGTATCCAGCATGTATCCCGCGTCGTTGGTGATGCTCTCATACGGATCGGGGGTTTCCCAGACGTGGATGTACGAGGCCTGTACGTTAATTAAGGCATCAACACTTTCAGTGTAAATCGTATTCACCCCGGCGAGAATAGCCAGCGCCCATTCTACAGCTGGATAACAGTCGTTGCTGAAGGTGCCGTATGTGTAGTAGTCGATGTCAATGGCTACCTCGACACAGTCGTTGACAAAGTTAGTATTGGAGGACTGAACGTGCATGCCCATGGGTGCGACGTCACGGTGCGGACTGTAATCGTTTACGCCGCATTGAAATTTCAATGGTTCGACGGCATCGGCCAGCATGAACAGGACGTGCTTACCATTTGCACCGCTGCGGATAGGGCTCAAATCGTACTGGCGGCCTCCATATTGGAGAGTGCCAGTTACGAATTCTTCCATTACGACTATGGTTCCTTTAATCCCCGGCGAAACTACGCGGTACGATAGGAGTTTGGGCCGGTAGATTTCCTGTACGAATTTTTCACCGGGCTGCGAACGGCCGATTTTGAAGGCATCGCTGAAAGGGAGGAAGGATTCGAGTTCAACGGTTAGAGTTTTCCCGCCTATGAATGGCAGCATCAAAGTCCAAGTGTTGTACTTGTGGCGCCGGACGTCAGTGAAAGCTATCTCATTCAAGTTGAGGCCAACGTGGTTGGCGGCATCTAAGGTGGGTATTTCATTGGTTTGGAGCGCTTGAGCTTGGAAAATCGCGATGGGCTCCTCAGCCTGGGTGCATTGGGCTGCGGCACCGCAGATGATACCAAGAGCGAATGCAACCAACAAGATCAATTTCTGGTAATTAATTGGTTTGGTTGCAGATGGTGGCATGAAACGGTGTTTTCACTAAAGTTAATGCAATTCAAGTTGCATCTTTGCACCAACAGTCGCGAACGCGCGGCCTCATGGTTCCGTAGCTCAACTGGATAGAGCA
>DIHQ01000058.1 GCA_002420235.1 Flavobacteriales bacterium UBA5692
TTGCTTACGCTGGAATCTCACCGCAAACAGCAGTTGGCGTGTATTCACCATTTGTCGCGTCAGTGAATTGTTTTCCCGTCAGTGCCCCATGTAGTTGTATGTTCCATCTGTCTTTTGTGAACATAACGTTCCCCCTACACGTATAATCAGGAACAAACTCCAATTCATTCCCTTGAATAGGTGAGTCCCCATCGACATACTGTCCCCGGGCAATTCCGATACTCCCACCACAATTAATCATTGCGTCATCGAGCTCAATTTGTTTGGATATGGATAGCTCTATTCCCAACGTACGGGCGTCATTCAAATTATTTCGCAAGAAGATCGCTTTTTGGAAAATCGGAGGCGGAGCCTCAACGATAGCTGGCATCAAGCCAATTCGTTCCTTATAAAGAAGGCAATAAACACTAAAATCAAACTGGAAACTTTCTGTCCGCCTTCGAAAACCTACGTCAAAATTTGCACCAAATTCATCGCTAATGTTAGGATCGACTACAACTCCTAAGCCCGTCAATTGAATATCAGAAAAATTAATAGCTCGGAAGTTTCTGACAGCATTTCCATAAACCTCGGTCAAGCCCTCTTTCCAGGAAAAACCAATGCCCGGAAGGATTACGACCCTGCTCCTCGAATCCCTTGTATTGAAAATAGAATCTTCCAGAAAGTTCCCATTCAAGTCTGTTGCGACCTCCCGATACTCACCCCTCATTGACGTTCTTATCCGCTCACATCGAATACCTGGTGTCAGAGAAAGTCTCGGCGATGTACCAATAATACCTTGAGCAAAAAAAGATTCCTGATAATTCGGAAAATTGGTATCACTACTTGGACCAGCGAGTAATTCAACAAATGTGAAATCCGCATTATCCGAATCATTGGCCCAGCCTTGTCGCATCTGGTTGTCGCCTCGAAGTCCTTGACTGCCAATAAGCAAAGCATTAAAGCCACCACTGACATTATTCTTCCAAGTTCGAGTTCCTCTTAAATCCCAAGTAATTGATCTGAAATCTGCCGTTATCAGACCTCGTTCTTGCCCAAAATCAATGCGATCTGGCGTCCCTAAAAAACCCAGCGATTTTCGGTTTGCAACGACAGTACTCAAATCTGCGTTCAGCTTCCATCGCGACGAAGTTTGGAAGTCGATTCCTATACCCCCAACAAACCAATCAATGCTGAACCAATTTCGATTCCTAGTGCTGAATCGTGGACTCGAATCAAATAAAGCTTTCGTAAGACCTCCTGGCTGTTGCTCCTCTCGCGTCATATAAGAAATATGCTCTCGAATCGTCAAGTCCTCACTGATATTTTGTATCCCATTGATATGAAACGTTGTACTCTTGAAACGTCCATTCTCTCTCCAACCTGTACCTGTTTTGTTGTCTATTGCAAAAAATAGACCTGATTCCGCAGATGTCGGAAGAGATGCTTGAATAGCAACATGTTGATTCCCTCGATATTCTCGCTCCTCCGGGAGATATGCAGTTGCGGAAATGAGGCACGTTAAGTCGACCGCGTCATGTCCATTCCAGCGTTTCATTTGAAAATTCAATAAGCCTCCAAGTTGGGATCCATATTGAAGTGCTGCTGCTCCTGAAACAAGGGAAATAGCTTCCACCATTTGTAACGGTGGGGTATAATAGGCCTCTGGATAACCCAATGGATCTGCCGCGATGGGTACTCCGTCTTGTCGAATACTCAAGTATGCCGATCGATTTGGACTCAATCCACGAACACCAATTCCAAGCTGCAGACCGGCCGCATCACTTTCCCAGATGTTGGCGCCAGCAATGGCGGAAAATATATTTCTAGCTTGAACTTCACCTGGAACGGATAGTGTCGCTTCAGGTCGAATGGCCAAACTCTTCATTCCTCTGTAAAGACCTCCATTAGAGAGCGAAGGGAGCCATTCAGTTGAGCTTTGCGTCGATTCAATTAAGGCCTGATTTATTTCGACGGTTAGTTTATTCAAAACAATCACCAATGGCGAATTGGTTGGGTTATCAATTGATTTTTTTGTGGCTTCGTAACCTACTGCACTGCAAGACAGAGTGCCAGGAAACTCTTCGATTCCAATTTGGAAGGTGCCATCATCCGCTCCCAACACATTCGACTCAGTTGATTGCGTTTTCCAAACAATACTCGGGTAAGGAATGGGGAAACCATCCTCTGCAATGACTTTCCCTTGTAGCGTCTGTCCAAATAAGAATGAAGAACAGAGCATGGCACAGAATAACACCAGAGAATTTTCCATTTTCCAGAAGTTACCAGCCCCTCTCATTTCGAACATGTTCACGAATTCTATTCCATTCTGCTGGCCTTATCACAGAATCTAATGGTAAAACATAGTGGCGGGGAGCCCAAGAGTTGATTGAAGCTGACAAATCTTCAAATGGGTCTACGAACAACTGAGATCTTCGGCCATTCATAGACACCCATACCTCTGCCCTCACCCGCTCTTCACCCTCATTTTCAGCAGCTATTCTACGAGCAACTTGACGTAACAAATCCGGTTGTGTAGCCGTCATCTTTATCTGGTAAGGTGTTAAAACTTCATCAAGTTCAAAAATCTGTTCAACTCCACTACCTTCATTTACAAAGAATGTTGCCATGCCAGCCTTCTCCATGAGCATAACACGCCACCCAAAACGGTATCCGGTCTCATGCCAAAACAAGTTCCCTGGGTACGCAAGATACCTCCAGGGGAAAATGACTTGAAAAATGAAAAATACCGTCATCGCCGCGAACTGCCAACCAAAACGAGAATGAGACATCGCATCGAAATCGGCAGTTTTAGTAAGCGGAAGTCCAAGACGTTCCCAAAGGGATACGTGCCAGACGTCTCGAAAAAAAACAGTCGTTGATAGAATCATAACCCATGGAAAAATTCCGATTGGAAATAATACCCATGTAAGCACATGAAAAACAACCAAAATCGGATAAAACCACGGCCGAATCTTGTGACTGAAGAGAGCAAATGGCGCGATTAGATCAAATGCAGCTCCTCCCCAACTAAATGCGTAAGCAACCCATCGCTCGGCAAGTAGTGGCCCAATAATAGGAAGACTGCTGTGCTGAGGCAACCAAATGGACAGAGGAAGAGCCTCAATCAGCCAGTCCGATTGAAGCTTTGCCAGTCCCGCGAAAAAGTACACCAATGCCAATAGACCTTGAAAAACCAATTTCATAAAAAGGGGTACAACTGGTCTGTCAGAACGAGTAGGTACTAGAATGAGAAGGAAGGCAACTAAGGAGACGAAGTAATAATGATTGAGGTAGTTACACTTATCTAAAAGCTCAACATAGGTGAAACAGCAAAAGAAGATGAAGGCCCCCAATCGAACAACTTTGTCGAAAAGCATCAAACACGAACCCAGAATCATCCCAGTAAACAAAAGAATGGCTCCCTCGGTATTTGGGCGAGGGAGCCATTCAAACCCATCAAATGGAAACAACCAGTTAGGCTGCAAAATCTGCGTCTCTACCCAGCCATATGCAATAAACCGAATGGTACTGCAGAGGGTAAGCAGAGCAAACAACCTCCTCAGCGTTACTAAAGAGGCAGAAGAAACAAGTCTAGTCACCGTCTGTGTCCTGGTACGTCACTATAACTCCTAGAGCAGACATCATATCCACTTTGAATAGGATTACTAAAGACTGTAACTCGCTGTATACGTCGATCGCTGCGGGTTGATTTTCAACAACAAAATCAGAAAGGGGATCCTCCAGCGTTAAAACTGCAGCTTGGGCAGCAGCAAGTTGCGCTTTGATTTCCGCATCAAGCTCTGTTCCATAAGAAACGTCACCTAGAAACTGAAGATAATCGTCAAGACCAACACCATCGCCACCCATGTAAATGCGTTCGGTAGCCGACATGGCCTCATCCAACAATTCAATGCTCCAATCACCAGCGTGGTATGCCTCAACCACGTGTGGCTTGGGGTTTCCAGAGAACGAAAATACACCAGCCGGAAGACCTAACTTTCCTTTTCGAACGTTTCCTTCGTAGGTGCGATTGAAGGCATTTAACATCATTCCAACGCCACTTCCAATGTCTGTGCCCGTCCGGCTAACGAAATCGTCTCTGTACCCATCAACCCAGCTGTCGAGAACTGCTTGAAGTTCGTCGTGTAAGTAACCTGCGAGGTAAGATGCATGAAGAAGACGATCTGCGTTCCATTCACCTTTATGAAGCAAATAATCCAAAGCAGGTAACCCGGTTCGATCTAACGTGGTCGGGAGGCCCGGGACTAGGTTGCCGTCAAGTATGTCCTCCTCAATTTCTGTGGTGTCGCACGGATGGGTATTGGTGGTGGTCAAGAGGCCCCGATTTATCGCAGGGCCGAAATCAAAAGGAGCCGCAGCTTGCCACTTCATCGAACACTCCTTGAGCGCAGCGCGTGCTTCCTCCAGGGTGCCATCGTAAAGGGCTGAGCATAAATCCTCTGCAGCGACCACCGCATCCTGATAGGCCGGTATAATCAGATTATCTGCAGTATTAATAAGGAATGCTTCTCGGTCAAAGGAGTCCCCGTTAGCTTCTTGATCATCTGGGTTGCAGCCGGCAAAGACCACAAGGATGAAAAAAAGGAAAAACTGGAGCCCCATCAAGGAGCCCCAGTTTTTACTTGAATTGTTTAAATCTTGATCGCCGTTCATTAGAGTTGGTCGGCTAGGTCAGTTAAACCTGTCGCTGCCGCGAGTTCAGTGCGAACCTCAGTCAACATGGCGGTTGTAACTGCGTAGAAGTCATCTCCCATATCCTCAAGGAGATGTGCAACCATATCAGAATCAACAGCAGTGTTTTCTCCGAACTGCAAGCTCCACATGAAGGCTTTCGCTTCGCTCAGAGCGTGGTTTCTCAATGCATCATCAGCGAAGTTCGAAATGGCAGAGTTCAAGTAGTGGATTGCTGTTCCAGCTGCAGCCAACTCCAATTCCGTGCGGATGATATCAATTTGCTGGTCGCGAACGGTCATGTTATCCTCAGAAATCGCTGCTCTTCCCAGTCGGAAAGCTGCAGATATTTTCGAGGCGCTCTGCAAAAGGTCTTCTCTACCATTTGCATACTTACCCCAAAAACGATCTGTGCCTGAAGCTGGGTAGTCCACTGCCGTAGTGAAGTATCCATAACCCTCATCCCAGTGGTGTTCCATTTCAGTGTAAAACTCACCTTCCTCTGGTGCAGTATTATCTCCATTCATTTTATCCTCTCCGAGGTAAACAACAGAAATGTTGTAGTAGAAGCAGGCACCCATCAACCCTTTTTCAATAAGTTGAGTCCATTCTTGCCCTTGAGCGCTTTGCAAATATTGCTTTGCAGGATTGGTTGTAGAAAGAACTACACCAGCTACTCCGGCAGAGCCTGCACCTGATCCGTCACTTGCTGCAGCAACTTCGTCCATCCAGGCTTCGAATATATCAGTGAACTCACTTTCTCCACCCACTGTTTTGTTTTTCAATTGCTTTGAAGAACCAGTCATGCCAAGTCCCTCTTCATCATCCCATGTGTGTCCTTCATTAGCATACATGTTTTTCAGCACGTCCGCGTCAACAGCTGTGCCTTCGTTATTGGCCGTCTTCAGGTAAGACGACATCTCTGATAACATGTTGAGGCGCTGATGTTGGCCACTGTAGCTAACCGTGCTATTGCCGTCTGCATCCGTGAACGTGTAAGTATCCGGAGCTACTATGGTGTACGAGCAGGTTCCATCATCTGTGTCTGCGTCAGCATCATAGTTATCGGCTGCCGGGTCAGTGCACCCTTCAGTATCTCTATTACAAGAGGTCAATGCGAAAGTCGTTGCCATAGCAAAGACGAAAGCGCCTTTTAAGGAGTAGAACTTTATGTTCATAATTTAGGTTTTGTGAATTAAAAGCGAGTGCAAATTTCTCATTAGCAATTGAGTCAACCAATACCGCAAATCCGGTAATTTAGAATTATTCTAAATAAATGATGTCGAAGTCATGTCAGTGCAATCAAGACAACCAAATCAACATCGCACCTGTTTCTAGAATATCACTACTTTACGTCAAATACATCCGACATACTTATTCTTGCATTAAATC
>DIHQ01000051.1 GCA_002420235.1 Flavobacteriales bacterium UBA5692
TCGCGCAAATGGCAGCTGCGGCTCGCCCGGCACCCACACCCGGTTGAAATGCCGGCGGATATAAAAGGGAGCGGTCCAGACGGCGAGGCGCTGCCTCAAAGAGCCGGTCCACCAATTATCAAAGGTCAACACAACAGGGTTTTTCGGGCGCCATTGCCGGGCGATTCGGTTGTAATCTGAATCCATCCACCCCGAACACACTAGGGCAGTCGGGTTGAAGTCGGCAACCACTTTTTCCAATTCGTATTGATCTAATCCAGATTTGTCCACGAGCTCGTATTCGTCCGTCGATCTTATAACAAAGGGAGCTTCTGGGTTGATTGGCCAGTGAATGATCAGCACGGCCTCTACCCATTCGGACTTGCCCAGTTCTTTGGCACAGGCCAAGAAATACCCCGCTAATTCTGAGTACAAAAAGAGGATGCGGTGCGGTCCTTTAGGCGTCATGCTGCATCCAGGTTCAAAACGGTGTCACACTGTTTAGCCAACTGATTATCATGCGTGACAATGATGACGTTGCACCCGGCTAGTGCGCGTTCTTTCAGCAGTTGGAACACCACGTCCCGCAGCTCGCTATCCAACGCGCTCGTGGCTTCGTCCAAGATGAGGACCGCGCGGTCCACTTGCAGTGCACGCAGCAAAGCGAGCCGCTGTTGTTGGCCTCCACTCAAGTTGCTGCCTCCTTCTTGCAATTCAAATTGCAATGGGTCAGGCCCCAGGCATTCGCTGAGTTGCAAGTATTCAACAAGTTCGAAGACCTTACTTTCATTCACTCTTGCATCGGGTACGCACAGGGTGAGGTTGTCCCGGACCGTACCTTGGAATAAGAACGGTTGCTGGCTCAGGTAGCCCACATTCAAAATCCAATCTTGGATTGACAAATCCGAGCCCAAATTCTTGGGTTGTGAGGCTGATGATTGAATGAAAATAGCGCCTGAACTTGGTTGGTGAAGGCATAGCAGCGAACTGATGAGGGTGCTTTTGCCGGACCCTGAAGCGCCGATAATGGCATGGACGTTACCATGATGGAAGGAATGAGTCAAATCGTTTAATACTGGCTGTTTACGTGTCTCGTATGACAGCGTGATATCATTCACTTGGATATCAACCCCCGCTATTGTTTTGATTCCTTGGCTTGTCGAGACTTCCCTGGTTTGTTGGCCAGATTGGCCTGTTTCCATGGCGTCCAGGACGTGGATGTAGGTACGCATTTGCATGACCGCGTTATTCAGCCGACTCATAGAAGGCATGATGCGGTAAGCACTTATGGCCATTAAGGTCAACAATTCGAGAAAGCCAGCTTGGGGCGCTCCCTGTATCAAGGTGATGATGATGGAACTGGCGACGGCGGTAACTGCGAGAACCTCATACAATTTGGACGGACTGACTTGCAGGACCGTGGTGTTACTTTGGATGCGAAATATTGACTTTTGATCTTTCAAATAGGCATCGCGAACAGCATCTGAAGCTCGAAATGTAATGACCTCAAGGAAACCTCGGATTGCGTTGGTGATGAGGGAATTTGTATGCGGTTCCAGTTGCCGCAGTGAGTGGCTGTACCTCGCAAGCCGCTGCTTGGTTAGTGTGCGAATAATTGTTGCTCCGGTTAAGATTAGGACAGCGATGCTCAATGAGACAATAGGGTTGTAAAAGAGTAGTCCAATCGTGATGAAGGCAATCACTGTAAGCTCACTGATGATAAGAACCCCACCAACCATGAACAACCTGGCAAAAGTTATAGGCCACGTGTTGATTTCGGTGAGCAAGCGGCCTGAATTGGAAGAACGCATTCGCTCAAGTGATTTCGAGAAATGGTAGGTCCATAGCAATCCGGATAGCCGATGTGCCACAGAAAATGAGAAACGGGCTTGAAAGAGGTTGACCCCAAGCCCAAACAACGCCTTGAACAGAAAAGCTCCAATCATAATAACACACAGCAAAATCAAAAACCGGTATGGAGTATCGATGCCTATTGTACCGGCGAGTTCGAATGCATGGTGGAGCGAAGGATTTGTTTGAATAGTTTCCGGTTGAATCACGAGCCCGATGACCGGGATAATCACCGCGAGCCCTAAGATTTCTACAATGCTGTTGGTGAATATGCTAAGTAGCAGAAACACAGATCGATTGCGCTCCTTCTTGTTCAATAATTGATAAACCCGGCGTAATGTAGCATATGTCGAAGTGGACGTTTGCAAAAGGTAAGTTTTACTGGGTGATGGTTCTTGCCTTGACAGCTTGTGCCGGGCAACCTTTGTAGATGGTGTAAGGATTGAGGTCCGACGTTGCCATGCTACCAATTGTAAGCACGGCATGGGAATGACAAGTGACACCTGGAGCTACTGTGCTCTTGGCGCCAATCCAAACCCCGTCTTCCAGGGTTATGGCCCCGGTTATCAGGTCAAATTCAGCCTTGGTGAAATCATGGTTCCCGCAGATTAGAATGGCGCCTTGAGAAATGCACACGTTGCTTCCAATGACCACACGGTCGAGGTTGTCAATCCAGGCGTTTTCCCCAATCCAAACGTGGTCGCCTACCTTGAGATTCCAAGGATATTTGATGGTCAACCTAGGCTTGATAACCACGCCCCGTCCGACACACCCTCCAAACCACCGCAGTAGTGATGCTTTTAAGAAAGACGGCCAGGGGAACCAAGTTTGAAAGAAAAGTCCACTGACCAAGACCCAGAGTCCACGAGCCAAAACATTGCCGGGATTGTACCCGGAATTTTCGAATAGGTCGAGGCGCGTAATCGCATGACGTGGCATCAAGTTAAAGGTCGGTCGTGGGTTTCGACCTTGCTGCCCTGCTTTGAGAGAATACCCAAACGAAATTGTAAATAAAATCGACTTCCGCGAGCCGTTGAGGCTCTTCCTATTGTGCGGTTAGCGTCGGCCGGCCGTTACCGCTGGATTGTTTGGGCACGATCCGGCCCCACACTCACCATCTTCACCGGGATTTTCATCTCGCTTTCTACCATGGCAATGTAGTCGTGGAGGCTTGCCGGGAGACCTTTTACAGTCGTAACCTCGGTGAGATCCTCCTGCCAACCTCTATGGTCAGTATAAATTGGGGTAATCTCATCGTTTTCGATGCCGAACGGCAAATTGGTGGTTGTAGCTCCAGCGGCACTGTATGCATGGCATACGGGAATTTCATTAAATCCGCTGAGGACATCGGTCTTCATCATGGCTAGTTGGGTTACGCCATTGACGCGACATGCATAGCGCAGTTGCACCAAGTCAAGCCAACCGCAGCGACGTGGACGTCCTGTGGTTGCGCCGTATTCACTGCCTGCCTCGCGAAGAGATTCTCCAGTTTCGTTTAGGAGTTCTGTCGGGAAAGGCCCGCTACCCACACGGGTGCAGTAAGCTTTGAAGATGCCAATGACTTCGCCGATTCGGCCGGGTCCAACACCCAGTCCGTTACATGCACCTGCAGTGATGGTATTTGATGAGGTTACAAAGGGGTAGGTTCCGAAGTCGATGTCTAACATGGTCCCTTGGGCACCTTCTGCAAGAACGCGCTTGCCTTTGTCGAGGGCTTCGTTGATAAAGTGTTCGGTATCGATGAGTTGAAGTTGGCTTAATTCTTTCGCTGCATCGAGCCATTCGGCTTCAACACTTTCGAGATTGTATTCAAAGTTGGGGTATTGCGCAAGGAGACCAAGGTGCTTGGTGCGCAGCGCCTCGTATCGCTCCTTAAATTTTCCGCTCGTGAGATCGCCAACTCTCAACCCATTTCGCCCCGTTTTGTCCATATACGTGGGCCCGATACCCTTCAGTGTTGAACCGATCTTGGCTTTGCCTTTTGCTTGTTCCGAAGCAGCGTCGAGTAAGCGATGGGTGGGGGTGATGAGGTGGGCTCGACGACTGATGTACAGGTTGGCGCGGGGGTCAACTCCGGCTTCAAGAAGCAGGGTGATTTCACGTTTGAAAATTACTGGATCGATGACCACACCGTTGCCCACGATATTTCGTGTGCCTTCGTGGAATACACCGCTGGGTATGGTGTGAAGCACGTGCTTCTTGCCGTCAAAAACCAATGTATGCCCTGCGTTTGGGCCACCTTGAAAACGCGCGATGATATCGTACTGCGGAGTGAGGACATCAACGATTTTTCCTTTTCCTTCGTCGCCCCATTGGAGGCCCAAGAGTACATCAACCTTCATATAAATTGGTCTTTTTAGAGGTACAAATTTGAATAATCCTGAGGGGCTTTCCTATGCCTTGTTAAGGGATTTGGGAAAACGTCACTGGTGTGGTTTTTTCCTAGCAAAGACATTGAGGCTGTGGTGCATGACCTCGATGCCAAATAGTTCCTCTAACGTCGCCTTGATTTGCTGGATGCGGGGGTCACAAAATTCGATGACTTCACCCGTATCAGCAAGGATGACGTGGTCGTGTTGCTTCATGCGATAGCATTTCTCGTATTGGGCAACTTTTTCCCCAAACTGGTGCTTTCGGACCAAATTGCAATCGATAAGCAGTTCTACCGTATTGTACAACGTGGCGCGACTTACGCGGTATTCTTTTTTTTGCATTTTGGCGAATAGCGACTCGATATCAAAATGCCCATCGAAGTCATAGATTTCCTTTAAAATGGCAAATCGCTCAGGGGTTTTGCGGTGGCCATTTTGCTCGAGGTAAGCCTCAAACAAATCTCGGACTTGGCTGCTCACTTCAAAGGGTTTCATCGCGGTGATTTGACTTCGAAGATAGGGTCAAAGTTGGTCCAAAATCCTCTGCAAGCTTTCCTCTATAGACTTTCCGGTTGTGTCGATATTTATGAAATTCATGAGTGGCGCTTCATAATCGGTTGCATGCCGGTCTTCGCGACCGCGTTCCTCTGTTGTGTGGACATAGATTTCAGTCACTTTTGCATGCGCTTTGAGTTCCTCACGGATTTCTCGGTACGGCGCCACCAAGGACACGACCACCAGCCGCCCTTGGTTTTGTAAATAATGAGCAATGGTTTGCGCACGACGAATATTTGCCTCTCGACCGGCGCGGCTGTAGTCAGCGTTGAATGTGAGCGCGCGCAAATCGTCTCCGTCGATATGAAAGAGCTCAACGCCTTGTGTGCGGAAGTGCTCGAGGAGTGCAAGGGCCAGTGTTGTTTTTCCGTGGCCGGGTTGGCCTGTGAACCAAAAGATCATGGGCACTTAGTTGATGAATCCTGCGGCGACGGTCAAATTGGTGCCGGGGTCGATGAGGATGAACGAACCGGTCGTTCGGTTTCGGCGATAGTCGTCGGTCAGCAGGGGGGAAGCGATGCGCAAGCGGACACGCGCGATGTCGTTCATGCCGATTTGTTTGTCGTCTTCGTTGCGGTGCAAGGTGTTGATGTCGACTTTGTAGAGCACTTCGCGGATTGTCGATTTGACTTCCGTGGTACCGTGTCGCACGATGTAGCGCACGGCAGGTTTCAGTCTTTCTTCGCCCATCCAGCAGAGTTGTGCATCGATTTCCTGAAGACTTCGGGGCTGGTTATTTTCGCGAACCAACATGTCCCCACGCGACAGGTCGATGTCGCTCTCCAATGTCATTGTCACGCTTTGCGGCGGGAAGGCCCTATCCACAGGGTCAGAACCGATGAAAATTTCTTTAATTCGGGATTGCATACCGCTCGGGAGTGCCACTACTTTATCGCCCACCTTGAACACGCCCGAAGCGACGCGTCCGGCGTACCCGCGAAAGTCACGATCTTCATCTGTTTGGGGGCGGATTACGTATTGAATGGGGAAGCGGCAGTCCTGTAGGTTGCGGTCGCTGCCGACGTGGATCTCTTCCAAATGGCTAAGTAACGTGCCTCCTTCGTACCAAGGCATGTTCGCCGAATTTTCCACCACGTTGTCACCCAACAGCGCGCTCATCGGGATGAACTTGATGTCTGGGATATTAAGCCTTACCGAGAAATTGCGGTAGGCCGAGGTTATAGTGTGGTAAGCGTCTTCATTGAAGTCTACGAGGTCCATCTTATTCACGCAAACCACGAGGTGCTTGATGCCCAACAGCGAAGCGATGAAGCTGTGCCGGTGGGTCTGTTCCACGAGCCCGTGCCGTGCATCGATGAGAATGAGGGCCAAGTCTGCGGTCGAAGCACCGGTCACCATGTTGCGGGTATACTGAACGTGTCCGGGTGTATCGGCAATGATGAACTTGCGACGTGGCGTGGCGAAGTAACGGTATGCCACGTCGATGGTGATGCCTTGTTCGCGTTCTGCTCGCAGCCCGTCGGTCAACAGGCTCAGGTCCATGTTCTCTAGGCCTTTTTTTCTGCTGGAGCTCTCGACGGCTTCCAATTGGTCCTCAAAAATACTCTTACTGTCGAAGAGTAGGCGCCCGATGAGCGTGCTTTTACCGTCGTCTACGCTGCCTGCGGTGGTAAAGCGAAGGAGGGAGTTTTGATTGGTTGTGCTCATCAGAAGTACCCTTCTTTTTTGCGGTCCTCCATTGAGGTCTCGCTGCGTTTATCATCGACGCGGCCGCCGCGCTCTGTGATGCGGGTGGCGGCTACCTCGGCCGTGATTTTCTCCAGCGTATCCGCGTCGCTTTCGATGGCGCCGGTAATGGTCAGGTCGCCGAGTGTCCGGAACCGCACGCGCATCGTCTCCGGCGTTTCGTCTTCCCGGTGTGGTAGGTGTTCGCTGTGGGCCAGAATGACTCCGTTGCGCACCACGCAGTTGCGGTCGTGGGCGAAATACAGGCTCGGCAGTGCGATTTGTTCGCGGGTGATGTAATTCCAGATGTCCAGTTCGGTCCAATTATTCAACGGGAAAACACGGAAGTGTTCGCCGGGCATATGGTTGCCGTTGAAGAGGTTCCATAGCTCGGGGCGCTGTTGCTTCGGATCCCATTGCCCGAAGTCATCGCGGTGGCTGAAAAACCGTTCCTTCGCTCGGGCTTTTTCCTCATCGCGTCGCGCTCCGCCGATGCATGCGTCGTACTTGCCCTCTTCGATGGTGTCGAGCAGCGTGGTGGTCTGCAGTCGGTTACGGCTCGCTTGTGCTCCCGTCTCTTCCCGGACGCGTCCGGCGTCTATGGTGGCTTGCACACTTCCCACCACGAGTTGCACTCCAAGTTGGTCGGCGAGGGCGTCTCGGAATTCAAGGGTCTCCGGGAAATTATGGCCTGTATCGATGTGCACCAGCGGCATGGGGATGCGGGCCGGGGCGAATGCCTTCGCCGCTAAATGCGTCACCACAATACTGTCTTTTCCGCCGCTGAAGAGGATGGCCGGTCGTTCAAATTGAGCGGCGACCTCCCGCAACACGAACATGGATTCCGCCTCTAGTTCGTCCAAATGGTTCAATTGGTAGTCTTGCGTCATAGTATCGCTAAAGGTCGTGTTCAATCATTCACGTCCCAATTTTCCATAGCGATACCAAGCTCGCTCGTGAAAGTAGTAGAATGACATCTTCAGTGCGCCCTCCGCAATAGCCAAGCTGGTCGCTTTCTCCACGGCGTGCGTATCATCCTGGAAAAAGAACCAAGCCAAAAGGAAGGTGGTTACGGATGCGATGATTCGCCAAGTCACGGTTTTGGCAAGGTGACGGACGCGGGACTTT
>DIHQ01000102.1:0-1988 GCA_002420235.1 Flavobacteriales bacterium UBA5692
TTTACCCAACTTATATTGGTCGTTGTAGCTTTGCATCGTGTCGTTTATTGATACCCACACGCACCTTTACCAACCTGCTTTCGATAGCGATCGAGCAGAAGCCATGGAACGGTGCTTTGAGGCCGGAGTCACTACACTACTCTTGCCCAATATCGACTGCGCTTCGATTCCTCGGGTGCACGCAATGATGGACCAATGGCCCAATCATTGCTTCGGGATGATGGGTCTTCACCCTTGCCACGTCAACGAAGACTCCATCCAGGCAGAGTTGAGCACGATTGAACACACCCTGCGCAATGCTGGCCGACACTACGTTGCCGTGGGCGAAATCGGATTTGATCTGTATTGGGACAAGTCTACATTGGGCATTCAACACGAGGCATTTGAGCGCCAAGTTCATTGGGCCAAAGAACTGCAATTACCCATCGTAATACATGTTAGAGAGGCATTTGAAGCATTGTTCGAAGCGTTAGACAGGTTGAATGATGACGAACTCAGCGGTGTTGTGCATTGCTTTACGGGCACCCTCGAACAGGCTCAGCGTATTCTTGCATATGGTGACTTCTTCCTGGGCATAGGTGGCGTCTCCACTTACAAAAACGGTGGTCTTGACCAGGTCATACCCCACATCGACCGGAACCAGGTCATCCTTGAAACAGATAGTCCATACCTCGCTCCAGTGCCCTATCGCGGCAAACGCAATGAATCATCATACACAACAGTTATTGCCCAGCGTGTTGCTGATTTGTGGGAATGTTCGTTGGAATCCGCAGCTGAAGCTACAGCAGCGAACGCTAAGCGCCTCTTTGCATTATAATTTCAGCCCATGGACAGAACCATACTCATTATATACACCGGCGGAACCATTGGCAGTGTTCAAACTGTTGCAGGCGGACTAGCGCCATTGGATTTTTCGGAGATTCATCGGCACGTACCGGAATTGGTCCAAGACCATCTGACCATCGAGACCGTTTCCTTTGAATCTCCCATTGACTCTTCAGATATGAGTGTCGAGCATTGGGGAACCTTGGCCGACATGATTCAGTCGCGGTATGACGAATTTGATGGATTTGTCATCCTACACGGAACGGACACCTTGGCCTACACCGCTTCGGCATTAAGCTTTATGTTGGAAGGTCTTCACAAACCGATCATCTTAACCGGAAGTCAGTTACCCATCGGCTTGCCTCGAACAGATGGACGAGAAAATCTTCTGAGCGCGGTCGAAATAGCCTGCGCGCAGAGGCTTAATGAGCCAGTAATTCAGGAGGTTGCGGTGTATTTCGGTTCGTCCCTTTACCGAGGTAACCGCACACACAAAGCTAGCGCGGAATCTATGCGGGCAATCATCAGCCCCAACCTCCCGCCCTTGGCAGAAGCCGGCGTAGATATTCAGTTCAACGACGGCATTTTATTCCGGGACCCCTTAATGCGACTCAATATTCATGAAGTAATGGAATCCCGCATCGCTTGGATGCCATTATTTCCAGGACAGTCAAGCGAAATTATCAAGCGTGTTCTGGACTGGCCCGACATCAAGGGTCTTGTGCTCTCCACCTTTGGATCGGGAAACGCTCCCACCAACGCTGAACTGAAGGCTTTACTTTCAGAAGCCGATACTCGCGGCGTGAGCGTTGTCAACGTTTCCCAATGCAGTCACGGCGCGGTTCACCCAGAACGCTATGCAACGGCGCACATGCTCCGCGACTGCGGGGTCATACCAGGTGGAGATATGACCACAGAAGCCGCTCTCACCAAGTTTATGCACTGCCTTGGGCAAGGGCTCAAGGGTGACGATTTGCGCAATGCCATGCGCAGCAACCTACGTGGTGAAATCACAAAGTTCAGCCCCATCATGCCTGGACACTAAATGGCCCTGTGGAATTTTGGTATCGGAGTTCGGAATTCGGTACTTTTGCACGCCTTCCATGTTATGGTTGGAACGGAGAGGTGGCCGAGCGGCTTAAGGCGCACGCCTGGAAAGCGTG
>DIHQ01000102.1:2321-8951 GCA_002420235.1 Flavobacteriales bacterium UBA5692
CCAGGGTTCGAATCCCTGTCTCTCCGCTAGTGGCCTGAAACCGGTGCTTGTGCACCGGTTTTTTTGTGCAGTGCAAACCGAGAACGCCTCAACTTTCAACGCTTCACATTGGATAGAATCTATAAATAGTTGCAATGGGATTGCTCAATACCTGTAAATTAAAATTCCATGAAAGATTGGCAACGCATCGGCTTGACCTCGCTCTTATCAATCGCCATTTACGCCAGCACCCTCAATTTTGGGTTCATCGCAATTGACGACGGGGGACAAGTACTCGAGAATCCGTTTGTACAATCTCTGCAATGGGAAAGCCTCAAAGGGATGTTCACAAGCGCTACGGTGGGCATGTACCAGCCACTGACCACATTACTTTTCGCGATGGTGAATACGGTATTCGGTCACGACTCCGCGATGCCCTTCCACATAATATCGCTGATGTTGCACATCTTGAACGCCGCGCTAGTCTACCATGTTGGGAAGTCTCTCTTGAGCCAAGATTCAGCCGCTTTTGTTTTGTCCCTGCTTTTCGCTGCTCACCCATTGGCCGTGGAAGCAGTGTGCTGGGTTTCGGCCACGAGCACGCTTCTTTTCACAAGCTTCTTCCTTTCGGCCCTATTGGTCTATTATCGGTTTTTAGAGAATGATGAATGGAAACAATATGCGACGGCAATTGCGCTGTTCTCACTTGGCTGCTTGGCCAAAGTCCAAATGTTGCCCTTCGTTGGGGTCATGTTTCTCTTGGGATACTTGCGGAACCGGCACCTGCTAGCCGATATGCGCATGAAACTACCATTCCTCGCCATCGCAGCTGGCTTCGCCGCAATCAGCTTACACTTCCGAGGTGGACAAACAGCATTCACCGGCAATTATAATGAGTGGTTACTGGTACCTGCACAATTCATTTGGTACGTGGTGAAAGCTTTCGTTCCACTCAAACTTGGCGTCGTTTACGATTGGCCAGTACAGCCTTGGACAGCTTGGACTATAGGGGCAAGCCTAGGCCTAGCATTATGGGCTGCAGCATTGGTAAGGTGGCGCTCAAACCAAATCTTTGTATTCGGTAGTCTTTTCTTTTTCGGTAACCTCATCCTGCACACGGCAGTGGCAACAACCTTCCTAGGTCCTTATGCGGATCGCTATGGATACTTATCAGTATTAGGACTCTGGTTAGCAGTGTTCGGTATGGTGCCAGAAAGTAAAAAGACAATTGCCGTGCGCATGGGTGGAACGATGGCTTTATTGTTTGCTGTATTAAGTTTTGCTCAAACCCGTCACTGGAGCAGCACCATCAACCTTTGGACGAATAACTTGACACACGAAAAGTCAACATTTTC
This sequence comes from Flavobacteriales bacterium UBA5692, assembly GCA_002420235.1. Taxonomy (GTDB): domain Bacteria; phylum Bacteroidota; class Bacteroidia; order Flavobacteriales_D; family Sanyastnellaceae; genus UA16. Next base: position 3,656 of record DIHQ01000102.1, read on the forward strand.
CAACGGAATGCGGGGTGCTCTTTACTATGAAAGCGGGCAATTCATGCGAGCCAAGCGTGATTTTGAAGTTGTCGATCGGACGCCCGATCCTAGATTTGAAGCCGAGAAATACAGCTACATTTACACCAAACTCGGACTGATGACAACCGATTCGGAGCCGGAGAAATCATTGCGATACTTCAAGCAAGCTGCCGAGTGGGAACCGCATCCGGAATCGTATGAAAATGTCGCGTTAGCCGCTAGGAAGCTTGGCGACTTTGAAACGGCGGAAGCGTTTTACTTCAAATGCTCGAAAGACTTCAATCCTCCGTCGTTTTACATGAACCTCAGCAACTTATACTTTAAAAATCAACAATTTGAAAAAGGAGCCGCCATTATGACTCAGGCCATAGAGGCAGGGTGTAACGACATCTTATGCTATAAAATGCGGTGCTTCTTCCGGATTCAAATGAGGGAAATACCCGGTGCAGCTGAAGATTTTGAGCGGGCCATTGCGTTGTTTAATGCCGTGCCCAAAGCGCAGCCCGATCCCATCCTGAGTAACCTAGAGGAGATGCTGCAATCTTTTGAAACAAACTAGGAGATTTGATCAAAAAAGCTGTTTCAAACGAAAGGATAAGCTCAAGTTCACTTCCCTCGTTTAGGGAAACTTGGGGAACTTTGAAAAGTCACGAGGGCGCTTTTCCAAGAAAGCGTCGCGCCCTTCTTTCGCCTCCTCCGTTCCATAAGCCAGACGGGTCGCTTCGCCTGCATACACCTGCTGACCCACCAGCCCATCATCAATGAGGTTGAAGCCAAATTTGAGCATTTTGATAGCAGTAGGGCTCTTAGACATGATTTCTTGGGCCCATTCGTAGGCCACACGTTCTAAGCGTTCATGTGGAACGACTCGATTGACCATACCCATTTCGTGAGCTTCTTGAGCAGAGTATTCGGCACCCAAGAAAAAGATTTCACGTGCTCGCTTTTGACCAATCTGCCGTGCCAGATAAGCGGAGCCAAAACCTCCATCAAAACTCGCTACATCCGCATCGGTTTGCTTGAAGCGGGCGTGTTCCATGCTCGCCAAAGTCAAGTCACACACCACGTGCAAACTGTGCCCTCCACCAACGGCCCAGCCGTTGACTGCAGCAATGACGACCTTATTCATGAAGCGAATCTGACGCTGCACGTCAAGAATATTGAAGCGGTTGATGCCATTCGCGCTTTTGTAACCGGAAGTTGACCGAACGTTTTGATCGCCGCCACTACAAAACGCCCATCCGCCATCTTTGGCTGAAGGTCCTTCGCCGGTGATAATGACCACGCCAATTTCTTGACTCTCATGACAAAGAACGAGAGCTTCCCAAAGCTCATCCACTGTTTTTGGCGTGAACGCATTGCGTACTTCGGGGCGATTGAAGGCGATACGGGCAACACCGTCACACACCGAAAAGGTTATTTCATCGTATTTTTTTACTGGGGTCCATATCGGGCTTTCCATGCGCACTGCTTGTGGGGTTAAAACAAAAATACGCACACCAAGTTTGCAGCCTACCTAATGAATCTACATTTCCCATGAGCTGTTCATCGCGTGCACCCATCGACCGCAATTTATATTGCCTACACGTACTAACTCCCAGCCTCTGTGTAAGCACCATTATGCACTTGAATTCCGATTTGGAGAATGGAAAATTGTGCTGAATGAGCACGCAGGAGTGGACATCCTTGAAAAGCAGATTTGCACATCATCACCTATGCGAATTCATCCAATGCAATCGCTGCCTGTGTCTATGGTGGCAGTTTTGCTCGAATGCAAACGTCAATTAGGTCGAAATTTCCTTTGGTTATTCTACCATTCGTGTAGATTTAAAACTTCATTATTTCAGCTACCTAGGGTTCAGCCTTTAAGAAAGCATTTGTGCTTTTGAGGCTTTTTTACAAAGTCACTTGCAACAGATTTTGAACAAGCGTCATTGCGACAACCGCCAAAAAGAAGGCCAAGTGGATGCAACGGAGCGAAGCAGTGTAAAATCTTCGTTTCGCATCGATAGATTTGCAACATGACCGCGCGCGCTACACGCATTCTCGTCATCCGATTTTCTTCAATTGGGGACATTGTGCTGACCGCCCCTGCTATTGACAGCCTGAGACAGGCTGTGCATGGTCCGTGCGAAATCCATTACTTGACCAAAGCAAGCATGGCACCCGTTATAGAAGGGTTTGGCGAACTGATTGATCAGGTACATACAATTCAAACATCAACGGCCGAGGTACAGCAAGCGCTAAAGGCTGTATCTTTTGACTATGTTGTGGACCTTCACAACAACGTTCGGTCGCGCTCCATCAAGCGAACTTTAGGGTTAATCTCATTCACAGTAGACAAGAAAAATCGAGCAAAATGGATGCTCATTCGCGGTTGGCGTCGTGCACCGGTTGCGCACATTGTCGAGCGCTATGTTGATGCTTTTGCCGGTGCTTTTGGCGCATCGATTCCTCATCAATGGCCAACTCTCTTTGAGGGAGCTACCTCGCCGCAAGACCTCCCAACGCAATATACGGTTCTGGCCATCGGAGCTACCCATTCCGGAAAACAGCTCACGACTTCTTTAATGCAAACCATCATCGACCGGTCTAATACACCTGTCGTACTCATTGGAAGTGCCGGCGATATCGAACGGGGTAAAACATTGGACAGGGCACAAGTGATTTCTTTAGTAGGAGAAACCACAATAGCTCAATCAGCCGCCATTCTACGAGGTGCAAAACGGGTTTATACAGGAGATACAGGAATGATGCATTTAGCTGCAGCGGTTGGAACCCCCATCAGTTCATTCTGGGGATGTACCCGTCCTGCGTTAGGAATGGGACCCTGGAATCCCGCTCCCGGCTCATCAGTTGTAGTGCCCGATGAACGACTTGGAAGGCGTCCTTGCTCCAAGCTTGGGAACCGCTGCCGCCATTCTGAAATATGCATGTCCACAACGGAACGGTTGTATTCGGAGGCATCAATCAAATAGAGCCTTAAGCTCTGTAGCCTCTGAGGGCTTCATTTTCTTCGCAAGTACAAGCCGCAATTGTCGCCTGCGAAGAGCACCGTCGAAACGCTCGCATTCCTCATCTGACTCCGGCAATACATCGGGCACTGCAATTGGCGCGCCCAATTGGTCCACTGCAACGAACGTATACATAGCCTCATTGCACAATTGCTGCTCCCCACTAATGTGATTTTCAACGTGTACCCTCATGAAAACTTCCATAGAACTATTGAACGTACGAGTGACCTCAGCGTGAATTGTGACAATATCGCCCAGCTTGATGGGCTTTTTAAAAGAAACGTTATTCACGGCCGCTGTTACACAGATTCTACGGCTGCAACGATGTGCACTGATTGCGGCCGTGATATCCATCCAGTTCAACAAATTACCTCCCATTAAATTCCCCAACGTGTTGGTATCGTTGGGCATGACGATGCGCGTACTAGAAGCGTAAGTGTCTTTGGGGTTACGTTGCTTTACCATGTAATAAAATTTTACGCGAAGTTCTATAGCCCTGATGGATTTTCGGCAAGAATCTAAACACATTCAGCCCAACAAATGAAAAAAGCCCCTCCATCACTGGAGGAGCCTTTCCGTCGTGCATCGCAGTATTCGAATTCCAAGAAAACTCAGCTACCGACCAAGAGCTTGGTAGTCACCGAACCGCTTGCTGAGAGAATCTGAATCTGGTACAAGCCCGTCTCAAGCAGGCTAGCAGGCACTTCAATATTCATAGCAACATCGGCGAACACCTCACCTTCCCAAAGCGTCAGGATAAGCATGCCGTTACCGTTGTATAAGTGGATAGCCACTTGCTCATCCACATTTGTCATAAAGGTCAATAGAGAAAGGTCATTGGTCGGGTTTGGTGTCAGTCCAAGAATTTTGATTGTTGGCTTTTCGTATGATCCGTCGTCTATTCCAATTCCTCCATCTTCAATGGCGTCAATACCCCAGCCGCTATCACTTTCATCATTGCCATCGAGCGTGGGCTCAATCGGTCCACACGTCAGACCATTGATATCAACCGTGTAACCAAACGATGTCGTATTACCACTGCAATCGGTAACGGCATATTCCTGCTCAACACTCCATGGTAAGCCGCAGTCAATATCCGCGAATACATCACCAGTTCCCATTACATCTGCACCATTGAAAGTGCCTATGTAGTAAAACCACCCGCTGTATCCGTGATTGGCGTTTTTGTTATTCGCGCCCTGGCCCACTTGGAATCCAAAGAAACCATTCGATGGCTGGTGTGACAAGGCCAACGCGGATCCCGTGTAATCGCCCCAACCAGTCGCTGTGCTGGTGCCCTGCAAGATGTAATACATCCATTCAGAGTAATCGCCAAGGCCGCAATCTGACTTGTAGCTCTGCGCCCCTGGTTGATCAACCCAATCCTGCCAGTTGAGACCTTCATTCAAGTCGATTTCGAAGGTCCAACCTGCATTTGGATTATCCATGGAAACAACATCCATGCTAATGTGCGCTGTACCATCGACGAAATTGGACATCAAACCACCCGTCAAAGTGTAGAACTCATCGCCTGGGAAGTTGAACAGGCGTGCTGCATGCGAAGTGAAGTTGTCGCACGTTAATCCGTCTTCAGTTGAAGCCGGGTTACTCGGTAAACAGAACGTCGTTACCTCTTCGGTCGGAGCGTATTCGCCTACGAAAGTCTCGGTCACAATTACCTCAACTTCATCTGAACAATTATCAGAGACTGTGAGAGTCAAAACCTCTGGGACATTCACCGTTCCCCATATGTCCTCGGCACAGACCGCGACAATGCCACCGTCCTCAACGCCTTCCGAATCTTCAATTACCGGTGCCGTCGTATCGTTTACTATGATTGTAAAGCTGTGCGCTGTGCTGTTGCCACAAGCGTCCGTGGCCGAAAGGGTAACGATATGCTCGTAGTTACCGCACTCGTCCTCGCTCACCACTTCGCGGCTTTCGGTAATAATCGCTGCGCTGCAAACATCCGAGGCAAGGGCCGTATAAGCCATCTCCTCGCAGTCATTGGTCTGATCTCCAGGTACCTGTGTGAATACAGGGGATGTTGTATCCTCAACAGCAAACGTAGCTGTAGTAATAGTGCTGTTGCCGCACACATCGGTAGCCGTGAATGCAACCGTTGTTGAGCCGGAAGCACCGCAGTCAACTGGTAGACCATCGTAATCATTAGTCCAAGTGATGCCACTGCAGTTATCCGATGCCATTGCACCACCATTGTTGGCAAGCCATGCGTCGAGGTCGCCGCTGTTGCCAGATCC
>DIHQ01000150.1:0-3095 GCA_002420235.1 Flavobacteriales bacterium UBA5692
CGTCCTCAGCTATTGATGAAATGCTGCAAGTATCACTGTATCCAGGATGGTCATTGACTTCTTATGTTTTTAAGACGGAAATTCCAGAGGATCAATTAGAGCTCGCTGCCGACAATCAAGCAGCTATTGATGAAGAAATTCAATTGAATCGACAAACCTTTTTACTGCGCGAGGCATTGCTCTTCGCTTACGAAGAGGAACTAGAAATGATTCGCGCCAACCGTAAAGTAAATGGGGAGGAATTGTTGTTGGTCGATGACCTTCGTGACCACGCAAATTTCTGGCGTGAGCGATTGAAAGAATTGAGCTACCTCATGCTCGAGCTCCGCATGGAGATGGAGACCATTACGGCGACTTTGGAAGAACTGCAATCGAAGCGCCAATATTGGGATAAGAATAATCTCCCTGTTGAGGGTCAGTTGATACTACGCTTCTCGGGTCCACCAAATTCTCGAAACGATATGCGGATAAGTTACATGGTCCCAGATGCGGGTTGGTCAGCGGTGTATGAAGTGGAAGTTTCTCCCGCTGGTAATATTAAAATGAAACTATATGCCTCTGCATTCCAGTCCACCGGGCTGGATTGGGAAGGAGTGCCTTTAGTTTTTGTTGTTGGGGATCTCATGCAATCCATTTCGCCGCCAATTTTTGAAAAGAAGGAATTGAATTTGGCTGGTGGCGATGCGGTCACATTTTCTGCCCAGGATGCTGGAACCGTCATTGACGAAAAGACGGGCCGGGAAAACCCTCGGCACGAGCGCATGTTAGTGGCGAATGCCGCGGGTCGTTCTGTATTCTACCCTCCCAATCTTTCGAAGATTTATGGGGATGGCTCTCATGAGCGCATTTTTGTCAATGAATTTGATCTGACAGGTGATTTGAGTTATTTGATTTTTCCTGAATACGCTTGTGAGGCCTTTCAATTTGTAAATACCGAAGAATGGACGGATTCAGAACTCGTGTCCGGACAGGTTCAGGTTGTTGCTAGTGGGACTTACCAAAGTGATTATTATATGCAGTTGCCTAAACCTGGAGAAACCCTCCGCATTCCCCTAGGTCAAGATTTTAGAGTGCGCGCGAATCGAAAACGGGTTTTGGACCATTGCACAAGCAAGGTGTTTCGCGGTGCTCGGGTAACCTCTGAAACATTTGAAATTACCATTGAGAATCAACATAATCAGAACGTTTCCATAGTGGTTAAAGATGCACTTCCTGTTTCTGCAAATAGTGACATTCTAGTGGAGGTTATAGAGTTGGGTGGAGCCGAGTTCGACGCTACTTCAGGTCAGTTGGAATGGTACCTTGATTTGGGTCCTAACGAAGGGCGAACTTTGTCTTTTGAATACGTTATTACTCATCCCAAACGTTGCCTTCTTCTGGGACTTTGATATTGCTGACTGGCCTTAAAATGTTTTCGTTGTAATACCTGCCGATGAAACCCTAAGGTTAAGCGCCATGATTGGCAATATGGGTGTTTATTGGTTTTGCTTAGATAAAATGGACACTGCGACTTGTTCCGAAGCTGGGGGATTGGATTTGAGTAACCGTTGAAGCTCTTTGAATTGCTTCAGTTGCTTCTCTGCTTTCAAGGAGCGTTTACTCCCATTGTGTAAGGCTAGAACAGACTCTCTTAACTCACGAGGGTTACACTTGGATTGTATGCACTCGGGGACGACGTTGTTTTGCAGCAGAATGTTCGGGAGCCCAATCCAATGTGATTGAACCAATAGGCGAGCGATGGCATATGTAATGATGCTTGTTTTGTAACATAACACGTGAGGTAGGCCTAGCAAAGCAGCCTCCAGCGTGGCCGTTCCTGACGCCACTAATCCGACGTCGGACGAACGCATCAATGTTCTGGTGTGTCCAAATTCTACTGGGATTCCAGCCTTTTCTGCTTCACGGTAGTCTGACATGGTTCTTCCAGGTGCCCCAGCAACTACGACTTCGAATTGAGGAAGGCCTCTGCTCGTCTGAATCATGACCGGCAGTATGCGCTGCAATTCCTGTGCTCTTGAGCCAGGAAGAAGCAGGAGCTTTGGCTTCGCATGACTTGCAGTCGCCATTGGCTCGGCTTCGATTTGTATCAATTCTAGCATTGGATGACCTACCCATTGGACATCGACACCTTCCCGGTCATACCATTCTTTCTCAAATGGCAAAATGACATGCAATTGATCGATGTGCCGCTGGATGGCTCGTACCCGATTTTTCTTCCAAGCCCAGACTGAAGGGGAGATATAGTGATGAGTTGTGATTCCTATGCGTTTTGCCTTTCTGGCCATGCGCAAGTTGAATCCAGGGTAATCAATGCCCACCAGCACATCCGGTTGAAATTCTTCGATTTCGGCCCAGCATTCTTTAAATCGGCGGAGAATGGTCCGGGCATTTTTCATTACCTCCCAGACACCCATAAACGCTATTGTCCGGTAATGCCTGAGGCATTTTGCCCCGGCCGCTTCTAGCGCATCTCCGCCCCAGCAACGAATTTCCAATGTAGGTTGGGCCTCGAGTAGTGCCCTCACGAGGGCTCCTCCATACGCGTCACCTGAAGCCTCACCTGCGAGGATAAAGATGCGCTGAATCGATGACTTGGATTCTTGGAGTTGAGCCATCCGAATGTTGAGATTAAAACGCTTGGTATTGCAGCCAAATGATCAGGGGCACCGTGATGAAAATGACCATTAAAATGCCACGTGCGAAGCGATCCCAATCGCCTCTGAGTGCCATCCAGAATAGGCCCACATTGAAAAGCACACTGATGGTTAGAATGCTGTCTTTGTAGAGGGAACTACCAAGGAAAACCTCATGAACAAAATAACGAAATGAGGTCCCGTTGGCCCAGCTCCACCATGCGGTCATCACCGCGAAACCTAAACAAGTTCCTAGTAATCCAGCTACGAATCCGAAACTGGATTGATTAAGTCGGTGGAAGGTCATAGGTTCCATTGATTTAGCGTGGAAATGGCGTGGTGTGCAGTCAAATCATATTGGGTCGGAACAACACTCACATAACCATTTCTCAAGGCCCACTCATCTGTGTCATGTCCTTGGTCAGGATTGGAAAATTTGCCGGTCATCCAGAAATACGGCTT
>DIHQ01000150.1:3399-9963 GCA_002420235.1 Flavobacteriales bacterium UBA5692
ATACGGCTTGCCGCTGGGTGATGTGCGTTTATCAAAGGCATCCTCCCAATGACCAGCGGATTGACGACACACCTTGAGTCCTTGAAGATCTTTTTCAGGTAAATCGGGGAAGTTGACATTTAAGCAGGTGCCTTCGGGTAAGGAGCGGTCAAGGACGGCCAATGCAAGTTGTTCAACATAAGTCGTACATGCCGAGAAATCTGCGGTTGGTGCGTGGTTTAGTAAGCTGAAACCAATTGACGGGATTCCCTCCACGGCACCCTCTACCGCTGCTGACATCGTACCACTGTAAATTACGTTGATACTGGCATTACTGCCATGATTGATGCCACTGAGCAACAGGTCAGGTTTTTTTCCAAGAATTTCGTAAATGGCCAGTTTCACGCAATCGACTGGTGTGCCCGTGGTTTGCCAGGCGGCTTGCACGCCTTCGACACTGAAAGTAACCTGCTCCATCTTGAGGATGCCGTTGATGGTAACGGCATGACCCATGCCACTTTGAGCACGATCGGGTGCAACCACTACAACATCTCCGTGGTTGACCATAGCTTTTGCAAGGGCCTGTATTCCTTTAGCTTGGATACCGTCATCGTTGGTGATGAGGATGAGTGGGCGTGAAGCAAATGTGCTCATGGTTGGTTCGGAATCCGTTGCAAGGCTTCCAAAAAGAATTCCCAGAATTTTTGAACGGAACTAATCTGAACACATTCGTCAGGACTATGTGCGCCACGAATATTTGGACCGAAACTAACCATGTCCATCTCGGGATAATTCGTGCCAAGGATACCGCACTCCAGTCCCGCATGGCAGGCGAGTACCCGGGGGGACTCATTGTATTTTTCTTCATACAATTCCTTCATTGTGGCGACAATGGCACTGGATGGGTTTGGCATCCAACCCGGGTATTGGCCGCTAAATTCAGTTTGCAGACCAGCCAAGCCAAAAGCACAAGCAATACTATTTGCATGGTCGTTTTTTTCAGAATCGACAGAGCTTCGGCATAGGCAGTGCAGCCCGATAGTACCATCTTCTATTTCGACACGAGCTAAGTTATTTGAGGTTTGAACAAGGTTGTCAATGTCAGGACTCATTCGGTATATACCGACCGGGACCGCCTGAATCGCCATGAGGACTGCGAGTTGATCTTCTTCGGGCATTGCATGGGTTACCGTCGTTTTCTGCACCGTACAAGACAAAATCAAATCGGGATCTGTTTTTGAGTATTCGCTTTTGACCCCCTCAAATGCACTCATCAACGTACTTTTAAGATCTTTCTCGTCGGCAGGGTCCATTACAATAATTGCCTCAGATTCTCTAGGAATCGCGTTGCGTAATCCACCTCCACGAACGGACGCAATCCGGAAGTCGACTTCGCCTAAACCTTCCAGAAGTATGCGATTCATAAGTTTGTTTACGTTGGCGATGCCCTTATGGATGTCCATGCCCGAGTGACCTCCAGAACCACCGGTGAGGCGGATGCACATCTGTTTAACACCTGACTGAATTACCTCAACTTCAAATGAACCTTTGGAGGTTACATCGACGCCTCCTGCGCATCCAATAGACAATTCATCGTCGTCTTCCGTATCCAAGTTCAATAGGATATCTCCTTGTAGAAAACCACCTTTCAATCCCAATGCTCCAGTCATGCCGGTCTCCTCATCAATGGTAAATAAAGCATCAATCGCAGGATGAGGGATATCAGACGAATCTAAAATGGCTAATATCGTAGCAACTCCAATACCATTGTCTGCACCTAATGTGGTTCCCTTTGCTCGAATCCAATCGCCATCCACATACATTCTTATTCCCTCGGTGTCGAAGTCAAATTCCGTATCGTTATTTTTCTGACAAACCATGTCGAGATGGCTTTGTAGTACGATGTGCCGTTTCATTTCCATTCCGGCCGTTGCGGGTTTCCTTATGAGAACATTACCCACTTCATCTGTGAGGGTTTCCAATCCCCATTGTTTTCCTAGGCCAATTACCCATCTACGAACTTTTTCTTCCTTTTTGGAGGGTCTTGGAATGCTATTCAACTCACTGAAAAATCGCCATATTGGTCGTGGCTCAAGGTTGACTATGCTCATGCTTTTTTCTTCAAAAATAGCGAGCAATTTTCGTCTATTTTGCTTATTTCTACGGGACGGTGCACCGAGCGCCTTAAAAATCATTTATAGGTTTAAACATTCTCCGTAAAATGACTCTTCTTTTTGTGGAAAAATCAGACTGTTTTTTCTGTATCTACAATTGTGTCAGCGACTAATTTCGTTGGCTATGACGGGCAAAGGGCAGGTATCGTATACGGAGGACAACATCCGTTCTCTCGATTGGAAGGAACACATCCGGATGCGTCCGGGGATGTATATTGGTAAGTTGGGGGATGGCCAAGCAGCAGACGATGGAATTTATGTGCTGCTAAAGGAAATCATTGATAATTGCATCGATGAGCACGCCATGGGGTATGGAAAAAGTGTTCGAATCACCATCCGTGATGGGGAAGTCAAAGTGCGTGACTTTGGTCGGGGCATACCCTTGGGAAAAGTTGTGGACGTGGTTTCCAAAATCAATACGGGAGGTAAGTACGACTCCCGTGCCTTTAAGAAATCCGTGGGACTGAACGGGGTAGGTGCCAAAGCGGTTAATGCTTTGTCAACTCAATTTACGGTCGAGAGCTACCGGGAAGGTGAGATAAAACGTGCTCTCTTCAAACGTGGCGATCTTGTGAATAATGAGGAGCGTGGCAAAACTGAAGAACGAAATGGAACCATGATCGCCTTTCGTCCTGACCGGGACGTTTTTAAGGCCTACAGCTATCGCATGGAACACGTCGAGCAGCTGTTGTGGAAATATGCATACTTGAACACCAATCTTGCGCTCTACTTAAACGGTGTGAAATTCAAGTCTGAAAATGGACTCAAGGACCTGTTAACTAATGACCTGGATAAGGGTCCTCGATATCCCATTATTCATTTGGTTACTAATGACATTGAAATGGCCATAACCCACACGGATGCTTATGGCGAGGATTATCAGAGCTTTGTTAATGGTCAATACACGCCGCAAGGAGGAACACATCAATCTGCTTTTCGAGAGGCATATGTGCGGGTGGTTCGAGATTTTTTCGGGAAGGATTATGATGCAGCGGATATCCGCGGTGGTATTTCCGCAGCAATCTCAGTCAAAGTAGAAGAGCCGGTATTTGAGTCGCAAACGAAAACGAAGCTGGGTTCTGCAGAAATGGGTCCAGGTCAACCAACATTGAAGAGTTTTGTTTATGACTTTCTTAAACGCGAATTGGACAACTTTTTGCATCGCAATCCCGAATCTGCGCAGCTATTGCAGGCGAGAATTTTGCAAAGTGAACGCGAGCGGAAGGACTTGGCAGGGATTAAGAAGTTGGCAAGAGAACGTGCTAAAAAGTCGAACGTACACAATAAAAAACTGCGAGATTGCCGCATACACTTTGGCGATAAGAAAGACAGGAACGAGGAAACAACACTCTTCATTACCGAGGGCGATTCAGCTTCAGGTTCCATTACGAAAGCCCGAGACGTTTTTACTCAGGCGGTATTTAGCTTAAAGGGTAAGCCACTCAATTCGTATGGTTTGACGAAGAAGGTAGTATATGAGAACGAGGAGTTCAATTTGCTGCAGGCGGCATTGAACATTGAAGATGGCTTAGAAAACCTTCGCTACAACAACGTGGTAATTGCGACAGATGCTGATGTGGACGGAATGCACATCCGGTTGCTTTTAATCACGTTCTTCCTTCAGTTTTTTCCAGACCTCGTAAAACGCGGTCATCTGTATGTGCTGCAGACTCCCCTCTTCCGCGTCAGGAATAAGAAAGAAACACGCTATTGCTATAGTGAGACTGAAAAGCAAGAGGCGTTGCAATCGCTGGGAGCAAAAGCCGAAATCACCCGTTTCAAGGGATTGGGTGAGATTAGTCCAGATGAGTTTCGGAATTTTATTGGCGAGCAGATTCGTCTCGATCCGGTCGTCATTGGCAAAGAAAGCAGCATCACGGAAATGATGACATTCTTTATGGGAAAAAACACGCCTGACCGTCAAAGTTTTATCATAGAAAACCTGCGGGTTGAAAAAGATTTAGTTGAAGAATGAGCGAGCAAGAATTGCCACCGCTTGACCCGGAAAACGAAGATGGATTCGTTGGGGACGACGATGGCGCCGGAGAAGCACTTGAGCGGGTCATTCAGGTTGCTGGCATGTACAACAATTATTTCCTGGATTATGCGTCATACGTTATTCTTGAACGTGCTGTTCCCCATCAGGAAGATGGTTTGAAACCGGTACAGCGTCGCATCCTTCACAGTTTGGATGAAATGGACGATGGGCGATTCCACAAGGTCGCTAACGTAATAGGTAACACAATGAAATACCACCCGCACGGGGATGCGTCCATTGGAGATGCCATGGTACAAATTGGGCAAAAGGGACTTATGCTGGATTGCCAAGGGAATTGGGGCAATATCTTTACCGGGGACCGTGCCGCCGCTCCCCGTTACATCGAGGTCCGTCTGAGTAAATTTGGTAAAGAAACCCTTTTTAATCCGAAGACGACGACTTGGTTGCAGAGCTATGACGGCCGAAACAAAGAACCAGAAACACTACCCGTCAAATTTCCGTTATTGCTAGCATCTGGTGTAGAAGGTATTGCTGTGGGCCTTGCGTGCAAGACTCTTCCTCATAATTTTATTGAAATCATCGATGCAAGTGTCGCCACATTGCAGGGTAAGGGATTTACGTTATATCCAGATTTTCCCACTGGCGGGACAGCGGATGTAGAGAATTACAATGACGGACTTCGAGGAGGCAAGGTGCGGGTGCGTGGCCGCATTGAAAAGGCTGATAATAAAACGCTTGTCATCCGAGAGTTGCCTTTTGGTGTCACCACGAGTTCACTCATTGAAAGCATTTTGAAAGCCAACGACAAGGGCAAAATCAAAATCAAGCGGGTGGAGGACAATACAGCCAGCGAGGTGGAAATCGTTATTCACCTCGCGAACAATGTGAGTCCGGACAAAATGATCGGTGCGCTTTTTGCGTTTACGGATTGCGAGGTATCCATCTCGCCAAATTCCACCGTTATTCTCAATGATAAGCCCCAATTTCTCGGGGTCAAGGAATTGCTGAAGATCTCGACAGAACGCACCAAGAGTCTGCTGAAGTTAGAGCTTGAAATTGAATTGACTGAGCTTCAGGAGAGGTGGCACTTCGCTTCGTTAGAGAAAATATTCATCGAGAAACGAATCTATAGAAACATTGAGGAGTGCGAAACTTGGGATTCAATATTGGCGACAATCCATAAGGGCCTTAAGCCGCATATCAAGGATTTATTTCGTGTGGTAACCGATGAGGACGTGACCCGATTGACCGAAATACGTATCAAGCGCATTTCAAAATTTGATTCTTTCAAGGCCGATCGGATTATTGAAGGACTTGAAGGCGACATTAATCAGGTCAAGTACCATCTAGAAAATCTGACGGAATATGCGATTGAATGGTTCCGAATGCTCAAGAAAAAATACGGAGCAGGTCAATCTCGGAAGACGGAATTGCGCTCATTTGAGTCGATTTCACGTTCGGCAGTTGCGGTAGCCAATGTTAAACTCTATGCTCAGAAAGAGGAGGGCTTTGTTGGGTTCGGTCTGAAGCGTGGAGAAGGTGATCTTGTTGGCGATTGCAGTGATATTGATGACATCATTGTAATACGAAAGGACGGTATCATGCAAGTGAGTAAAGTAAGCCAGAAAGCTTTTTTTGGAAAGGACATCATTCACGTCGCAGTATGGAAGCGCGGGGATGAACGAACGATTTACAATTGCATCTACCTTGATGGCGCAACTGGACGCAGTATGATAAAGCGATTCAACGTTCCAAGTATTACACGGGACAGAGAGTACAACATCACCAAAGGAACTCCCAAGTCGCGTATTTTGTATTTCACGGCCAACCCCAATGGTGAGGCAGAGATTGTGACTGTGTTCTTGCGGGCCAATGCACGCTTAAAGAAATTGAAGTTGGATGTTGACTTTTCAGAATTAGCAATTCGTGGGCGGGGCGCTGGGGGTAACTTGGTTTCAAAAAATGCCATTCGAAAAATTGAACTAAGCGAAGAAGGTGTTTCGACCCTCGGTGCACGTAAAGTTTGGTATGACGAAACCGTTCGAACTTTAAATGCCGAGGGCCGCGGGCGTTTATTGGGAGAGTTCATGGCCGACGACCGCATTGTGGTTTTTTTATCTTCCGGGGAATACTTGTTTACTGGATTTGATTTGAACACCCGATTTGATGATAAAATGATTCATTTGGAGAAGTGGCATCCGCATCGACCGGTTTCGGTGGTTTATTTCGAAGGAGAAAAGGAGGATTGGTACGTAAAGCGTTTCCATCCAGAATTCGTTCAAAAGGCCTTTTCTTTCATAGGAGACCATGACAATTCTCGCCTAGGTGTAGTATCGACTGCACATCGCCCGCTTGTGCGCATTCGATTTAACCGTCGATTCAAGGAGACACGTAATCGGGAAGACGAAATTT
>DIHQ01000075.1:0-1343 GCA_002420235.1 Flavobacteriales bacterium UBA5692
CCCAGATGGGCCCGTTATCTACATCGCCAACCATAACAGCCACCTCGATGCCATGTCATTGATGACCATCGTGCCGTCCCATCGCATTCACCTCACACACTCAGTGGCTGCTCAGGATTTTTTTGGCCGTTCGAGTTTTCGAAGTTGGTCAATGAAAAATCTAGTGAATGCCGTGCTCATCTCTCGAACAAAGGAAGAACGCGATGTTGACCCAATTATGCTACTCGATGCCATGCTCCGACAGGGGCACAGCCTTATTCTCTTCCCCGAAGGTACTCGCGGGGTGTCTGGCGTGATGGCTGATTTTAAACGCGGAGTGGGCCATTTAGCGTCCCGGCACCCTGAGATTCCGGTAATCCCGGTATACCTCGATGGCCTGTACCGAAATTTGCCGAAGGGCCGTACATTAATTGTACCATTCGGGGGCACATTGGTAATGGGTGACCCCTTATCGTTTCAAGCTGGAACAAGCGTGGATGCTATTACCGAGAAGTCACAATGGGCAATTGAATCCATGGCTGAAGTCTTGAAAAACGCCAATAAAATCCCCGAATCCGAATGAAATACGCGCTCCTTGCCTTGATTACCGCTGCGCTTGCGGCACAAATCCCCGCCCAAACGTGCGTTGACTCAACGCTCATCGATCCCAATGTGATGTGTACTGCCCTCTGGGCGCCGGTTTGTGGTTGCAATGGGGAGACTTACAGCAACGATTGCTGGGCGACGTATTATGGAGGAGTGACTTCATGGGTGGACGGAGAGTGCACGGGATCGGCGACTGACTGCGTGGATTTGGGTAAAGTTGATTTTGGGTTTTGTGACATGCTCATGGGGGTTGTTATGTACAACGCCAGTTGCACGTACTTATCCGGATGCGGGTGGGTCGTAAACGGTGTGGATTACAGCGTGTATTCGTTCGCGAGTATGGAAGACTGCCAAGCGGGCTGCACGGAGACGGGGGAGGAATGCATCGACCCGGCACTCGCGGATCCGTCGGTTGATTGTAACGTTGTCGATCCGAATCCAGTGTGTGGCTGTGATAGCTTAAGTCACTTTAACGATTGTGTGGCGACCTACATGGATTATGTGAGCGCGTTTGAGCTCGGAGCATGCCCTGGCGATTGTTATGATGAAGATCGCGTGGATTTGACCGCTGCATGTCCTTTCAACGAGAATCCAGTGTGTGGTTGCGACAGCGTGACATATCCGAACGCATGCACGGCCTGGTACACTGGCGGAATTGCCAATTGGACGCCCGGGCCTTGCGAGACAAACGAAGTGAATGAATTGAAGGCGCTTTGGCTGCAGGTCGCCCCGAATCCGGTATCCGACCGCCTCCACTT
>DIHQ01000075.1:1634-3874 GCA_002420235.1 Flavobacteriales bacterium UBA5692
CCGGTATCCGACCGCCTCCACTTGAGTGGATGGAACCCCGGCGTTCCTGTTGTCTTGCGGATCGTTGGGCTCGATGGTCAGTTGGTCATGGAACAGGCCATCCAATCGAGCCATGCACGTATTGATGTGCATGGACTAGCCCGCGGGATGTACATCGTACAAGCGCAACAAAACGGTTTCCCTGCTGTTCATCAACTGTTCATCCTCGAATAAGAATAGATATGATCCGAGTGGCGTGGAACGCCGATTACGCACATGCGTTGCCGGAGGGGCATCGCTTCCCAATGGAGAAATACGAATTAGTGCCCGAACAATTGGTGCATGAAGGCACGCTGTCCGAATCCCAATTTTTTTCACCCATTTCGCTCGGTGATGAGGAGGTGCATCGCGTTCACGACCCGGACTATTGGGCTAAACTCAAAGCGGGTCAACTGACCCGGCAGGAAGAGCGACGCACGGGTTTTCCGTGGTCAGAAGCGCTGGTAAAACGGGAAGTGATGATCATGGGTGGAACGGTGCAATGCGCACGGTACGCTTTCGAATCGGGCGTGGCTTTGAACATCGCCGGTGGCACGCACCACGCATACAAGGACCGCGGCGAGGGTTTTTGCTTGCTGAACGATTTTGCCCTTGCCGCAGCAGCTTTACTCGATGAGGGACGCATAGAAAGGGCTTTGATTGTGGATTTGGACGTACATCAGGGCAACGGCACCGCGAAGATTTTTGAGAACGACTCGCGGGTTTTCACTTTTTCTATGCACGGCGCGGGAAATTACCCCATGCACAAAGAAACCAGCGACCTCGATGTTGGTTTACCCGACGGCATCGATGACCGTAACTACCTTCAATTGCTTGATGCTAATTGGCCACGACTCCTCGATGAGGTGGAACCGGATGTGGTATTCTACCAGTGCGGAGTTGATATCCTTGAAACTGATAAATTGGGACGTTTGGGTGTTTCGCCGGAGGGGTGTGCGGCACGCGACCGACGCATCCTTGAGCGCTGTTGTAAGGATGAGGTGCCGGTAGTGTGCAGCATGGGCGGTGGGTATTCCCCAGACATTTGGCATGTGGTTGAGGCCCATTGCAACACATTCCGTATTGCCCATGAACTTTGGGGCTAGGGCTTTCTGGATTGTACTAAATTGGGCGATAAGAGATAGAATATGCAAAAACTAAAAATAACCATTTGGGCTGGTGTGCTTGCCCTGATTGTTGGCGGTTGCGCGGCGACCCAAAACGCTGGCCAAACGAAGGACGGACCCACCAAAGTCGAGCTTGAAACGCGCTTCGGAACGATGACCATCGCCTTATTTGATGACACTCCGGCCCACCGAGATAATTTCATTAAGTTGGTTCAGGATGGGTTCTACGATGACTTGCTTTTCCATCGTGTTATTAAAGACTTCATGGTACAGGGAGGCGACCCCAATAGCAGGGATGCAAATCCCGGGACGCGGTTGGGGACGGGTGGTCCTGGGTACACGGTAGAAGCGGAGATGGACTCTACCCACCTTCATCTAAAGGGCGCGTTGAGCGCAGCACGTCAGGGAGATCAGGTCAACCCGGAAAAACGCTCATCCGGAAGTCAGTTTTACCTCGTTCAAGGCAAGACTTATTCCAGCGATCAGCTTGCAAACTTCGAGTCACGTATGCAGAAGAACCACCCGGGTTTTGCTTACACGGATGAGCAAAAAATGGCTTACGCTACTGAGGGTGGTACGCCATTTTTGGATATGGAATATACTGTATTCGGTCAGGTCGTCGATCGCCTGGACATTATCGATTCCATCGCCGCTGTTCGAACGACACGTGGGGATCGCCCTGCAGAGGATATCGTCATGCGCTTGCGCTTGATTGACTGATTACGTTTACTGCAAGATTAATCGATGGTGAGTTGTTGAGCCATCTGCGGATCGCCCTATTAATACATATTGACCGCGAGGTAAATGTGAGACTTCGAGGGTGGTTAACCTGTTGCTTTGCGTCCATTCTGCCATGGTACACCCACGTATGTCAGTTACTTTCCATAAAGCATTCAAAGCATCAGAGGCTACTGTAAAGGTTGAGCGCGCAGGGTTTGGATAGACCACAATGGCACCAATCCCCGTCGTCCCATCAAGTATGGATGCCACCTCGTTGGCGTCGTGTCCTTCAAAGGCGTGATTTGGCCCACTAGCGTCCACTGGTTCGTCGTCATCGATGTCGCCGTCATCGGTTTCGTCATCTGAGGTTTCGTC
>DIHQ01000027.1 GCA_002420235.1 Flavobacteriales bacterium UBA5692
CTTTCAGGTAAGGAATCTGCACGGTACTTTTGCCTTTTTGCATTAATTCCTTACGGCGAAATTCGCTACAAAAATCACCTACTGCTTTGTCATTGAAGGACCAAAAGCTAAAAAACATACTGGAAGCCAACAAAGGGAAAAATCTCTATGGATACCAGGAAAATGCCATCAATACGCTCATGTCGCGGATGGACAAATTTCCGGAACGATACAATTTGTTATTTCAATTACCCACAGGGGGTGGGAAGACAGTGATCTTCTCAGAACTGGCAAAACGATTCATATTGAAGACGGGTAAGCGGGTCTTGATTTTAACCCATCGCATTGAATTGTGTGGACAGACAAGCCGCATGCTGACTGATATTGGAATTCCAAACAAAATCATTAATAGCAAGGTCAAGGAACTCGACGAGGAGGACGACCACTGGTGTTTTGTCGCCATGGTGGAAACACTGAATAACCGATTAAACGACGAATGCATTGAATTTGAAAACTTAGGTTTAGTAGTCATAGACGAAGCACACTACAATAGCTTCAGGAAGCTGTTTGGTCACTTTGCCAACCAAATCATTCTTGGAGTAACTGCTACACCCTTGAGTTCGAACGTGAAGCTGCCATTAAAGGACAACTACAACGAGCTTATTGTAGGCGAGTCAATATCTTCTCTGGTCAGTCAGGAATTTTTAGCAAAAGCAGTTACGTACAGCTACGATGTCAATTTGCGCTCTTTAAAAATTGGTATTAACGGCGATTACACTGTTAGCAGTTCTGAACGGCTGTACGGCAACTACCTAATGCAGGAGAAATTACTCTACGCATATGAGGAAAAATCCAGAGGTACCAAAACCCTCATTTTTAACAATGGCATCAACACATCCAAGCAAGTTCAAGCCATGTTCATCGAAGAAGGCCATGAGTGCATGCACTTGGACAATACACATAGCGAGAGAGAGCGGCAACAGATTTTAGAATGGTTTGAGAAAAAACCTGATGCCATCTTAAGCTCTGTATCCATATTGACGACAGGATTTGACTCCCCTTCCGTTCAAACAATCATCCTAAATCGAGCAACGAAGTCCTTGACACTGTATCACCAGATGATTGGTCGGGGATCCCGAATCCTGCCAAACAAACGAGATTTCAATGTCATTGATTTAGGAAACAATGCACGCCGGTTTGGGCTATGGGAATCACATATCAATTGGTCGGAAATCTTCAAATCACCCAACTCATACATTGAAGGGCTTTATACCGATGAAGAAATCGAAGACGAATTCGTTTTTGAATATTCGGAAGAGTTAATGGAGAAACTTCAAGGCGGCCCTGATCCTGACTTCAATATGGCAGAAGCTTACGTGCGTGTGACACGAAATGGCGAACGCCCGAAAGGTGCTATCGAACTGAGCATCGCTCATCACGTCGATATCATTCGTTACGTCAGCGAGGACATATGGGACGCTTTCGAGTTGGCGAAAGAGCTGGAAGGCGACATTGCTTATCGAATACGACTTTACTCCAAGTGCATAGCCAAAACGACGGAAAATTATAAAAACTGGTTGAAAGACGAGTACTCGCGAAAGCTGCAGAGTGCGCTTCGCAAGGCTTACGTAACCGACGACCAAGAAGTCCAGCCTGAGGCAGCAAAACAGTCATAAAGCCGATTGTTACGCTCCTGAATTGCATTATTCCATGTGCGGTTGATACTCTACATTGGATGAGATGCATGCGCTCGACATGATGCCCCAATTGCCATTCTTTCTTGGACTTACCTTGCTTTTAATTGTTAGCGCTGGTATTTGGTACAATCTCCATAACCTAGCAAAACACATTCCACATCTGATATCACCAGTACAACGGTGGCTTGCAACTGGCGCATTTGGATTCCTCGCTGCTTCAGTCGTAACCATAGGATATTCGATCGTATCGAATGCTTCAACGTTGCTTTCGCAGGAATTAATACCATTTCGTTGGATTACAGCGATTGTAGCTACAATCAATTGCTTGTGGTACGCAGTCAGCATGCGTTCGCTCCTCAGGCATTCTGAAAATACTCGAGAGCAGCTGGTACAGAAACAACTATTAATGCAGAATGTATCGCAAGTACAGAGAAACCTGACTTTAAGAGAAAGGGTAAGGGAAACGAAGAGGCGACACCTCAAATCCCAGATGAATCCCCATTTTTTATTCAATGTGCTCACGGGAATACAAAACTTACTTCAGGAAGGGAATAGCCGGAAGGCGAGTACCGTATTCAGTCAGTTTCGACGCTTGCTGATTCTTGGATTTATGTCCCAAGACCATATTGTTGGCCCTCTAAGTCAAGAAATGGACCATGCGGAACAATACCTCGAATTGGAACGCATTCGCTTGTCAGAAACAATCGAGTTCAAATGGAATATAGCATCGGATATCGTGCCTTCAAGCATAACATGCCCACTGTTCATCCTTCAACCGCTCATGGAAAACGCTATTTGGCATGGATTATCAGGCACCGGGGTAATCAATCCCTGCATAGAGATAAGCATACGATGGAATGACCAAGACCTCATCATCGCCGTTTGTGATAATGGCGTCGGATTACAATTAAATGAGGCACGGGAAAACGGGCATAAATCAAGAGGAACTTCAATCGTCAAGGAGCGCCTCTCATTGTTACGCCATAGGGGACAACTTGAAATTTTAGATTGCCCCTCTGACCATCCTTTTCATAGTGGGGTAATGGCGCGCATGACTTTGCCTCTTTGGTCATCGGAGCCAACATGGCTTCAAAATGAAGAACGTAAGGCTAGCTAAAATTTCCAGCGCGGAATAGGCTCATCACTGAGCTTCCCGCATCGACCTGATTCAAACAGTAGATTGCCAGCAATGGCTACCATTGCCGCATTGTCCGTGCAATAATCCATGGGCGGAATAAACACCTGCCAGCCACATTCCTCTTGCT
>DIHQ01000072.1 GCA_002420235.1 Flavobacteriales bacterium UBA5692
GGAACTTGCATACGGTGCCAACCCCAATCCCAATGGTCCCATTCCGCCGTATGCCGCTTTGATTTTTGAAGTGGAGTTGATTTCCTTTCAGTAATCGCTTGGTAACACATGAAGAAAACCTCGGTCCTGCCGGGGTTTTTTCATGCCCATACCGCGCATAAATTGATTAGTTTGCACATCATGGATGCATTGATTACAAACGACGCTGTAGTGCTCGGCTTACTGGTCTCCACTTTGGCCCTTGTCTTTTACAGCAGTACCCTTCCGCAGTTCAAGCGATTTTACACCATTATCCCTACGCTGCTCGTCTGCTATTTCCTTCCAGCGATGTACAACAGTTTTGGTCTCGTCGATGGCGAAGCATCCAATCTCTACTTCGTCGCTTCGCGCTACTTACTACCGGCCAGCTTGGTCCTTCTCTGCTTGAGTATCGACCTGAAAGGCATATGGAACCTCGGTCCCAAAGCCATCATCATGTTTTTCGCAGCGACCGTTGGTATCATCATCGGAGGACCATTGGCCCTTTGGGCAGTAAGTTTTGTTGACCCTGACGTGCTTGGGGGCGATGCGCCTGATGCATTTTGGCGAGGACTGTCCACGGTTGCTGGCAGCTGGATTGGCGGAGGTGCCAATCAGGCCGCATTGAAGGAAATTTCCATGACCACCGATGATCAATTCTCTGCCATGCTCATTGTGGATGTTTTCGTCGCCAACCTCTGGATGCCTTTCTTACTCGTTGGCGCGGGTATGAGCGTGGCGTTGGACCGCCGGCTCAAGGCGGACTCATCAGCGGTGGATGAACTGAAAAAGAAAGTCGAAGCATTTCAGTTAGGCATTGCGCGCGTACCGTCCTTCACGGACTTGATTATTATAGGTGGTGTGGCCTTCGGTTCAGTCGCTGCCGCACACGTTTCCGCTGATGCGCTAGGGCCGACGTTCAAAGGGTGGTTCGGCGGTATCCTCGTGCGCAATCCCGACAGTTTCGTTCAATTCCTAAGCAGTCTCGAACAGGGATTCTTTTGGATCGTTGTAACTGCGACTGCGATTGGCATAGGTTTGAGTTTCACAGGGCTTCGAAACTACGAAGGAGCCGGAGCCAGTAAAATGGGCAGCGTTTTCTTGTACATTCTTGTAGCCACCATCGGAATGAAAATGGATGTAGTCGAACTGTACCACAATTGGGACGTGTATTGGTCCGTCATTTTGATTGGACTGATCTGGATGCTTACTCACATTGTTGTGCTCTTGGGTGTCGCCAAAATCATCAAAGCTCCATTTTTCTTTGTCGCGGTAGGATCACAAGCCAATGTGGGTGGTGCTGCAAGCGCTCCCATTGTGGCGAGTGCTTTCTCTCCCGCCTTAGCACCTGTTGGCGTTTTGCTGGCAGTATTAGGTTATGCTGTTGGAACGGTTGGAGCCATTGTATGCATGGAGCTCATGCACGCAATTTCGATATAAGTCTAGCGTGTTATAGCCAATGCCCCATGGCTGCTTTTTTGACAGCTAGGTAGGCTTCATTTTCCTTGACCGGAGCAATAACCACCGGTTCTCGCCCTTCTACTACAATCCCATTATTTTCAAGCTCCCTCACTTTTTGTGGATTATTGGTCATTAAGCGAACCTCTAAAATGTCTAGCCTGCGCAAAATCTCGGCAGCAACATCGAAAGATCGAGCATCTGCGTCATGGCCCAGAGCTTCATTTGCTTCTATAGTGTCCATACCTTGATCTTGGAGGTTATAAGCTTTTAGTTTTTCGACTAACCCAATCCCCCTTCCTTCTTGACGAAGGTAAATTAGACAACCACCTTCCTTTCCAATTCGATCGATAGACAGGTCCAATTGCTCTCCGCAATCGCAACGTTTTGATCCAAAAACGTCACCAGTCATGCATTCACTATGAATACGGACCAAAGGAGTGCAACTTTTTCTTTGGGTTTCTGCTACCAATGCAACGTGTGGGAACAGTTCTCCTTCCTCACCAAAGGCGATGAGAGTAAATTGGTAATTAGCACTTGGGATTCTAGCCTCAGCAAGTCTCTTCACGCAACAAAATTAGGGAGAACGTCGCAATTAAAAACAAAAAGGCCAGATCTGCATTGACCTGGCCTTTGTTGAAGTAAAGGGGATTATTTTACAAACAAGTAGTGCCAAATTCTGACAGGAATTGAAGCAAGTCTGGTGTTGCGACCAAACCATCTCCATCTAAATCACCTGCGCAAGTATTCAACTCAAACTCACACGAGCCGTCGTCGTTGGTTGCCTCTTGATTGTAGTTTGTAGCATCCTCATAAGTGCATCCAAAAACAACTGCAGTCGAGCACGATCCGTCATCTTCGGTAGCATTCATATCGAACTCTGCGTAGAATGGATCCGTGCAACCCAAAATCACAGGATCTTCGCAAGCTTCGCAAGAATTAAAACAAACAACATTCAAGACAACATCCTCCGACCCAAGGGTCAAACTTCGATTTGTAAATCCATCAATCGTTGAAGTGCAAGCATCGCCCTCCTCAAAATTTTCCTGGACATTCCAACCATCTAATGTGAATTTGTACTCGTAGGTTGCGTCACCTTCCAATTCGATGGTAACGCCATAAACATTATCTCCGTCGTCATCAGTCATAGCGATACAACCGCCACACCATCCAGCAAAACCTCCATTCAAGTTAACGGACCCATATGCATCTGTGTAATTGCTCATATCTACCTGGAATGTAACATTCACAGAAGCCGCTGGCAACTCGCAAGAACCGTCAGTTGAACATTGTCCAAAGCATGAACTTAATGTAGTTGCCTCGGTCACTGGCGGCAATAACCGATCGTTCCATGTCCCATCAGCACACTCTTGGCCCGCCAGGTCTTCTTTGGCTCCCCAGTCGCCTCCATCAT
Source organism: Flavobacteriales bacterium UBA5692 (assembly GCA_002420235.1). GTDB lineage: Bacteria > Bacteroidota > Bacteroidia > Flavobacteriales_D > Sanyastnellaceae > UA16. The sequence goes on from DIHQ01000072.1 coordinate 2,891, forward strand.
TTGGGCTATTGAGGTACACATAGTTTCCGCTGTAACCATCAGGAACGGCAACTGTGACTGAATAAATACCATCGCCGTCATCGTCGGACATTGCATGACCCATGGCATCACCGAAGTAATCGCCACCTCCGAGGTACATGCCATTAGGACCAACAGTAATTGTCGCCGTATTGCAATTGAAGGTAACGTCATGGAATACTGCAGGAGGCGGAGAACAGGCCTCTGAACATTCACCAAAACAAGATGTGACGGTTGTTGGACCTGTCACGGCAGACAGCAAACGGTCATTCCAAGTACCGTCAGCACACTCCTGCCCAGCGAGGTCTTCTTTAGCACCCCAATCGCCCCCATCATTTGGGCTATTCAAATAAATGTAGTTTCCACTATATCCCTCTGGAACAGAAACCGTAACGGTATAGATTCCATCACCATCATCATCTGACATCGCATGTCCCATAGCATCGCCAAAGTAATCGCCACCTCCCAAGTACATGCCATTCGGCCCGACAGTAATATTCGCAGTATTGCAATTAAATGTCACGTCATATTCAACCGCTTCAACATCACATCCCACACAAGAGCTGAAACAAACCACATCTAGAACTACATCTTCCTCTCCGACGTCATAGAATCTGTTCGTACCAGTATTACATGTAGCTGGTACAGTTTCTTCGAAGTCGAAACTTGCACCATTCAAGTATTTCCATTGGATGTTCGAATTTGGCACAATCCCCGTCTGGGTATATGTGTAAATAAGATCTCCATCATCATCGGTCATCTGGCTTCCGCCAGCATCCCAACCTTGGAAGCCACCTGCAATAAATACTCCGGAAGGATTTGCACCTTCTTCTGACATATCCACTTGGAATGTCACGCTGACTGGAGCAGCCCCAGTGCAGGCATCACAGGAATTGAAGCAAACTGCATCTAAATCGATATCATCTGAATCAAGGACTAAAGATCTGTTCGTAAATCCATTAATGGTGGAAGTGCATTCGTCGCCTTCATTGAAGCTTTCCTGAACGGCCCAGTTATCAAGCGTAAACTTGTACTCATAGGTCGTATTTCCTTCAAGCGAAACACTTATTTCATAGACACCGTCTCCATCATCATCGGACATTTGATTGCAATCTCCACACCAACCATTAAGACTACCGCTCAGGTTAACATAGCCGAAGGTTTGGGGATAATCATTCATATCGACTCGCAATGTCGCATCCACTGTCGTAGATTCTTCTTCTTCCTCCTCTTCTTC
>DIHQ01000043.1 GCA_002420235.1 Flavobacteriales bacterium UBA5692
AGTCCTCTGCCCACTTATGCACCTCCGCTCCGTAATGAAGCTGTGTAGCTTTTTTCCCCCACCAGTCGCCCGACCCTTGCCACGCGCCTTCAATGCGACGGTCGATTTCACCCCAAATCCACAAAGCTCCAAGTAAAACCAACCCGCCGGCAAAGGCTAGTTTGATTCGCCGCGAAGGTGAAATGATGTTCAAGGCAAGAGAAGTTGGGGAAGCCCGGTTTCTAGCCACAGTGCCACAGGCTGAAACAGGGGAATAAAGGCAAAGGCCGGCACAAAGTTGAGCAAGGGAAACGAGCGTATCTTCAACAGGTCCAGTCCTAAAGCCAATAGCAATATTCCGCCGAGACCTGTGAGGTCCGCTATGAGTGTGTCTGACCAAGCCGCTCCCCACAGGGCGAAGGATGTGGTGAGGCCACCTTGGATGAGCAGCAGAGCTGGGGCCGCAAGCAAAACGCCGCGTCCTAGTGCCGCGGCGAGAAAGGCCGAACTAATCAAATCCATGGACCCTTTGATAAATAGAACCGTTGCATCGCCATTGAGACCATCTTGCATGCAACCGATTAGAGTCATAGCGCCCACACAAAACAGCAAAACCGACTGCACCAGTGCTTTGCCCGTTCCTTTACCAAGGCGGGCGGTGGCTACTTTCAAACGTTCGTCCAATCGCAAACCTTTCCCAACAACGACACCGGCAATAATTGACAGGAAAACGGCAAAGACGTTGACGACTTCCAAGCTCATAGCAACGCCAATTCCGAGGGTGAAAAGCCCAAGAGCTTGGAAGATTATAGTTTGCAATCCGTCGCTTAGCCGCTTGCCCAAGATCAATCCTGCACTAGCACCGAGGGCTACCGTTACTGTATTAAACACCGTTCCAACCATACTCCGAAGTTACATTTGCACCAATTACTAAGCGTCATGGCAGCCCTGAACTTTCAAATCGACGGTAAGGATACCGAGTCCAAAGCACGTGCTGGCAGCATTACAACGGATCATGGGACAGTCGAGACTCCCATTTTCATGCCAGTTGGAACAGCGGGTACAGTCAAGGCCGTTCCTCAGAGGGATTTGAGCGATGACATCCGCGCCCAAATTATTTTAGGCAATACGTATCATTTGTATCTACGGCCAGGAACTGAAGTGCTAAAGACTGCGGGCGGGTTGCACAAGTTCATGGATTGGAAGCGCCCGATTTTGACCGATAGCGGCGGCTATCAAGTATTCAGCTTGTCCAATAGGCGAAAAATCACCGAGGAAGGCGTGACTTTCAGCAGCCATATTGATGGCAGTAAGCACCTCTTTAGCCCGGAGACGTCAATGGATATTCAACGTAGCATAGGTGCAGATATCATCATGGCGTTTGATGAGTGCCCTCCGTATCCGAGCGATTATGATTATGCCCGTGAATCCATGGACCGGACGCACCGGTGGTTGGAACGTTGCACAGCTTATCTCAAGGCCACACCGGCAAAATATGGATTTGACCAGAATTTGTTTCCAATCGTGCAGGGCTCAACGTACAAAGATTTGCGCCTTGCCTCCGCAGAAGCTATCGCCGAATATGGAGCTGTTGGTAATGCAATCGGCGGTTTAAGCGTAGGCGAACCGGCTGATGAAATGTACGCTATGACGGAAGTCGTTTGCGATACACTGCCCGAGGACAAGCCGCGGTATCTGATGGGAGTTGGAACTCCGGAAAATTTATTGGAAAATATGGCGTTGGGAGTGGATATGTTCGATTGCGTCATGCCGACTCGAAATGCCCGTCATGGCTTGCTGTTTACGTGGAATGGTACACTGAATATGAAAAATAAAAAATGGTCCAACGACCACAGCCCACTTGATTCTCAAGGTACGTCGCCGGTCGACGCCCAGTATTCTAAGGCTTACGTTCGGCATTTGCTCAAGGCGAATGAATACCTCGCTTTGTACATCTGTAGCGTCCACAATTTGGCCTTTTACCTCGAACTCGCTCGACAGGCGAGGGCGCACATTTTGACCGGTGATTTTACTGAGTGGAAAAATGCTGTCGTACCAAAATTGAATCAACGTATCTGACCGTTATGCGCCTTTTTCGTCTTCAACGCATCGACCGCTACATCGCTAAGAAATTCTTGACAACATTCTTTGTCATGATTGCGGTATTCTGCGTTGTCGCTGTGGTCTTTGATCTCATGGAAAATATCGGCCGGTTAATCGCTAACCGGGCGCCGCTAGGCGCCACCATCCTCTACTACTTAAGCTTCTGCTTTCATTTTGGTAATCTGCTCAGTGGGTTCATTGTTTTTCTCACGATTATTTGGTTTACCAGCCGAATGGCGCAAAACACTGAAATTGTGGCGATTCTAAGTTCGGGTATGAGCTTTACGCGACTCATGCGACCGTACTTCCTTGCGGCGACAATATTGGTCACGTTTTCGTTAATCGTTTCCCATTTCATTCTCCCTATGGCCAACGAGGGAAAAGTGGACTTTGAGGTGCAACACGTGCACGTCAATTTTCACATCAGTGACCAGCACATGTACCGCGAAATCACTCCCGGGGTTGTAGCATATTTTCGCTCCATCACCGTCGATCGAAAAACTGGATATCGCTTTCAGCTCGAACGGTGGGGCGATAATGGAAAATTGGAACAACGTATCCTCGCGGCCAAAGCGACCTGGCTCGAAAGGGATAGTTTGTGGCGGCTTGTGAATGCCCGTATTCGAGACATTGCACCGAACGGTGAGGAACGTCTTCGCTTCGTTACCCGTCATGATACGGCTATCGACATGCGCATTAGTGATTTTGGGCAGCGGGCTGTGATGATATCTACCTTGACTTCGCCATTACTAGACGATTACATCGAGCTCGAGACCAAGCGAGGAGCGAAGGTGGCAATGCTCAAGTTGGAGCGATTCAGCCGCACGGCCAATCCATTTTCCATTTATGTTTTGATGGTGATTGGAGTGGGCATTTCCGCACGGAAGCTGCGGGGCGGTGTGGGTTTTCACCTCTTTTTAGCCGTGGTAACTGGCTTTCTATTCGTATTTGCGTCAAAAATTATAACGGTGTATGCTGCTTCTGTGGTGCTTCCACCTGATGCATGGATTTCGACCGATAACTGGTTGCGTCTGGCGGCTTGGTTACCCAATTTGATTTTTGCTGGGCTAGGCGGTTTGATTTGCTGGAAGGCGCCGAAGTAAGGCTATCGTTGCGCTCGTGACGCATGTGCGACCCAGCCTTTTTTATGAGCAGCGGAGCACGCATTTAGTGCCAACTCTTCTGAAGAAAATAAGCCAAAACAAGCGCTCCCTGTCCCGGTCATTTGGCTGTAAAGCGCGCCGTGAGATTGGAGCAATTCTCGGACCTGTCTAATCGTAGGATGGCTGACTTCCATGACTGACTGAAAGTCGTTCCGCAGGATTAGGTGCCATTCAGAAAGCGGCGTTTTGGCAAGCGCATGAAAGTCGGACTCACTTGGCTGGGGAACAATCCCTTGGAAAGCCTCTCGGGTGCTGACATGAATGCCCGGGTGGGCGACTGCGATAAAGGTCTCAGGTGAAAAATTAAAATCCCAAGATTCGAGGTGTTCGCCCCGTCCAGAGACCAAAGCCGGTTCAGCACGCCAGAAAAATGGACAATCGGAACCAAGCTCTGCCGCCAATGACTCACCTTCTTCATCGGTCATTTTCAAATCGTACAATTCATTGAGCAAACGAAGCATACACGTGCCATCGGAACTCCCGCCTCCCAGACCTGCTCCCATAGGAATGACCTTATGCAGATGCGCGGTTACGCCACTAATGCTGTAGCGCTGACGAAGCAAATCGTAAGTCCTTCTGACCAGGTTCGAAGTGGGATCGCCGTCAATAACCAGCCCTGTAAGATGCAAATCCAAGCCTTCACTATTTGAGTGGTGCACCTCCAAAATATCACTCCATCCGATTGGCCAGAAGACGCTTTTTAAGTCGTGAAATCCGTCCGGCCTTATGCCGGCGACAAAAAGGCCCAAGTTGATTTTGGCGGGAGCAAATCCAATCATGACTTCACTCGATATACCCGAGGCGCTTCAATTTGCGCTCGTCATCCCGCCAATCTTTGTCTACTTTGACATATAAATCCAAGAACACACGCTGACCAATGAATTTTTCGATGTCCCGACGGGCATCGGTTCCAACGCGTTTGATCATGCTGCCACCTTTACCAATGACAATCTGCTTTTGGCTCTCTCGCGCGACACGAATATCGGCTCGGATTTTCACGATGCTGTTCTCTACCACATAAGCGTTCACCACAACTTCGCATGAGTAAGGAATCTCTTGCTTAAAGTGAGTGAGTATTTTTTCCCTGATAATCTCTGAAATGAAAAACCGCATTGGCTTGTTTGTGAGCTCATCTTTGGGGAAGTACGGGGGATTGACTGGCAAGTGCTCAACGATGCGTTCGAGCAATTGCTCAATGTTGAATCCATGCAGCGCGCTGATTGGAGCGACCGTCGCACGGGGAATTTTTTCTTGCCAGTAGGTGAGACGGCTCGCGACGTACCCTTGATCGGCTAAGTCAATCTTATTGACCAATACAAATACCGGGATTTTCATATTTGCGATTTTGGCGAAGGTCTCTGGGTGCGCCAAATCGTCCTCGTTGATATCCGTTACCAGTAAGATGAGATCGGCATCCTGCAGGGCCGTTCGAACAAACTTCATCATACCTTCTTGCAGTTTGTATGCTGGATCCAACACCCCGGGTGTATCGCTGTAAACGATTTGCCAATTGGGCTCATTAACGAGTCCCATGATTCGGTGCCGCGTGGTTTGCGCCTTTTTGTTGATGATGCTCAGTCGTTCGCCGACCAATTGATTCATCAGAGTGCTTTTGCCCACATTTGGTGAGCCAATGATATTCACAAATCCAGCGCGGTGAGGCGTTTCTTTTTTCGTTGACATGAAGATTATTCAGAAACTGCGCCGTGAAGGTACGGCCCGTAAAACTTGTGTGGAATGCATTTGGCAAAATGGAACTTGGGTGTATATTTACCATCCTTATTCCGTTAGTTACGGAAGAACATCGCGGGGTGGAGCAGTTGGT
>DIHQ01000182.1 GCA_002420235.1 Flavobacteriales bacterium UBA5692
TGTCCGAGGCGTCAGACAAAGTGAAACAATTAGCAGGGAGTTACGAGCAAGCGAGTGAGTCACTCACAGGATTGAAGGACGCGGGAGAAATGAGTGAAACAGTCGGCGCTGCAATGAAACAGATGACCAATAACCTTGGATCATTGAATGAAATGTATGCAGACCAACTAAAACAACTTGAAGTAAATAGCGAGCTTTATAAAAATATGGGTAGCATGGTCCAAAACTTGAGTGATTCTGTTGAGGACACCAAAGCATACAAAGAAAACATTGCCCACCTCGCCGAAAACTTGGCTTCCCTCAACACGGTATATGCCAACATGCTCAACGCAATGGGAAAGTAAGCCCAATGGTTTTATCCAATTGAAAAGATAAATCATGGCAGGAGCAAAAGAAACCCCCAGGCAAAAGATGATCGGGATGATGTATCTCGTCCTTACTGCTCTTCTAGCGCTGAACATTTCAAAGGAAGTTCTCAATGGCTTTGTGAAAGTGGAAAACAGCTTGCGAACCACTCAGAAAACCTTGAACGCCAAAGTCAACGAAACCAGCACTGAACTGGAAACCAAATACCTTCAGAACCAAGAAAAAGTCAAGCCTTTCTACGACAAGGCACAAGAAGTAAATGCCACATCAGCAGAATTGATTTCATACATCACCGAAATGAAAGCACGCGTCATGGCTGCCTCAAAGGGTGACTATAATGACGATGGAGAATTGGCGTTGGATAACTACATCGGTAAGGACGAGAGCGGAATGGATACAGTGCTCAATTTGGCATTGATTCCCATCAAAGACGAATACCAAAATGTGACCAGGTTTGTTGGCATGGCCGAGCCAAAAGAACCCCTTGACGGGCCTTGGACAGCTTTTGAACTCAAACGCAAACTAGAGGTCTTTCGTGATGAACTTAAGGATGCCAATGTTACTGATAATCTCGGAAACCGCAGGGATCTACCAGAATATTTAAAACAGCAAATCGACGAAACCTTCGCATTTCCAACGGAAATCCAAGAAGGTGAAGAAGTGAGCTGGGAACACGCCAACTTTTACCATGTGCCACTTGCAGCAGTAATGCCATTAATGACGAAGATGACATTGGATATACAGGATATTCAAGATGATGTCTTGTCTTGGCTGTTAGGCTCCGTTGACGCAAAGGCTTACAAATTTACGAACCTGTTACCACTGGTCGTGCCAGAAAGCAATTACATTTTAAGGGGAGATTCTTTCCGCGCCAACATTTTGCTCGCTGCGTTTGACGGGACTAACCCTCCAGATATTTACGTTGATAACAAGAAATGGAACGAACGCGATTCATCGCTTTTAGAATACGAGAACATCGATGCGTTACCCATTGGTACTGACGGACTTGGAAAGCTCCGCATTTCTACGCGCGGCATGTCGCTCGGTGAATCGAACTACAAAGGTCTGATTCGCTTCCAAGGCCCAGATGGTAATATTCAAGACTTCCCTTACTACACGCCCAAATTCACGGTCGCAGAACCAGCGCTGGTCGTCTCGCCGACGAAGATGAATGTCTTTTATCGCGGACTTCCCAATCCTGTAGAGGTCTCCGTTCCGGGTGTGCCTGGTGATAAGATTGATGTACGCATATCCGGCAATCATCGTCTCAAAAAGGAAGCAGACGGGACTTTTACCATTACTCCAGGCACGGATAAGGAAGCGGACATTACGGTTTCGGCTGAATTGCCCGATGGATCGAAGAAAACGCTCCCATCTCGAGAGTTCCGCGTGAAAAGAATTCCCGATCCCGTGCCCTTCTTCGTGGGGAAAACGCCTTCCGACCGTTCCATCTCAAAACAAACACTTGTTGGAGCGGATGGCATTGGTGCCCAAATGGTGAATTTCGATTTCGACGTTCGTGTAGTTGTGAAAAGTTTCAGTGTTTCTGTAAGTCGAGATGGAACTTTGGTCGAGAAAAAATCCAACAATAACCGACTTACGCCGGATATGAAGCAACTCTTTAACCGGGTATCACGTGGCAATGTTGTCTATTTTGAAGATATCATCGTAGGTATGCCTGACGGCACTGAACGTCAAGTAGCAGCCATGAAATTAAAAGTTAACTAACAACCTCAGTCCATGAGTAAGTTCATAACACCCTTTGTCCTTTGTTTTATGAGCCTCGTCTTGACGATGCCCGTAACCGCACAAGTATCCAATGTGCTTGATGGTGCATATGTCAAAGAATCAAATATCACAAAGCGCGTCGTTCCTTATCCTGCGCTACGTGAAGCTGATGTGATGTACACTCAACGCATCTGGCAAGAAATGGACTTACGCGAGAAAATCAATCACCCTTACTACTACCCTGTGAAGCCCATAGCAGACCGTAAGAATCTTTTCGACGTCCTTCGGACCGCGCTAATGGTAGAAGGGTCATTGGTAGCGTATGGCACAGGGCCTGCTGGAGATGATGATGAATTCCGCTACCCCCTTTCTCCGGGTCAAGTGGATTCATTGTTAAACCCAACCGTCCGATTTGAGAAATATGATTTGGCTACGAATGAGCGACTTCCGGATAGTATTGGGACGGTGACACTTGAGTCCTCTGCCATCACTCGTTACTTAATTAAAGAAGACTGGATTTGGGACCGCCAGCGCGGTGAAAGGTATGTGCGTATCATCGGTATTGCGCCACGTATTGAGGAATTTGATGAAGATGGCTTATCCAAGGGCTTCAAAACCCTTTTCTGGCTTTACTATCCAGAATGCCGCTACGTTTTGGCCAATGCCGATGCGTTTAACCCTTTGAATGACGCGCAGCGTCGAACCTATGAGGAGCTATTTCAAAAGCGGTTTTTCAACAGCTTCATCATCAAGGAAAGCAACGTATACGACCGGCCCATTTCTGCATATGCACGGAACTTGGATGCCTTGGCCGAATCGGAGCGCATAAAGGAAGAACTATTCCTGCTTGAACACGACCTTTGGCACTATTAATTCAGCCGATAAAAA
>DIHQ01000084.1:0-232 GCA_002420235.1 Flavobacteriales bacterium UBA5692
TTTTTTGATTTTGTTGTTCTTAGGTCGCTAAGAAACAAAGTTCCCTAATTGTTGATCCTAAGGATTTTGTGATTTAAGGTGTGGTTACAGCCGAGGTATCTGCTGTGACTGCTGTGGAATCAGACGTGTCGGAAACCACTTCCGTTTCCGGCTCTTGTATTTGTTCAGTTGCTGCTGGTTCGGCCTGAATTTCACCTTGGTCCGTACCGTAATGAATGGCTAAAACAATGGC
>DIHQ01000084.1:556-7129 GCA_002420235.1 Flavobacteriales bacterium UBA5692
ACACTAACCAACAGACCTACGATTAGCTTGAGGAAATCTTTGGCTACAATTGGGAAGACCGACTTCAGATTACCCTTCTTGGTTAGACCTGTGTTAAGGGCTAATTCACGGCCGCAAAGCAAGCCGACGAATACCCACGTGGTCGACATAGGGATGTTATTCAGTTGCTTGAAGTAGAGCAGCAAAAAGGCATACACGAGGTCAATCAAAGTTGCTGAACGAACGTATTTCGTGCTTTGCTTATCCAAGACAATTTGCTGGATCGCTCCTCCTTGTTTGTAAAATATGTACCCCAAACCGGCTACAAAGAATAATATGACTGCAATCAACTGCTCAACGCTCAACGTACGTGGCAGAAATACAGCAATATTGGCAACGTCATGAGACAACCAGGTGTACCAAAGGAAGCTCGTACTCATCCATTGGAAAACTCGCCAGAATTTTTTTGTTCCTGGGCTGACGTCTTCTTTTTCATTGATTAAACGGGATATCATTAACCAGAGGACGTATGCGACTACAGCGGCAAGTCCATACCCCATGATGCTCTTCATAAGCATTTTCTCCAAAACGAATGTCGAAGCGAATGCAGAGAGCACCAAGAATGAAGTCGAAACCGGGATGCCGCGGCGTGTCAACAACACGAGCGCCAGTGGAGCTACCGCATGGTACCATTGTGGCTCGATGTAAGGGATTTTCGTTAAACGACCATAGGATATGTCTCCTCCGCTTGAGTACCATCCATAAATGATGGTGAAAATCAATACAGAGGACGCTGCTGCCCAAAGCGTAGTCCACTTAAATTTCTCTCGATTCGAAGCGATCCAAGTACCGAGGGTTTGCACGCTATCGTTCGCGATTACGGAGTAACCTGCGAGAGTGAAACCTATAATGGTATAAAGTTCAGTCATAACTTGATTTTGGTGAAACAAAGGTGGTCGCCTTTTCACCGCATTCAAGCAAACTCTACTTTACGTCTACATTAACCTTGTGTTAACAACCATGTCGCCAACAAAAAAGGGCGATCCGAAGACCGCCCTTTTCAAATGTGTTTTGGAAGCCTCACGCCTTCAACTTCTTGCTCAAATCTAATACGCTTGGCGTGGCAATAAATATCGAGCTGTATGTACCGACAATCACACCGACCATCAGGGCGAATACGAAGCCTTTGATGTTGTCTCCTCCGAAGAGGAAGATGGTCAATAGCACCACGAACGTAGAGAGCGAGGTGTTAATAGTACGGCTTAACGTGCTATTGAGGGCGTCGTTCATGACTTCGTCGTCGCCGCGCTTCGAACCATACAGGCCGACATACTCACGGATGCGGTCAAACACAACCACCGTGTCGTTGATGGAGTAACCGATGACCGTCAAGATCGCGGCGATAAACGCTTGGTCAATTTCCATGGTGAACGGTAAGATGCCAGCGAAGATGCTAAAGCAGCTCAACACAATCACCACATCGTGAACCATCGCGATTAATGCTCCGAGGCCGTACTGCCATTTCCGGAATCGGAAGAAGATGTACAAGAAAATTATGAGCAATGAAAAAATCGTTGCGTTCTTGGCACCGTTGCGGAAGTCGTCCGAAATGGTGCTGTCTACCTTGTTGTACTGGTCAATGGTGTAATCCACACCGGCAACTGCAAGCCCTTCTTCGAGCGCTGACTGAATCATTTCGTCTTGATTGGCATCCGGATTGTCGATCATGTAGTTGGTCATGATACGGAGCTTCGCATCGCTGTCCTTGGTCTGCACGATTGGGTTGCCAATCTTACCTTCTTCGGTAAAGGCCGTCGCCAACGACTCACGGATTTGCTGCACGTCGACCTCCTGGTCAAACGTGATGTCAAACGTGGTGCCGCCGGAGAACTCAACTCCGTACTGCAAGCCTTTCGTCATCAAGCTGCCCAATCCTCCAAAAACCAACAAACCGCTCAGGATGTAGAACTTAGTGCGGTTGCCGATGAAATTGGCATTAATCTTTGTGAACCAATTTTTTGTGAGTTCCGAGGAGAAGCTGATTGCTTTCTTGTTTTCCAATCGGCTGAAGAATACGAGGCGCGTCAGCACAATGGCCGAGAAGAGCGAGGTGAAAATACCGATGATCAAGGTGGTTGCGAAGCCACGGATGGCGCCGCTACCAAAGCTGTATAGAACGAATGCAGTCAATAACGTGGTGATGTTGGCATCGATGATTGCACTGTAAGCCTTTGAGTAACCGTCCTTCAACGCTACCATCAGGCCTTTACCTCCTCGCATTTCTTCGCGGATGCGCTCGTATATAAGTACGTTGGCATCAACCGCCATACCGATGGTTAATACGATACCGGCAATGCCCGGCAGCGTCAACGCTGCACCTAACGAAGCTAGGGCTCCTATCAAGAAGAACAGGTTAGCAACCAACGCGAGGTTGGAGACCAATCCGGCTCCCTTGTAGTAGAAAATCATGTACAGGAGGATCACCAACAACGCGATCACGAATGAGCTTAAACCCGACTGAATGTTCTCTTCACCTAACTGTGGTCCCACGCTCACTTCGTCCACGATCCTCGCGGGTGCTGGCAGTGAACCGGCCTTCAACAAGCCTGCGAGGTCGTTAGCTTCTAGCATTTTCTGCTCTATGCTTTGGTCCGAACCGAAGCTGATCTGCGAACGACCGCTGGTGATGGCTGTTTGCACACTTGGTGCACTGAACACCAAACCGTCAAGCACGACAGCTACGGCGCGTTGATTGTCGGCCGCGCATTCTGTGGTCATGCGACCCCAAATGCCAGCTCCTTCGGTGTCCATCGTCATTGAGACTACCACATCGCCAATTTCATCATAGGAGACGCGTGCGTCTACAATGCTCTTGCCAGAAAGCTTAGCCTTGCCTTTTCGACTGTCATCGCGGATGGCGTAGAGTGCAGCAAAGTTCTGGTTCGGCTTGGCCTCCCAGAGCAACCGAAGGTCATTGCGTAATGCCAAACGTGCTTCAGGACGGCTCAAGAGGTCGTTAACTCGGTTGGTATCGGCAACAGCGGTATAACCCACAACTGCAGAACGGCGCTGCAGATCAGGCTTTAGGAATTGGAACAAAGGAATTTTAGCCAACTTCTGTTCATCAGTTAAAAGACTATCGGCAGGAGCATCGGAGCCAAACAGTTCTGGGTTGTTCTCCGTTGCAATCGCTGTGTTAGCTGCATCGAGACGTTGGATTACTTCGTCGTTGAAGAAGGTTTCCCAGAATTCAAGGTTTGCCGTACTTTTCAATTGCTTTCGCGCACGCTCTCGGTCATCAATTCCGGGTAATTCCACTAGAATGCGACCGCCACTGACCTTTTGCACGTTTGGTTGTGCCACGCCCAACTGGTCGATACGTTTACGAATAATGCTTTCTGTGTTGTCGATTGCCGTGGTGCTCTCTTTGCTGAGAATGGCAAAGATTTCGTCTTCCGTGGATTGCGCAGGGAACAGGTCCTTGCTTTCCATATTGTGGAAGATGCGCCAGAGCTCTACCGGATTTTCGGAAGAACCGTTCAATTCCTTCCATGCAGACTCGAATAGTTCAACATAGGTTAAGCCTTGTGTAGATCGCTGGGCATTTTTCGCTTGCGCAATTGCTTGACGGAATGTTTCGTTCGTGGAATAGTCGCTTAAGGCGATAAATAGATCAGGGATGCTCACCTCTAACGTGACGGACATGCCTCCCTGTAAGTCTAACCCGAGATTCAGTTCCTGTTCAAGGACTTCGCGGTATGTGTGGCCCAAAAATGGATAGATTTCTGCGTTGGCACTGTCACGCAAAAATTCACGGGCGAACTGTGCTTGGGTCGTTTCCCATTCATTTTCCGTGATTTCTCCAGTGCTTTCGAGCGAGTCCGCTACGAAGGCTCCATAGTTGGCGGATTTCTCCTCAAAATTGTTCGCCACCCAGTTGAAACTGAGGGTGTAAAGCGTCGCGAGTGACAACAGAACGGTGAAGAGCAGAACTGCATTCTTGTTTTGCATGATGCACGAGTGTTTTCAGGGGCGCAAATATAACTTAAAACCCTTTACGGTCGTGGGTTAGCAAGGGTACGAACTACCTTTGCTCCATGTTTCGTTTTCGGATAAATTTTATAAGAGTGGTGGTGTTCGGATATTTCTTGGGTGCCGGAGCCCATTGGGTTTATGCTCAAAACGGGTTTTATCAATTGGCTGTTTTAAAGTACCGTGGTGGTGGTGATTGGTACGCTAATCCGACGGCAGTGCGGAATCTGCAGGCGTTTTGCAATGATGAGCTGGGAATGGGTTTAAGTGATGAAGTCGCCACGGTGGAGGTGGGTTCAACCGATTTGTTCGATTATCCGTGGATTCACATGACCGGCCATGGTAACGTGGTTTTTTCGGCCTCTGAAGCACGGAATTTGCGTATTTATTTGGAAGCGGGAGGGTTTCTACATATTTCTGATAATTACGGTATGGACGCTTTTGTCCGTCGCGAGATGAATAAAGTTCTCCAAAATGCAGATTGGCAGGAAGTACCGTGGACTCATCCGGTGTTTCACTCCGCTTATGACCTCGACCAAGGCCTGCCAAAGGTGCACGAGCATGATGACCGTCCGCCGCAAGGATTGGGTTTGTTCCTCAAGGGCCGGTTGGTGGTTTTTTACGACTATGAGTCGGATTTGAGTGATGGGTGGGAAGATTATCAGGTGCACCGGGATCCCGAAGAAATCCGCCAACTGGCATTGCAGATGGGTGCCAATTTGGTGACCCACGCTTTCCGCGGAGCTATCGGCAGCGAATGACGAAAATCAGGCGGCGATGAGCGTTGTTCGCCAAATGCCGTCTCGTCTTACTTTCGTTAGACTTAACCCTTGATGTTCCATAGCAGCGACGAGTGCTTCCCAGCTGTCTTTCGTGCCGTCTGCAAAATCATTTCGCAGGCTATCCAATGCATTGGGAGCTCCGGCGACCTCGTTTAACACGGACCAGTAATCCGCTTCGGTCAAGCCAATCCTAGGTTTACCGAATTGTTCCCACAGCAACCTCATTGCCGTTTGTAAAGAAGCCTCACCGCTCGTTAATTCCATAATGCAGGCGTCGCACAATAAGGCCAGGACAGCCCCTTCAACATAAATGGATCCTTTGCGCCCAGGTGATCCTGTCACATACCCGTCCAACCATGTATCATAGCTCGAATCTGCAACACTCATATTTAATCGGCCGGGATTGTTGAGGTGACGGTCTAGCAGTCGCTCGGTCAGTCGGCACCAGCCGTCCAGGTCAATCACGCCGCTCTCAAATAAAAAAAGATCCCCCATGTATGTGGTGACTCCCTCTGCGATGTAGCCCATGCGGCTTGGGCATGCTTTGGAGAAGTCGTAAGGCGTCCACTCAGCAGGACGGATTCGCTTTACGTTCCATGCGTGGTATAATTCGTGGGAGGCGATACCGATTAATTCCATGTGGCCATCTTCTGTGCGGCATTTTGCAGAAGGGCCTTGAGCGATGACCGTCGTGTCCTCGTGTTCAACCCCGTGGCGTTCTTCGCGTTCTGATAATACATACAGGAAATGGTAATGCGGTGCCGGGAAACTGCCAAAGTGGGCAATTTGTGCATCGGTGAAATTTTGATGCTCTTGTATGAATCGCTGCTCATCAGGTATGGTCTGGCCGTACACCCAAATATGAAAGGGAATGCCGTTCGAAGTGTAGGTGCGATGCCAGAGATTGGAGCTTGCTAGAATGGGGCTGTCCATGGCGTGCTGGACGTCTCGCGCGAGTAACTTCCCCCCCTCTGTTGGCAATCCTGTTGCCACAGACCAGAATGCGGGTACATCATCTAGGGTTATTGTGTAGCCCCATTCTTGGTGATTCGGGTGATAAAGAAAACAATTAACAGGATTGACATACAGTATGTCATCGGCTATCCCAGTCGAGCCGGCGTTGAAGGTGTCGGCATGAAACACCCAGCGAACCGCCTTGGTTTCTTCAGGGACATGCCACGTATGGAGTGATGTTTTCTTGAGCGCATTCCATTCGCCGTCTTTTCCCTTCCCGTCCATGGAGTAGATGTATTGAGCGAATTGGCCAAGTTCATATCGCCCCGGGCGCCATGTGGGTAACTGCGCTTCAAACGATTCCTGGGTCGGGAAGACCGCAGTCAACTCGATTCGCGGGGGGCCTTCGAGCAGTCGGCGAATGCTCAACTCAATGGACTGCAATCGGGTGCGTGCCATCAATCAAATAAATCTTCAATTGGGCGCCCCGACGTAGCGTTGGGCATTGGGCTGTGAATAAGTGCTGCTACAGTTGGTGCGATGTCCCGAATGTAAGTGCGCTCATAAGTTATGCCCTCTGGTACATGCCAACCATAAAATAGCAGTGGTACGTGCGTGTCATAAGCAAAAGGCGAGCCATGGGTTGTACCACTCCGGCTGTATTGAATCCAGCCCGGTTTGGGTACAATCATCACATCACCCGAAGCAGAAGCCGACCACCCATTCTGCAGACGTTCAAGAACTTCATCGTTGGAGGCATTACCACTTATCAAATCCATACCTGTCACTGCGGTAAATACGCCGTTGTAATCCAACGCTATGGCCT
>DIHQ01000106.1 GCA_002420235.1 Flavobacteriales bacterium UBA5692
TGACCTGCCATTCGCATGCCTTTGAAGACACGTGATGGAGTGGATGCCGCGCCAATTGAGCCGGGGGCACGCAGGCGATTATGTTGGCCGTGTGTGGCTTGACCAACACCACCAAAACCGTGGCGCTTCACCACACCTTGGAAGCCTTTCCCCTTTGACTTTCCCACAACTGAGACATATTCCCCTTCATTGAAGATGTCTTCGACTTTGATTTCGTCGCCTGCTTGATGTTCATCCGCAAAACCTTTGAATTCGACCAATTTCCGCTTGAGGCCTACGCCAGCCCGCTTAAAATGGCCTTGCAAAGCTTTGGATGTGCGCTTCTCAGAGCGCTCACCATAGCCGAGCTGAATGGCTGCATAGCCATCCTTCTCCAGGGTACGAACTTGCGTCACAACGCAAGGACCAACTTCTAAAACGGTGCATGGGATGTTTCCCCCAGAGGCATTGTAGACGCTGGTCATACCTAACTTCTTCCCTATGAGTCCAGGCATAATTTTGGTGTTTTTATTTCGCGTTAATTAAAAATTCTATCAGACCTTGATTTCTACTTCGACACCACTTGGGAGCTCCAAACGCATCAACGCATCAACAGTTTTTGAAGACGAACTGTAGATATCAATCAATCTCTTGTACGCATTTAATTCGAATTGCTCACGTGACTTCTTATTCACGTGCGGTGAACGCAGTACGGTGTAGATTCGCTGGTGGGTCGGCAATGGAACGGGTCCACTTATCACCGCACCGGTGGTCTTCACAGTCTTCACAATCTTTTCGGCCGACTTGTCGACGAGGTTGTGATCATACGACTTGAGTTTGATTCGGATTTTTTGCGTCATCTTACTTCATTGTTAGGCATTGCCTTGAGCTTCAGCAATCACTTTTTCTTGAATACTATTTGGTGCCTCTGCATAGTGGCTAAAGGACATCGACGAGGTAGCACGACCTGACGTCAACGTACGCAAATCCGTAACATAACCGAACATTTCGGAAAGCGGCACTTTCGCATTGACGATGGTCTTACCTGATCGCTCACCAGTTCCTTCGATGAGAGCCCGGCGCTTGTTCAAGTCACCAATAACATCACCCATATTCTCATCGGGTGTGACCACCTCTAACTGCATCATGGGCTCCAGAATTTTCGGCTTACAGCTCTTGATAGCATTACGGTATGCCATCTTAGCCGCGAGTTCGAACGACAGCTGATCTGAGTCGACTGCATGGAATGAGCCGTCAACTAACTCAACCGCCATGCTGTCCATTTGATAACCGGCTAACACCCCATTCCTCATGGCTACTTCAAAACCTTTCTGGACAGATGGAACGAATTCCTTCGGCACATTTCCTCCTTTTACCGAGTTCTTAAAGACCAAACCCGCCTCTTCCGGGGTCGGCGATGGACCAATTTTTACAATAATGTCCGCAAACTTACCTCGTCCACCTGACTGCTTCTTATAAACTTCGCGGTGGTCAGTGCTTCCGAATATTGCCTCTTTGTAATTCACTTGCGGGGCACCTTGATTGCATTCAACCTTGAATTCTCGGCGTAAGCGGTCGACCAGAACTTCCAAGTGAAGTTCACCCATACCAGAAATGACCGTTTGCCCAGTTTCTTCATCCGTCCGAACATTGAATGTTGGGTCTTCTTCCGAAAGCTTTGATAATCCATTCGACAACTTGTCGAGGTCTGCTTGAGACTTCGGCTCAACGGCTATGCCGATTACTGGGTCTGGAAACGACATACTCTCCAAAACCAAAGGCGCTCCCTCAGAACAGAGGGTATCGCCAGTGCGAATGTCCTTAAAGCCAACAACCGCACCAATATCCCCTGCTTCAAGTTCCTCGATGGGATTTTGTTTGTTGGAATGCATTTGGAAGATGCGAGAGATACGCTCCTTCTTTCCACTGCGCGTATTAATAACGTACGTTCCTGCTGGCAACTTACCCGAGTAAGCCCTCACAAAGCACAAACGACCAACAAATGGGTCTGTGGCAATTTTGAACGCCAAGCCAGCGAATGGTTCTTCCGGATCGGGCTTACGCTCGATTTTTACCTCTTCGTCGTCCACAGCTGAACCTACGATTGCCTCCACGTCATACGGGGAAGGCAGGTACATCATTACCGCGTCCAACATGGTCTGCACTCCTTTATTCTTGAAGGCGGAACCGCATAATAGCGGCGTAATTTGCATTCCTATGGTGGCTTTGCGAATCGCTGAGATGATTTCATCAGCTGTCAAGCTGTCTGGATCTTCGAAATACTTTTCCATAAGAGCATCATCCTGCTCTGCGGCGGCTTCAATCAAAAGTCCCCGATATTCTTCCACTGTACTCGTTAGATCTGCTGGAATTGGCACCTCATCCCAAGTCATGCCTTGGTCTTCTTCGTTCCAGATGTACGCTTTGTTCGTAATCAAGTCAACCACACCCTTGAAATCATCCTCAGCACCTATTGGCACCTGCAATGGAACAGGACGTGCCCCTAACATTTCCTTAATCATGCCGACGACATTGAAGAAGTCCGCACCAGAACGGTCCATTTTATTAATGAAACCAATGCGTGGCACCTTATACTTGTCAGCTAGTCCCCAGTTGGTCTCCGATTGTGGCTCAACCCCAGATACTGCGCAAAACAACGCCACGGCGCCGTCCAAAACTCGCAATGACCGTTCAACCTCTACGGTAAAATCCACGTGACCTGGAGTA
>DIHQ01000055.1 GCA_002420235.1 Flavobacteriales bacterium UBA5692
CTATTTATGAGAATGTTATCAGTATGTTATCTATCGGTAGACTGCTTAAGTCTGGTTGATAGTGGCGCACCGGGGATGCGACCAAACTTAAATAGGCCTGTTTATTATCAATGGTGTAGTGAGGTGTCCTTTTGGACAAGCGGTCCCGAAAGCGGTCCAAAGGTACTGAGCTAGAATTGCTAATTTTTACCTAAACTTTTTTGTTTCATTGCCATCAAAATACAAGAGAATGTATCTAAAAATAAAATATTTACTATTTCCGACAAAAAGAGTAAAGATTAACACGGGTATCTTAAATGATGAAGGCGAGGGCCATACTAAAACCCGCCCATCTTTGAAAATACTTCATTCACAGGAATAAACACATGAAATCTGTACATCTAATTGCCAAGGCGATGGTACTTCCCTTCGCCATTTCAGCCACTTCAGCCCTTGCTGTCGATAAGTCAGCGGTTTTGGATACATATGCCGATATCGCAGCCGCCAAATATCAAGATAGTCTGATTGCAGCTCAGTCTCTGCAAGCTTCAGTAAATGCTCTTTTGGCTGATCCATCAGCCGAGGCATTGCAGGCCGCGAAAGAGGCCTGGTTGAAATCCAGAATTCCTTATCAGCAAACCGAAGTATATCGCTTTGGAAATGCAATTGTTGATGATTGGGAGGGCAAGGTAAACGCATGGCCCTTGGATGAAGGCTTGATTGACTATGTAGATACCTCTTATGGAGGCCCGTCTGACGAGAATGAATATGCCGCCCTAAATGTTGTTGCGAGCCCTAAATTCACTCTTTCAGGTTCTGAAATTGATGCATCTTCGATTACACCAACGCTGTTGGCAGAAACTCTGCACGAAGCTGACGGCGTCGAATCCAACGTGGCTACGGGCTATCACGCTGTAGAGTTTCTATTATGGGGACAAGATTTGAATGGTCACGGCAATGGTGCAGGTGCGCGCCCTTGGACGGATTTTGCCGCTGGAAATGCCTGCACAAACGACAATTGTGATCGTCGTGGGGAATATCTGAAAGCAGCTACTGATCTTTTGGTCTCTGATCTTGAATGGATGGCTGCACAATGGACAGAAGGCGGGGCTGGTCGTGCCGACCTAATGGCAGATCAGGACGCAGGCCTTTCTGCCATTCTCACCGGTATGGGATCGCTTTCTTATGGCGAACAGGCTGGCGAACGTATGCGTCTTGGTCTTATGCTAAACGATCCTGAAGAAGAGCATGATTGTTTCTCGGATAATACTCATAACAGCCACTACTTTGATGGTTTGGGCGTTCAGAACGTCTACCTTGGTTCTTATGTGCGCATTGATGGAACCGTAGTTAGTGGTCCATCCTTGGCGGATATGGTTGCCGCGGAAGACGCCTCACTCGACGCCGAGATGCGCGGCAAACTTTCGGCAACAATGATGGCGCTTGGCCTGATCAAAACCACAGCGGAAGCTGGCTTTAGTTATGATCAAATGCTAGAGCGTGGCAACGCAGCGGGCGAAGCTTTGGTAATGGGTGGCGTAAATGGGTTGGTTGATCAAACCCGTTCCATTGAACGGATTGTTGCAGCACTTGGCTTGGATGAAATTGAGTTTGAAGGTTCTGATAGTCTTGATAATCCAGAGGCAGTATTTCAGTAACATCTTGTGAAGTCACACTTAAATGTATTTTTGATCACTATAACAGCAGTGATCACAACTTTAGGGTCAGCCTTGACTGCTGACCCTTTTGAAGATCCACATCTAAATCTAATTCCGCGTACCAAAGATGAAGTGAACCGAATTTTTAAGGTGACTGAGCCGCCTACAGACTTTTCCAAGCCCTCCCAGTTTGAGGCGTCATCTGCCGGCGCTGCAACGGTTCGAGTGCGACGCAATGCAGATGCGTTTTCACAATCTTCACGCAACCTTCGTTTTGAAGATCAGCTTACTTTTAAAGTGGGTAATGGATTATTTCGAAAGCTCTGGGTTTCATCACCTGCGTCAACTCTTGTATCTGACGGACTGGGTCCCTTGTTTAATGCGCGGTCCTGCCAGCGGTGCCATATAAAAGATGGCCGTGGTCATCCGCCCGAACTGAATGACCAAAATGTAACTTCCATGTTGTTAAGGGTTTCAATACCCGACGACAATGCAGACATGAGCATGGAAATAGAAGGATATTTGGCTAGCCTTCCTGAACCCACCTATGGTTTGCAATTGCAGGATTTCTCTATTCAGGGACATCCGGCTGAATATAAACTTTCTGTGCACTATGAAGAGCAAGTCATCGCACTTTCAGAAGGAGAGATGGCTTCTCTGCGGCACCCAACCTATCAGGCTACTAATCTTGGATATGGCCCAATGCACCCAGAGGCCATGTTTAGCCCCCGTGTTGCACCCCAAATGATTGGGCTGGGATTGCTCGAAGCAGTGCCCGCGGCGGACATTTTGGCGCTGGCCGATCCCACAGACAGCGACGGGGATGGTATATCGGGTCGCGCAAATATTGTTTGGTCTGTGGAATACGACCAGCCAATGTTGGGGCGATTTGGGTTAAAGGCAGGGTCTCCAAGTGTCCGCGAACAATCTGCGGCGGCCTTTTCAGGAGACATTGGCATTTCATCCACTCTTTTCCCAAAGGGGGCAGGAGAGTGTACCAAGGAGCAAGTAGACTGTCAAAATACACTGCACGGGGATCAAGGCGGACAAGGTACTGAAATTGACGATAAAGG
The DNA here is from genome assembly GCA_002420235.1 of Flavobacteriales bacterium UBA5692. Taxonomy (GTDB): domain Bacteria; phylum Bacteroidota; class Bacteroidia; order Flavobacteriales_D; family Sanyastnellaceae; genus UA16. The sequence continues at coordinate 2,711 of DIHQ01000055.1, forward strand.
GCTTGACCTTGTAACGTTCTATAGTCGCAACTTGGCTGTCCCAGCGCGCCGAGATGTGGGTGATCCTGACGTTCTCCATGGGAAAAAGGTATTTTACACGACGGGTTGCACCGCTTGTCACCAGCCTAAATTTGTCACGCACAGACTGAAAGATCGTCCAGCCCAGAGCTTTCAGCTAATTTGGCCCTATTCCGACATGCTGCTGCATGATCTTGGAGAGGGGCTAGCAGACAATCGCCCTGAGGCCCGCGCAACGGGGCGTGAATGGCGCACGGCGCCACTTTGGGGAATTGGGTTGACCAAACAGGTGAGCGGGCAC
>DIHQ01000144.1 GCA_002420235.1 Flavobacteriales bacterium UBA5692
TGGTGGATCTGCTCGTGGCGGTGGCGGCTCAAACTTCGGTCTGTTCAGATTACTCGACCCTGGTAATTTTTCTGCAAATTTCAGTTACATCGAGGGATTCAATCGCGACATCAATACGGAGTACCAAATCAACCGAGAATTCCGTGGCGGTTTGAATTACAATTTCTCACATTCTCCGAAGAATTTCAGACCCTTCCAGAAGGTTGGCTTTATTCGAAAGTATGAAGCACTAAAATGGTTGGCAGACTTTAATTTCTACCTGTTTCCCAAGCAGTTCACAGTCGGAACGCAGATGAATCGGATTTATGAAACCAGCCGGGTACGAAACAATACGGAGGAATTGTTGGGTATTGAGACGGATTTGCTCATCAATACTCAGGTTATGAAAACATGGCAGTGGTCACGTAACTACGGCTTGAAATACGATTTGACAAAGGCGTTGAAGTTCGATTACACCGGTCAAGCTCAAGCGCTAGTTGGCGAACCAGCTGGTGAGATTAATCGAGATGATGCCGATGCTTTTCAAGCGTATAAAGATTCGGTTTTGGTCAATTTGCAAAATGCCGGCGAAATCACGACCTACAATCACAATGTTACGGGGTCATATAAGCTCCCATTCGATAAGTTACCCATTGTCAACTTCATTTCAAGTGACATCCGATACCAGGGTTCTTACCGTTGGGATCGGGCGCCCTTCTCACAGGACAGTTTGGGTAACACAATTCAGAATTCGCGCAACATCAGCATCAATGCACAAGCCAATTTTGCCAACCTGTATAAGAAAATTCCGGGGGTGAAGGACTTATTGAATCCGCCACGCCGTGCGCCCACTCGAAACGAGATTCGCAATGAGGACAGGGACGGTTTTGGCAACGCGGAAGAAGAGAAAGTGAAGCTCGAAATCAATCCGCTTGCGACCCTTGTGCGTTTGATTGCGAGCGTTCAAAATGTATCGGGAACATTCTCTAGAAATGAAGGCATCCTTCTGCCAGGATACGGAAAGCGTGCACGGTACGTTGGAATGGATGAAGAATTATTGGCTCCGGGGGCGTTGTTCGTTCTGGGCCATCAAAATACCGATTGGCAAGGAGTTCAGGTCAGGGATTTTGCCACTGAATTTGCCGAGCAGGGTTGGTTGGTTACATTGCCTTTGCAAAACCAACAGTATACCCAGACGTACCAAGAGCAATTTAATGTTCGTGCCAATATCGAGCCGATTAAGTACCTAAAAATTGAATTGACCGCAAACCGCAACATCAGTAAGAATTACACCAGTTTCTTCCGATTTGATGAGGCTTTGAATGACTTTGTATACGATTCGCCAAATGAAACAGGTCAATTTTCTGCAACGGTATTGAGTTGGAACACGGCCTTTGTAGAGGATGACGTTGAGGATGGCTTTAACTCGGAATTGTGGGACACCTTCCTAAGAAACAATCGAATCACAGTCTCTCAGCGACTGAATGATGAGTCGTTCCAATTGGAGGAGCCAGAGAACACAGGTTACTTTCCCGGATGGGGTGCCACCAGCCAGGACGTGACGATTCCTGCGTTTATTGCCACTTACTTGGGCATCAACCCGGAGGAAGTTCCGCTGGATGTATTTAACACACCAGTGGCTCCTAACTGGCGTGTGAGCTATGATGGCTTGACGAAAAACGAATTCTTTAAGCAGTATTTCAAGCGATTCAATTTGAACCACAGCTACCGTTCGACATTAACCACTAACTACGTCACTAACCTCAACTATACTGAGGACAACAATGGACTACCAACGGCAATTGATCAGAGCGAGTTTGGAAATTACATCTCGGAACGGCAATTCAACGTTGTGAGTCTTAGCGAGCAATTGTCCCCGCTAATTGGGGTAGACATGACCATCAAAACCGAGGGCGAAAATGAGCCACAATTCAAGGTGGAACTCAGGCGCGACCGCAATGTGGCCTTTGGTTTGACCAATTACCAGATCACGGAGACGAAAAGCGAGGGTTTGGTCATAGGGTTTGGGTATAAGTTCAAGGATGTTCCTAACCCGTTCATTAAAACCTATGGAAAGTTACCCGTGAAGATGCTCAAGGAAACGGATTTAGTGCTTCGTGCGGATGTTAATGTTCGGGACAACCGAACCATCATCCGGAAGATGGTGGAGCGTCAGAATCAAGTAACAGCTGGTCAGAAACTCGTTTCCATTAAGATGTCAGCAGATCTGGAAGTATCGGATAAATTGACGATGCGTGCTTTTTATGACCACCAGATAACGAACCCTTACATCTCGACGTCTTTCGCTACTTCGAATATTCGTTCTGGAGTAGCTTTGCGCTTCAATTTGAATCAATAAGTCATGAACACCCCTAATGACCTGCGTTATACCAAGGAGCACGAGTGGGTGCGTTTGGATGGCGACATCGCCACCATTGGAATTACCGATTACGCTCAAGGTGAGCTTGGTGATATCGTATTTATCGAAGTCGATACCGTCGATGAGACGGTTGCGGCAGATGAAGTGTTTGGCACCATTGAAGCGGTCAAAACCGTGAGTGACATGTTCGCTCCTATTGCTGGTGAAGTGATTGAATTCAATGAAGGCCTCGAGGATGCTCCTGAGTTGGTGAACAGCGACCCATACGGTGAAGGATGGATCATCAAGATGCGCGTCAAGGACTCAGACGATGTGAAGGCCCTGCTCTCCCACGAAGCTTATAGTGATTTGATTGTATAATAGATTATGCGAGGCGACCTCAATGATACCGGTATAAGCAGAGAGGTTCAGCTAAGGCACACTCTTATGCCACTGACATGGGGGGCATTGATTTTTGGCCTGCACGCCATTCCCGGCACTGATTTGCCTAAAGAAACATTTTTGGATTTACTGCATGTGGACAAAGCGACCCACTTGGCCATGTTTGCAGTGCTGTCGTCCAGTGTTTTCGTTGCACTGGGAAAAACAGGGATGATTCGCAAATACAAGTGGTACGCTGTTCTGGCATTGGTGTTGTATGGAATTGGCCTGGAATTTGCTCAGGATATGTGGTTCGTAGGAAGGCAAGCCAGTTGGGGAGATATGCTTGCTGACAGCGCAGGTGTACTTGCCGGAAGATTTGCTTTTCGATGCGTCTATGGCTGCTGGAATTGACGGGCCAGAGGTTAACACCTTAAAACGTCCTCAGTATACTTTTAATAATGTAATTTTGACATCCAATCAATTGACACATGCTCAGCAGAAAAACTCCTGAAGCGAACTTGGAAAATAAGCGCGGAGCTTGGAAAGCCATTGGTTTTGTAGCTTCACTTTCATTGCTGCTTTGCGCATTGGCATGGACGTCTTATGATGTTGCCATCACACGAGCCATCGACTTCGAAGCCGATCTTCTCGAAGATGAGGAGATTCCGGTAAATGTTGTCCAGCCTCCGCCTCCGCCTCCACCGCCGCAGCAAACTACGGTGATTGAAATCGTGGATGACGAAGAAGAAATCGAGGAAGAATTAGAAATTGAAGACATTGAACTTGATGAGGATACAGAAATCGAAATCATTGAAGATTACGAAGAGGAGGAAGAGGATGTGCCGTTCATGATCGTAGAAAACATGCCGGCTATGGGCGACTGTAAAAAGTTGCGAGGCGATGAGCGTCATCAATGCACGCAGATGGAAATCATAAGATATGTTTCCAAGAATACAAAGTACCCTCCAATTGCGAAAGACGCGGGGATTCAAGGCACGGTTTTCGTTTATTTCGTTGTCGGAAAAGACGGGAAAGTGAAGGATGTTCGCGTGTTACGTGAAGTGGATTCTCGTTTGGATAATGAGGCAGTTCGCGTGGTCCAAAGCCTGCCAACTTTTGAGCCCGGTGAGCAGCGCGGTAAGGCGGTGAGCGTCCAGTATACCATCCCAGTAAAATTTATCATCCGCTGACGCCGACTCATCGCAAAACGTGAAAGGCTTGTAGTGCCTGATCTAGCCTGTTTTCGTAAGTTTTTCCGTCAATTACGGCATAAACCGGTAAGCTCAAAACCGCATCGAGATATGAGGCGTGCAAAGCGAGCCGATCTTCGATGCGAGACATCGTGCGAAGTGGTTCGTCTTCCCAGGGAATTGTTGGGGCGCATAGCAAGGTGAGATCAGGCCATGTTTCTAAATTTTCAAGCCCAGTCGGGGTAGAGCCAAATACGTGTTTGCCCCATATCCTCAGCACAATAGCATCGGTGTCGGAAACCACGCAAGAAGCTCCTTCTGCTAATGCCTTTTTCACTGCTACCTGACATGCCTGTTCTTGCTCAAAAGCAAGTCGCTCCAATGTTGACATAGTAACGTTTCCGGCTATTACCTCCGGGTCGTATCGGGCGCATTCAGCTACAGCGACGCCGCCTAGTTCTTCGCACAGTGCTCTGGTTAATGTGGTCTTTCCGGTAGACTCTACTCCGGTGATGGCAATGCGAATGATTGGAGGCACGTTCACGGCTATGGGATGAAGTTAAACCAACCTTCAATGGCCATCAGCGTATATAGGATGAATAAGCCTGTTCCCCATTTCAGTCCGCGACTGGCATACAGAAAAATGGAAACGGCATTTATGACAATCCAATAAAGCCAATTGGCTTGCACGAATTGCAACATCCAGTAAGTGGCAACGAAGCTGCCAACAGTAGTGAAGGCATCCAGACGAGGTCGCCAACTTTTACCCTGAAAGCCTCTACTTAGTCCCCACCATGCTAGGATTCCTAGTCCAATGGACAATGCATGTGCTTCGAGTGATGCCGTGGGCAGGGGATTGGGCCAAGCCGATTGCACGGAATATGCGCCGTAAATGGCCATACCGATGTAGTACAGCCAGAGTAAGGCCTCCAGTTTCAGTTGACGCTGTGCGCAGATGAACAAAAACAATGCGGATCCGATGCCCCCAGCCAAGAACGCCCAAGCTTCGCCGGCTTGGTAACCTAGTGTATAGGCGATGTTCAGGGCTACAGCTACAGGTTCACCCCATCGATGCCATGAATGCGGTTTATCACTCATCAAATTCGCAACGGCAAGGAGCCGATAGTTTAATGAAAACCGAGACTGGAAGCCAAGACTTCAACAGTTCTTGTTCATCCAAAGTCATGTCGTTGTACTGCAAATCGAGGTCCTCGAGATGGGGTAGGTCCCCAAGGCTTGTGGGATAGTGGGCAATGACATTTGACCACAACTTCAGCCTCCGTAATTCAACGAGTTGGTCGATATCAAGGGGAATTGAGTCAATAACGTTGTCTCCCAAGTTTATTTCTTGTAGTGCTTTCCAACTTGTAACCGATGCCGGGAAGGCTTCTAGCTTATTAGAAACTGCTGAAAAGTGTTCCAGAAATACCCAGCCGGACAAATCTTCATCTACTCGCGTGAGTCTGTTTCGATCGAGGATGACTTCCCGCAGTTCAGTCCACTCCGCAAGCTCTGAAGGGAAATCGCGAAGGCGTTTTTTGGTCAAATCAATTCGGTAAATGGGCTGGCCTGCCCTTCGAGCAGCCCGAGCTCTTTCCATACTTTTATAAAGCGTAGCATCTTGCCAATCTACGGATTGTGCAGCGGCGTTTTGTCCCAAGGAAGAGGAAATGAAAAAGACAAAAGAGAGAAGTGTTGATCTTGTCATTCTGGCGGGGCGTGCTCATTAGCTAAGAGAGAACGCGCCTTGAGCGCATCTTGTTGCAACTGTTTTTGAAGAGCTTTTAGGCCTTTAAACTTCATCTCATCTCGCAAGCGTTCAATGAAAAGCAGTTCGATGGTTTCGTCGTAGCACTGACGCCCTCCCTCGAGCATGTGGACTTCCATCGTCTCGGCAACACCATGATGCTGTACGGTCGGACGTGTGCCCATATTGACAATTGCTGGCTGCCAGTCGCTTACTCCTGCGATGCGCGCCCAAACGGCGTACACCCCACGTCCGGGCATTTGCTTTAGTGTTTCTTCGCAATCGAGGTTGGCTGTGGGAAAGCCGAGCTTGCGCCCCAGTTGTTCTCCGCGAATAACTCGACCAGCAAGAGGATAAGGCTGTCCTAACCACATTCGGGCACGGGCCATATCGCCGTCGGCAATTGCTTCTCGTACTTTGGTAGAACTGACGCGGGTGTTCTCCACCGTATGGGCGGGGAGCTCTTCGACCTCGAAGTCAAAAACTTTACCAAGGTTTATCAGGCTTTCGAAGGAACCTTCTCTATTGCGGCCAAATCGGTGGTCATAACCGACGATGACGACGGAAGGCCTTATTCCTTCCGCAAAGAGTTCTCTCACATACTCCAGTGGTGTCATCCGGGAAAGCCTCTCTGTGAATGGATGAATTATGAGGTGGTCGAGCCCTGTTTGGTCCAACAAGGATTGACGTTCTTCAATCGTGTTCAGCAGATGAAGCTTGTGGTGCTCGGGGTAGAGGACTGTCCGAGGGTGCGGATGGAACGTTAAGAGCACGGATTCACCTTTGATTTCTGACGCACGAGTTTTCAACAAATCCAGCACCGCGCGGTGCCCCACATGGACTCCGTCAAAGGTGCCAATGGTCAGTACCACCGGGGCTTCAGTCGAAAAATTGTTAGCGTTGAAATGGACTTTCACTTTTGCAAAGATAGGTTGGTAATATCACGCATTTCCTTGTACTTTTGCGCCGAATTTAATTGACTAAATCGCCCATTTGCACATGTCTCAACAAGGAACCATAGCCCAGGTCATAGGACCAGTTGTCGATGTCAGTTTTCCCCAGGGGGTTGCACTCCCCAAAATTTTGGATGCCCTCACCATCGAACGGGAAGGTGGTGACCTAATACTTGAAACACAGAAGCACATCGGTGAAGATACTGTTCGCGCAATCTCTATGGATTCAACAGAGGGCCTCTCGCGCGGTATGAAGGTGATGGCTACGGGTCGAGGCATTATCATGCCAACCGGCGAGCAAATTAAGGGACGTTTGTTTAACGTGGTCGGAGAGGCTATTGACGGTATCGGTGCCACGGATAAGACAAATGGCCGTGAGATACACCAAGAGGCCCCGAAATTTGAGGACTTGAGTACTGCAACTGAAGTTCTGTTCACTGGGATTAAGGTGATTGACTTGATTGAGCCATATGCCAAGGGTGGAAAGATTGGTTTGTTTGGAGGTGCCGGGGTAGGAAAGACGGTATTGATTATGGAATTGATTAACAATATCGCGAAAGGATACGAGGGCATTTCAGTCTTCGCCGGAGTTGGGGAGCGCACCCGCGAAGGGAATGACTTATTGCGTGAGATGATCGAATCCGGAGTCATTAAATATGGAAAAGAGTTTGAAGAGAGTATGGAAGCCGGTGGATGGGACTTGACGAAAGTGGACACCACTGAGTTGGCTAAATCCCAAGCTACTTTGGTTTTCGGTCAGATGAATGAGCCTCCAGGTGCACGAGCACGTGTCGCCTTGTCCGGATTGACTGTTGCGGAATACTTCCGCGATGGCGACGAAGATTCCGGAGGGCGTGACATCCTCTTCTTCATTGATAACATCTTCCGTTTCACGCAGGCGGGTTCTGAAGTTTCGGCCCTGCTTGGTCGAATGCCGTCAGCGGTTGGTTATCAGCCCACTCTAGCTACAGAGATGGGAACTATGCAAGAGCGTATTACTTCTACAAAAAATGGTTCGATTACTTCT
>DIHQ01000162.1 GCA_002420235.1 Flavobacteriales bacterium UBA5692
GTGTTGCAGAAGGAGCCAAGATGACAACCATCGAATGCTCTCGCATCGGCGCAATGCCCATGCCACAGAATATAACCGTGACATACGTGGACGGAACCTCAACGACCTACATAGCGCCATTAGTAATGATGCGGGGGCACAGGCCATTAGCAGATGGAGAAGTACTTTTACCAGATTGGCCTTGGACGCACCCTACATACTCCTTCGACATTCCGACAGCAAGCGGTATTGCATCGGTCGAACTCGATGCAGCTCGTCAGACAGCCGATGTCGATCGCTCAAATAATCGCGTGGATTTTGATCCGGAAATCAAGCGCTTATTTGAACGAAATCGCTGATTCAATCATGCTGGCAACACTAATTCACGAACAATCTCCTTGGGTAAAATGGCTTGCGTTCTTGCTCGCTGTTGGCCTCCTTGTGATCCTCTCACCAATCACCCCGTTTACTACTGAAGATGGGATTCCAATCACACTGCAGTCATTGCTAGTGGTCTTCCTCCCCATACTACTGGGGTGGCGCATTGGTGTGGCTTCTGTTGTGGCATACTTGATTATTGGAGGCCTTGGGGCACCTGTCTTTTCCTTCGGCACTTATGGATGGAATCGCTTTACCGGTAGTTCAGGAGGTTTCCTGCTAGCATTCCCTATTGCTGGTTTGCTGGCTGGCTATGCGATGGAACAGTTTCAGCATACCAAATCCTTGCTCATTGGCGCACTCCTTCTTTTTGCTGGGCAATTTATTATCCTCGGACTTGGGCTGTTCTGGTACCGGGCAATCATCCCTGTTGAAGAATCCATGTTAGACTCCGTACAGCGGCTACTTCCCGGAATGTTCGTAAAAACTGCTTTCGGAGGATTAGTGCTTGTCCTAATCAAGCGAATAATCATCACTGCATTAAAATCTCGACACCTGTAAAGCCATTTATTCTTATGCGTTTACCCTTCCTTTATGTTGGATTCATTGCCCTTACAGTCTGTTTGGCTCGCTGCGGCGGTGCACCCACCACCGATTCCTCCAAAATCCAAGCTATTCTAGAAATGAAACGAGCCACTGACCACCACAGCTACAGCCACCCAGACGAAGCGGTAGTAACCCACTTAAATTGGAATGCATCTATCGATTTCAACACGCGGGTTATCACAGCAACTGCGACCTATGACATTGAGACCACCACGGACGCCGAACGCATCATATTCGATTGCAACAACCTGACCATCCTAGCGGTCAGGGTAGATGACGAGGCCGTGAACTTTGAAGTAGGATCAACCAAGCCCTTCGTCGGGCAACCGCTGATTTTTCCCGTCAGCGGTGAGAGCAAAAAAGTCAGCATTGACTACCAGAGCTCACCAGACGCCGGAGCCTTATTGTGGGTCGACGGCGACAACCCCTTCCTGTTCACACAGAGTCAGGCCATCTTGGCTCGGACTTGGATACCCTGTCAAGATTCTCCCGGGATACGCTTCACCTACGAAGCGCACGTGGATGTGCCCCGTGGGACCATGGCCCTCATGAGTGCGACTAATCCCACCGTACAATCCGACGATGGGCATTACGATTTTCGCATGGAACAAAAGATTCCATCTTACTTATTGGCATTGGCTGTAGGAAACGTGGAGTTCCGAAGTGTGGGTGCCCATACAGGTGTGTATGCCGTACCCGAACTAATTGAAGCCGCTGCCTATGAATTTGCAGAAATGGAGGACTTGCTCATCGCTGCCGAAGACCTCTATGGCAAGTACGCCTGGGAGCGATACGACTTACTTGTGCTGCCTCCAGCCTTTCCATTCGGCGGCATGGAAAATCCACGATTAACCTTCGCAACTCCTACCATCATTGCAGGTGACCGAAGCTTGGTTTCACTCGTAGCCCACGAATTGGCACATAGCTGGAGCGGAAACCTCGTCACGAATGCAACGTGGGACGACTTCTGGCTCAACGAAGGTTTTACGGTTTACTTCGAGCAGCGCATTATGGAATCCGTTTACGGTCGAGAAATTTCTGAAATGCTCGCAACGTTAAGCTACCAAGGGTTGAGAGATGAAGTCGATGCCATCATGGATTTGAACCCCGACGACACCCATCTGAAGCTACACCTGCAAAACCGCAATCCTGACGATGGCTTGACAGCAATTGCTTATGACAAGGGCTATTTATTTTTGCGTAGGATTGAAGAGGTAGTTGGACGAGCAACCTTTGATGGCTTTTTGAAGACTTACTTTGCGGCACATGCTTTTTCGGTGATGGATACCGACCGCTTCATTGACTACTTGAAGTCAGAACTTCTCACTACCGATGAACTCCTCGCTGCTGTAAATATGGACGCGTGGATCTTTGGCCCGGGCTTGCCCAGTAATTGTCCATCAGTGAACTCCGCACGCATAGAACGGGTAGACCTCGCCCTTTCAAAATGGGAAGAGAGAACCATGGCTACAAATGATTTACCTTGGAAAGATTGGGTGTACCAGGAGCGCTATCGCTTTATCTCGAATCTGAATGATGCAACCACTCCTGAACGATTAGCGGAGCTCGACAAAGCATGGGATATTTCTACAACTGGCAACAATGAAGTGCTTTTCACTTGGCTAGAACAGAGCATCAGAAGTCAATACCACCCTTCGTATGAACGATTAGAAACATTCCTTGTGGAGATCGGTCGCCGCAAATTCCTAACACCCCTGTACTCAGCCATGGTCGATACAGATCAAAAAGCACTGGCAGATGCCATCTACGCTAAGGCCCGTCCAAACTACCACAGTGTCTCCAC
>DIHQ01000059.1:0-8339 GCA_002420235.1 Flavobacteriales bacterium UBA5692
TTAACATCCACGCCGAATACTGCTGGAATTGGTGTTTCAATTGTCACTAACTCGCAGGCTATTGCAGGAGGCGATTCGCAGTTATCAGTCAACGTTACACAGTATGTCCCAGTCGCCATTGGGTAGTCAATCCAATACAGCTCATTCGCTCCCGTAGCTGAATTTTCCCATGTCCAATTGAACGTGTATCCGGCACCACTTCCACCAGTAAAGTCCATAGCCTCTAATTCGGCAAAGGCTCCACCGCAAATCAATTCGGGCGCTTCCAGGCTTACGCCAAGCGAATCGTAAACTTGGACCGTTACGACTTGAGCCTCTGATATACAGCCATTTTCATCGGTTGCGAAAACTTCGTAATCCGTGTTCTCAACTGGATTTACCATCTGTGTGGTACCGGTACCTAATCCATTATCCCAAGAATAAGTCCAATTCCCATTCTCATCCATATCTGAACTGACCTCCAAAACCGCGTACCCGTTGATGCATATGGTTGGATCGGGGGTAATGTCGAAGTTCATAGGTGCCGGGGGACTCAAAACGATGTCCATGTAGTAAATGCAACCACCCGTGTCACTCAATTCCAATTCGTAGCTTCCAGACTCAAGATTTTCAAAAACATCCATGCCACCATTGGATTCAATGGATTGCACAAGTGTCCCGCCCTCTGAAAGTGTCAAGGTCCAAGGACCAGCCGATGGAGGTTCATTGACATCCACCACAACATAGCCATCAGTCAACAAACAGGAAGGTTCCTCAAATTCAACGCTGTACTCAAAGCCAGGAATCACCAACACTACGTCTTCTGTGCCGCAGTATGGCATTCCAACGGGCTCTACGAGTAGCGTATACTCAATAGGTTGGCCGTCAAAAGCAGTCACGGTTGGATTTGGACTGAAAGGGTCATCCAAATAAGTGGGTGGATCCCATGTCCAGTTGTATCCACACTCGACTTGGCCGCCGCACGAAACGCAGTAATCCATTTCCGAAACTGTTCCATCTGAACAAGATCCCCAGCCATCCGAGGTGATCACAATTGTAATGCAACCATCTGCGTTGGTCGCTGTAAAGGTTTGACCTGTAAGGTCACCATCGATACTGGCTATTAAAGGTGCGGTATCCGAGTCCCCATCGTAAATGGTAACCGCGTCCCAGAATGCTTGAACTTCACCACTACTGAAATCGACTGTCATCATCGTACCGTCCCCAGGGTTGTCTGGACAGTAAGTGAACACAGAATACTCGTTGGGGCCATAGCAGTAATTGACATTCCCTTCTGAGGCAGAGCAGGCAGATTCCTCGCCACCGACGAAATCACCCTCGAGTTGGACAGGGTCTTGGCAAAAAATTTGATCCATTCCAGCGGTCACAGTGTTATCCAAGCCGGGGATGACCTCGACAACAACTGTGGTGTCCCAGGTGCAACTGAAATTATTGGTTACCGTATAAACGAATTCATATTCGCCGGGAGTATCAAACGTCAAGTCCACGTAATCAGCAGCATCATCAATGAATTCAACTCCATAGGTTGACGAATTGACCTGCCAGAAGCTTGAATCCATATTTGCACCAATGGTTGGCGTGAACGTGGTCACTCCAGGAACAATTGCTGGATTAAAATCAATGCCCCATTCGAAAAGAAATCCGTTGTCTGCACCCCATTGATCGATTACTTGAAACGTCCAAATGCCATTTAGGGGGCAACCAACAAAATCGCATATGTCACCACATAGTCCGTATTCACCGGCTGGGATGGTATTTCCGGTGACGTCGGGGTTATCCGCATCGTCTAAAAGATAATCTCCATCCTCTGTAAAGGTATACCAGTAACCCACGCCAGGGTTTGGAGTTGTACCGTCAAAATCATCAGGCTCTCCAAGATAGTAGCCGTTTAAATCATTTCCGTCACTGCAATCGTCTGCTCCAGAATTGTTGTTCTCCATAATCAACACCTGGGTCCCATCCGGGCACTCGACTTGGATTGTCAAATCCCCAACAAAAGAGTGCTCCATCAAGGCGTTGATTCCAAGCAAATCATCGCATTCATCCAAGGTCTGGCCGTCATCAAAAAAATCGATATAAAGCTCCGATTCGAACCAGGCACCTGTGGCATCAGGCATCGGCAATTCTTCAGAAACAGCCAATGGAGGCAACGCTGTCCAAGTGATGCTTTGGACAGGATTTCCATCCAAGAATCCCGGAGACTCGGTACACAAAGGCGAACTGAAATCTGCATTGAACATGGGTATCGTACTCACGAGGACTTGGTAAACCTCCAAGTTGACGCTTGTGCAGTTATTCTCATCCGAAACCACTAAGGATACTAAGTATTCACCGGGCTCATCAAACGAGTGTGAGGTTAGAGGATTTGTAGTGGAGTCAATTGACCCATCACCCCAGTTCCATATCCAATATTCCAAGTCCACTCCGTCACCCGTGGAGCTGCTTCCGTCAAATGAAACCTCCTGGTACGGACACACCCCCACACTCGGCTGACCCGGTTCAAAAGGTTCAGGGTTGGTCATATCATAGCCCGATTCAGGATATGTACAGGGCGTGACGCAAGCAATCTCACCCACCCAGCCCGCAGCACCGGCAGTGGCGCCGTTGTTAGAATTGAATACGAAAGTCAAGCAACCAGAAGGATTAAATGTGGAGGCAGTAAAACTCACACCCTGCAGGGAGTTATTGGTTCCCGCTCCAACCATTTCAGCACCCGTATCCTCACCATCAAAAACGTACAAAACGTCATTGTTATTTGGGTTGGCATTGGTCTGCAAATCAAATGCTAGGAACACAACTTGAATGGCATCACCTTCGGTTTCTGGACAAATCGTGATGGTGTAATCTTGATCTGTGTAAGGACCACCATCAACCGCTCCAAGTATTCCGTCATCGAAGAAAAACCCATCACAAATCACAACTTCCCCACCCACACTAATTTGGATGTCCTCCTGCCCTCTAAGGTTGATTGTAAATGCGAAAAAAAGCAAGGCAAGGGCGAGGATCCTAAAAGCCAAATTTTGAACCGCCATTGAACGCTGAAGGAAGTAAAAAGAAAATGCCATAAAAAGGATATCAGAGGTGTAAATTAAGAACACAATTCCCGTGCAATGGTTGCTTTGCTAAAATACTCAAATAGATCTGAGGGCAATCCAACAAGACCTTAAATTGCTGGGAATTATTCACCATCGATAAGTACCTCATCGACAAAAAGGTGCTTCTCGCCTGTCACCGCCTCTGTAACAAGCTTCCAAGTATACTTTGAACCAGGTTGCACAGTTCCACCGCTGTCAATTTCACCTTTCCATGGTCTACGGATTGTTGTAGATGAAAAAATCTGCTTCATACCATCCCAAATAGAAAGCTCCCATTTGCCATTGAAATCCGTCAGAATAAGCGGTAGAAACTCATCATAACGACCATCTCCATCGGGGGAGAATAAAGCAGGCGCAACGGCCTCCCTTCGCGATCCCAGTCGGATGTCTTTCACAGCAATGTCTTGGCAACCAAATTTATTACTTGCCACAAGGTTCACGTGATAATCCCCCGGAATCGCAAGTTTTGTCTCGGCTCCCGTCAATCCTTCCTGTTCAATCAACCATGTACTGCTACTGGCATTCTCTGTATCGTCAATGAGTCGGACATGAGCTTGATTAGCTGTTGCATCCAAATACTCCCAATCCATTAAGGCCTCTGGCTTTGGACGGACAACAATCATATTCTCAACCGTCCGTGTGCGTATCATACCGTCACCGTGTGCACGAACTGAAACTGTAATATCGTACGAGCCCGCATCATCATATAGGTGTTTTGGCGCCAATTCTTGTGAGAATCCTCCGTCGCCGAAATTCCACAGAACCGAGCCTTCTTGATCTAAGCCTTTCAACGCAAATGCAACCTCGGTACCTGCGCATGCTTCCTGCACACTTGCCGTGAGCGCATTTAACGCCTCTTCTAACTTCGCTTCAGAGCTCGGATTTGATCCGGCATCTGTTCTTTCGTCAATCTCCTCAACTCCTCCATGGCCATCGTTTTTATTCCTTTCATTATTCGAAGAGCCGGCATGTCGGGTTTCGTATTCCACTGTTCGGTTCGAAACACTGCCTACCGCATTAGCAGAAGACTTCATCGATAAACTCGGAAGATTAATGATGACGGTATTTGATGTCCGTGCTCCTTCCGAAAGATGCATATTACTTGAATCTCCGCTAGGCGAAAATAGCGATGGAGCGCTTGTTGAAGAGCCACCTTTCGGAACCTTTACAGCTTGCTCCTCCATTCCAGCAAGTGCACCACCATTTGAAGCAATGTCTTTATCCGTTAATGTTGGGGAGAACACCCATAAGGCCATACCCGCGGCAATGGCTGCAGCACTTACGGCAATTCGCTGAGCATTACGCACACGGCGCGCCATATCATACGATGATACCGAATCTATCTTATCCAAATCCCGTTCCATGTGCTTCCAGTCCCCGGACACTTCCGGTTCAAAACCTTGAAAGCTCTTTCTCAACTCATCTACCCAATTCAATTTTTCGCTCATTTTGCAATTTTCAATTTGTTCGAGCCCAACAAAATAGTTCTCATATTTCGCTTGGCTTTGGCAAGATTCGATTTCGAAGCCCCCACCGAAATCCCAAGCTTTTCTGAAATTTCTTGGTGACTGTAATTGTCAAAGACATAGAGATTGAAAACAGCTCGGTACGATGGTGATAAATGTCCCATCGCATCGAGAATTTCCTTGACAGTAAAATCCCGTCCACCAATTTCTTCCTCTTCTTCCACGCCGACTAACATCTCTAGATGCACATCTTCCGTGGCCTCCATTCGTTCCGCTTTGTGCTTCCGAATGCTATCGATAGCCGTATTGACCATAATCCTTCTCATCCAGCCTTCAAAAGAACCTTTCGAAGTGTACCCTTCGATGTTAGTGAACACCTTGAGGAACCCCTCCTGCACCATGTCTTGAACTCGGTCCTTATCACTAGTATATCTTAAGCACAAGCCAAACATCAGCCGGTAATACCTTTCGAAGACCCACTGCTGCGATAGCCGGTTTCTATTTTTACACCCTTCGATGTGTCGACGTATTTCGTTTTCAGACATGGCTTGCGCCGCTGATAAGACGGAATCTTAATTGCAAGGTTGCCTTGTGCGTGACCTGTAGATTTACAAGGTACGTTAAAATCCAAGAGACGTATTCACACAGGTATTCGGCTTTGGCAGGAAGAATTACCTTTGACAAATGCGTATTGTGGTAGGCCTTTCCGGTGGTGTTGATTCAAGCGTAGCTGCATGGCTATTGCAGCAAGAAGGACATGAGGTTATAGGTATTTTCATGCGCAATTGGCACGATGAATCGGTGGTGATTGACAACGCTTGCCCCTGGATTGACGATGCGAATGATGCCATGCTCGTGGCATCGCACCTCGGCATCCCTTTTCAAGTACTGGATTTATCCGCTCAGTACAAAGAGCGTATCGTGGACTACATGTTTGATGAATACGCCGCAGGCCGGACGCCGAACCCTGACGTGCTTTGTAATCGCGAAGTCAAGTTTGATTTGTTCCTAAATTCTGCTTTGGAACTTGGTGCCGATGGTATCGCTACCGGCCATTATTGCCGAAAAGACACGTCAGTGATTAATGGAAAAACGATTCATCGTTTGTTGGCGGGCGTGGATATAAACAAGGACCAGAGCTATTTTCTGTGTCAATTGACGCAATCGCAACTCGCCAAAGCGCATTTTCCCGTTGGTGAATTGACAAAGCCCGAAGTGAGAAGATTGGCCGAAAAAATTGGCCTTCCGACGGCCCAAAAGAAGGATAGCCAAGGGCTTTGCTTCATCGGAAAGGTGCGATTGCCGGAATTCCTTCAGCAGCAGTTGGATGCGAAAGCTGGGGAGATCATTGAAATCGACGCCGCACATGCGCGGAAGGCCATTGCCCGGGAAACAGACCCGTCCATTCCCACCCATTGGAACCGAGATGATGGCGTATGCATTGGCGAACATAGTGGAGCTCATTTCTTCACTGTTGGCCAACGTAGGGGAATCCAAGTAGGTGGAAAATCTGAGCCACTATTTGTTCTCGAAAAAGACGTTAATCGTAACCTACTCTTCGTGGGACAGGGCGTTAACCACCCAGGCCTACTCCGGCACGCTCTTCGCATTAATTCAGATGAAGCGCATTGGATACGTCAAGACCAAGAACTGACTGTTGGAGAAAGTACGGATACGTTCCAGGTACGCATTCGGTACCGCCAGCCCTTGCAGAAGGCCAAAGTATCAAGATATAGTGGACATTACGAAATCACTTTCGCTCAACCGCAATCTGGTGTGGCAGCTGGTCAATTTGCCGCATGGTACAGGGGTGAGGAATGCTTGGGCTCCGGCGTAATCGCATCTTAATGATTCATTACTTCCGGGTAACCTTTTGACATTATCTCGTCTTTTAGAAAAATACTCAGCACAAGGGCTACTAATCAGGCATTCAGTTCTCCGAACTTTGTATCAAAACACCACTAGCTTAGACCGATGATAATGATCAAATAGTGCCTGCCCAGCGCGCTAAAAATGTCGGGATGTCCGTATCACCTTCTTGTGATTTTACTCGAACAAGGCAGAATTTTTTGCAGTCTGGGGACAAAAAATACGGTTGCGCAATCGCCAAATTCACTTGGGTTCCAAAAGCTTTATTCGGATCAATTGATGTTGTCCGATACCTGGTAATTATGACGTTTTGTGTCGTTACGTGTGGTCATTTCAGCTAAGAATCCGGCCAAAAAAAACTGGAGACCGAAAACCATGCCCGTCAACGAGACATAAAAAGCCGATATCTCAGTAATATTTTTAGAGGGATTGCCTTCCAAAATTGAAATCAACTTCCCCACCGCAATCCATGAAAATCCGGAGAAACTCGATAAAAACATCAACACCCCAAGTAAGCCAAAGAAATGCATTGGTTTACGGGAAAACCGCGACATGAACCCAATCGTCATAAGATCTAAAAAACCATTGATGAAGCGTTCGATGCCAAACTTTGACGAGCCGTACTTACGAGCCTGATGCTGAACCACTTGTTCGCCTATACGATCGAAACCCGCAGCCTTCGCTAGAATGGGAATATAGCGGTGCATCTCACCTTGAACTTCAATGGCTTTGACCACTTCGAATCGGTAGGCCTTGAGCCCGCAGTTAAAATCATGCAATTCGATGCCACTAACCCATCGGGTTACTGCGTTATATAGACGAGTTGGAATGGTTTTACTCAGTGGATCGTGGCGTTTTTTCTTCCAGCCGCTCACCAAATCAAATCCGTCCTCGATAATCTTTCGCTCGAGCTCTGGTATTTCTTCTGGAGAATCCTGCAAGTCAGCATCCATGGTGATGACCACCTTTCCTTTTGCCGCTCTAAAACCCAATTGCAGCCCAGCACTCTTGCCGTAATTCCGGGCCAAGCGAATCCCGACAACGCGAGAGGTATCATCCGCCGCCAATTGCTTGATAATGTCCCATGAAGCGTCACGGCTTCCATCGTCCACAAAAATAACCTCGAAAGAACGATCACCTAACACGCGGTCTATCCAAGCCTTTAACTCAGGAAGGCTTTCCTCCTCGTTGAATAGCGGTATAACAATGGAAAGGTCTTTCATTGAGAAATAAATCTTGAATCTTCCTTACGTGAACAAATGGTTTTCAGTTTCAAAATTCCGTCAAATCCTTGCGCTTCATAATTGCCCCTACGATTAATGAAATAACAGCCCAGAACAAAAGTCCTAAAGACCAACTTAACGCCTGACCTGCGGGGCGCATCGCCCACTCGGCATCCGCGAGCATGGCTTCTACTTGTTCTTTAGATAAGACGCTAAAAATTCCGGAAGATTCTAGCTCTTCCATTGTATAAGCCATCATTTTGGAACTCAAGTCCGGGTCAATCACAGAACCAAGAATCAAATCCATGAATAATCCGAGTAAAGTAGCTACAGCCGCTGCAGAAAGCGACGTCAAAAAGGCATGACCAAATGGGAATGAATTGGGGTGTGCTTTACGTTCCATTGCACACGCAAGGACCATACCTGCGATGACAAGCACCAATTGACCAAAACTGACCCAACCGCTCGTCATGGCTTCAATGCCAAGCAAGTAAGCTACTAACTTCAGCACTACGACAATAACACCAGCGGCTGCACCTTGTTGAATCGATTGCATTGGAATTTTCATGGATGCAAGGTAGTACAACGGTAAAATTCATGGTACCTTTACACGGGGCAAGTCTCTTACGACCAGCTCCCGTTAACTCCCCCAGGGCCGGAAGGCAGCAAGGGTAGGCGGTTGTAGC
>DIHQ01000059.1:8636-8977 GCA_002420235.1 Flavobacteriales bacterium UBA5692
CAAGGGTAGGCGGTTGTAGCGGTGCGATAGGAATAGCTTGCCCTTTTTCTTTCACCTGATTTTTACCACATCTGTGCAGTGAACGATTCCAACATCCACCCTGTAAAGAAAGTCCTGATCGCGAATCGCGGAGAAATTGCCTTACGCATCATGCGAACTGCGAAAGAAATGGGTATAGCTACTGTAGCCGTGTATTCAGACGCTGACCGCAACGCGACCTTCGCACGTTACGCCGATGAGGCCATACACATTGGACCGGCGCCGTCCTCAGAGAGTTATCTCTTAGGGCCAACGATAATCGAAGCCGCGCAACGTACAGGTGCAGATGCCATCCATCCAGG
>DIHQ01000003.1 GCA_002420235.1 Flavobacteriales bacterium UBA5692
CTACGGAAGCCATGTGAATCAAATGTGAACCGGAGGACATTTTACCATATAGCCCACGAACCAACTCATAGTGAGACAGCACATTGAGCTGAATCATATAATCTAAATTACCAGATGGTTCGCTCAGCAATTGGCCAGGTAAATACACCCCAGCATTATTGATGAGCAAGTGCAATTCATTGATGTTGGAGCGTAAGCTTTTCACCAATGCTGTGACATCTTCAGGCCTGCTCAAATCCGCCGGGTAGACGTGCACGCGACAAACATCCGAATGCAATTTCTTCTGCAGCGATTCAAGGTCGCGGCGGTTGCGAGCCACGAGATGCAATTCGCCGGCAGCAGCCGAGAAGCGTTCGACGATGGCGCGGCCTATGCCTTTCGTGGCTCCGGTTATCAAGATCGTAGGGCGTGCAATCATGGCTTGAGGTTGGTTTCCAATCCGAAGAATCGCTTGCGATGTGGCCGCGGATCTGGCCACGTTTCAGGAACGGGCACGGGTATCTCATCCAAAGGATCGAATTTTGGACGATTGACGCACAGGATGGTGCGGGTGGTTTCGGTGGGATTGTCGTACTGATGAATGAACTCGAGCGGCCACAGGTGTGCAATTCCTCCATCCACAGGCTGTTCTTGCAGCAATAATCCGCGCGACATGACCATTTCGGCCTCTCCCATCACTTTGTGGATATGAGCTGGAATTTGACCGCCGGCAGGAATGTGCAGGAGATAAACCCCACAATCCTGATTCTCGTGCAATATATCCACGTGACCAAAGTCATTGTGTTCGATGCCGTACTTCATTTCCTCCGAGTGTCGCAACACCGTAACCACTGGTACCGCCTTGCCTCCTAAAGCCTGTGGCTTTTGGATACTAACCTTCACAGCATCCGGGCGAATGCTCGGGCGGTCAGGCGGTGGCGCCATCAGCAGTGTAGCACAGATGGCTTCCGCCGCCGTTTCCAGCAATTGAAAGTGTGCTGCTTCAAGCAAAAACGCCACGTCACCGCATACAAATCCGTAATCCAAACTCTCTGCCAAGGTGAGTCCGAAGTGTCCAGGTTTGCGATTGAAGTAAAGTTTCAATTGGACCACCAACGGCTGCGGTGTGATTCGTTCGTGGGGATGGATTCCCACCAAGCAAGTCACTCTTAGGTCCTGCAGGGCGATGATATCGTGAGTCTCAGCGGTCATGATTGAGCAGTCACCAAAAGGTCAAACAAATTCACCTTCTCCCGTTGAGTGGCGTCGAACCCCAGTTGCTCTTCATAGCGCTGCAAAATGGCCAAGCCCTCTTCCTCACTGTCCGCGTATTTCGCCTCAAACTCAACGCAGCAAATTTGCTTGGTCTTGTGTATCGCCTCGTAGTAAACCACCTCACAATCCGGAAAATCAAATACCCGGATTTCTTTCACAATGCCGTGTCCGGGTAAAGCACCGATCACACCCATCCAAGCTTCTACGGCATCTGACTGGGAACGAGAAGCTCCCAAATCCAGGTTGATCTCGGTGCGCACCTCGTTGTCACCACCCCGGCTCTTTAAGGTCAATTGCTGAATTTCTTTGTCAATACGGTGTCTGTATATGCAATCGGCCTGCCCGGGAGGCACATAGTAAGTATCCGTTACGGTCAATGCCTTCTCACGCTCCGGAGCCAATGCCCGACACCCAGTAAACAAGGCATCACGGTTGAAATCCCTTTTTACCACAAACTTGTGTTCAATTTCTAAAAAAGCTGTCGGCGTCGCATTCATCGCTTCACAAGGTAGTTGAGGAATACCAGGTCACCCTCGACTTCCGTATTGGTAAGTTCAAAATGAACAGGCAACTCAAGTTCAGGCGCCACCACGGGTACACCGCTGCTGCGGCCCACAACCACTGGGCACACTGTCAAAATCAGCTCGTCGACCATTCCCGCGGCATAGAATTCCCGATTTATGATACCGCCCCCAAAAAGCAGCACGCGCTCAAATCCGGCGTTTCGACAGGCGGCAACTGCTGCACTCGCCAGGCCTTCTTCACCGTACACCACATTTCGTATGCGCGCAGGGCAAAGATCCTCGGACAACGTGACGCGCGACACCAGCCACTTAGGGGTGTTGGGCTGTGACCAAATGGGTTGATCACTTTTAAATCCTGAATTCGAACACAATACCCACGTTGGATACACCCCGTCCTCCCGACATACCTCCATGACACCGCCACTTACATTGACACTGTGTCCGCCGACGATAACTGCATCACACGTGGTAAGGAGGCGCCGAAGGTGCGCGTGGTCAACTTCGTTCGTGAAACCATAACGCTTACGCTCCGCATCCGACTCGTTCGGATGGGAGGCGATGCGCCCGTCGATGCTGGCGCCCATGACGTTGATGATGTTCATATAGAAAGAATTCCAGTACAATGATTACAACGAAAGCGACGAAAAGTTGGAGAGTGCAGTATTTTTCCACGCAATGGTTGGAAGTTTTGCAAAGAGCGTGTAATTTCGCGCTCCCTTACTGGAATTCTCTATTGACATTAACAACGGGGTTTCGGACCCTTCTAAAACGTTTCTCTCATGGCTACTAAATTGCGCCTCCAACGTCACGGTAAAAAAGGCAAACCTTTTTATCACATTGTAGCAGCCGATGCTCGCGCTCCACGTGACGGCCGCTTTATTGAGAAGGTTGGTACGTACAACCCCAACACAAATCCAGCTACTATCGAAGTAAAGCACGACCGTGCTTTGCACTGGTTACAAGTTGGCGCAGAAATGTCTGATACTGTACGCGCTTTGATGAAATACAAAGGCGTCATA
>DIHQ01000060.1:0-1728 GCA_002420235.1 Flavobacteriales bacterium UBA5692
CGTCAATTGCCACCGAAGCGAAGGTTGTGCACCGCTTACGGGAGAAAGGGATCAAAAAGTCAGACATCTCGCGCGATGAATTCCTTGGTCACGCGTGGGACTGGACCCACGAACACGGGGGTATCATTTTAGAGCAATTGAAGAAATTAGGCGCTAGTTGCGACTGGTCACGCACGCGCTTCACGATGGACGAGAAATACTACGATGGTGTAGTCGATACTTTTATTGACCTGTACGATAAGGGACTTATATACCGAGGAGAGCGCATGGTTCACTGGGACCCAGCTGCGCAAACTGCATTGAGCGATGAAGAAGTCATCCACACTGAGGAGCACGGTAAACTTTATTATGTGCGGTATGAAATTGTAGACGCTCCTGGTGAATATTTGTCCATTGCAACCACCCGTCCAGAGACAATCATGGGTGATACAGCGATTTGTATTCATCCCGACGACGAGCGATATACCCACTTGCATGGAAAACGAGCTCGTGTGCCCATGACTGATCGTGACGTTCCCATTATTTTGGATGACTATGTGGACCGGGAGTTCGGGACTGGCTGTTTGAAGGTGACCCCTGCGCATGATACCAACGACTACGAATTGGGACAAAAGCACAGCCTTGAATCCATCAATATCTTCCATCCGGATGGCACGTTAAATGCCAATGCGGGATCATTCGAGGGCCAAGATCGATTTGAGGTTCGCAAGCAAGTCGAAGGTGCACTTGGTGCTTCTGGACATTTGATCAAGACCGAAGAATACACCAACAGTGTTGGCCGCTCTGAGCGTACCAATTCAGTCATTGAACCGCGATTATCCTTGCAGTGGTTCCTCTCGATGGAAAAGCTGTCGAAACCTGCACTGGAACGCGTCATGGATGACACCATCCAATTCCACCCGTCGAAATTCAAGAACAGTTATCGGCACTGGATGGAAAACATCAAGGATTGGTGCATTAGTCGACAGCTATGGTGGGGACATCGCATTCCTGCGTGGTTCTTCGGCGCGGGTGAGGAGGAATTTGTTGTGGCGAAAACAGCATTAGAGGCTTTAGAAAAGGCGCGCGCCAAGTCAGGGAATCCCAATCTAACGCAAGGTTCCTTGCGCCAAGATGAGGACGTAATGGATACGTGGTTCAGCAGCTGGCTGTGGCCTATTCAGGTGTTTGAAGGGTTGAAGACAGAAGAAGAAGTCAGCTATTATTATCCAACCGCAGACTTGGTGACCGCCCCCGAGATTATGTTTTTCTGGGTGGCGCGCATGATTATTGCCGGTTATGAATACCGAGGGCAAGAGCCATTTAAAAACGTTTACTATACTGGGATTGTGCGTGATAAGCAGGGTCGTAAAATGTCGAAAAGTCTTGGGAATAGTCCCGATCCGATTGAGTTGATGAATAGATATGGCGCTGACGGCGTTCGGGTTGGCATGTTGTTAACTTCTCCCGCAGGAAATGACTTACCATTTGATGATAAACTCTGCGAGCAGGGCCGAAACTTTGCGAATAAGATTTGGAATGCTTTTCGATTGACTCAAAGTTGGGAGGTAGATGGGAATCGTGCACAGCCAAAATCGGCAGAAATCTCTGTACGTTGGATGACGGCTCGCTTGCAGCAGGTGTTGAAGCAGATGGAGGCCCAATTCGAAGACTTTCGACTGAGTGAGGCCTTGATGAATCTTTACCGGCTTGTCTGGGACGATTTCTGCAGCTGGTATCTTGAATTGG
>DIHQ01000060.1:2031-4661 GCA_002420235.1 Flavobacteriales bacterium UBA5692
GATCTTGAATTGGTTAAGCCCCCTTTTGGCGAGCCCATCGATGCGCAAACCTTTGCATCCACCAAATCCATTTTTGGTGATTTGCTTAAGATGCTTCATCCTTTCATGCCATTTCAAACAGAGGAGCTTTGGCACTGGATGGAAAAGCGCAAAAATCCTTCTGAAGCCTTGTGC
Organism: Flavobacteriales bacterium UBA5692; assembly: GCA_002420235.1. GTDB lineage: Bacteria > Bacteroidota > Bacteroidia > Flavobacteriales_D > Sanyastnellaceae > UA16. The sequence goes on from DIHQ01000060.1 coordinate 2,206, forward strand.
ATAGCGGCTTGGCCCCAAATCGAGGCCTACGATGACGAACTTTTAAAGCAGGCGGAGGCCTTTCAACAGGTCGTGACGGAAGTGCGCAACATTCGCAAGGAGAACCAAATTCCAAATCGAGAGAAACTCGAATTGAGTGTACAAATCGGAGCGGGCTATCCCGAAGCTTTTGAGGCCGCGATTATCAAATTGTCTAAAGTCGACCGAGTTGAGCGGGTCAAGGAGAAGGTACCCAATGCTTTCGGCTTTATCGTAGGAACAAGTTCGTTTTTCATCCCATTTGGCAATCAATTTGATGTGGACGCAGAAAAGACGAAAATCCGAAAGGAAATAGACCACCTTAATGGTTTTTTGAAAGGCGTACGGGGTAAGCTCTCCAATGACCGATTTGTGCAGAACGCACCACCTCAAGTTGTCGAATTGGAGCGCAAAAAGGAATCTGATGCCATTGATAAGTTGAAGGTGCTGCAGGGTAAAATGGAGCTATTGACATAATTCCTTCGAACACTGTCAGGGTGTGCTTGTTGTATGGACATGTTGGGATTATTTAAAAAAGACCCGGTCAAGAAGTTGCAACAAGAGCATGCAAAACTTTTGGCCGAAGCTCACCGCATGAGTACGGTGGATCGCACCAAGTCAGATGCCTTGATGGCCAGAGCTGCTGAGGTAGAAAATGAAATCGCAAAATTGATGAACGATGCCGGGCATTGAGCGAGGTAACTTTGCGGTGATAGGAGATTCTGGCGGAATTGGCGAGGCCATTCGAAATCAACTTATCAAAGAAGGTCATGATGTCATTGGAGTATCTAGGAAGGGCGTATCAGAGCAAATTGCTGGCTATCAGAGCTTGGTATTCGATGCCGTGGCGCATCAGTGCGACCTGTCCAATTTTGCCGAACAACTTGATGGATTGGTATATTGCCCAGGGACAATTCGCTTGAAACCGCTTAAGGGGGTCAAGCGGGAACAGGCGTTTGAAGATTTTGAGGTCAATGCCTGGGGTGCTGTGCAGACACTTCAAGCCAATGCCAAGTTGCTGCAGAAAGCACCCACCGCGTCGGTGGTGCTTTTCAGTACAGTAGCGGTGCAAACGGGTATGCCATATCACACTAGTATCGCCATGGCCAAGGGAGCGGTCGAGGGCTTGACTCGCACCTTGGCCGCGGAATGGTCACCGTCCATTCGCGTCAATGCTATAGCACCCTCACTTACTGACACGCCATTGGCGGCATCGATGCTCTCCACCGATGCAAAAATTCAAGCTGCAGCTGAGCGCCACCCTCTAAAAACTGTCGGAAACGCTAACAGCATTGCCTCTTTGGCAACATGGCTTCTGGCAGGAGGATCGGAATTTGTCACCGGACAGGTTTACGCTGCTGACGGCGGCATGGGAAGCATCCGTAAATGAGCCATTTTAAAATCCTGAATGACCTGGATTTCGATTTGTTGCCACGCCGTCAACGTGTCCACCTGGTGAACGCCCTTAGTGGATTCAAAAGTATCAATCTGATTGGGACCACGAACGATGCAGGAGTAAACAATTTGAGTATAATTAGTTCGGTCGTCCATTTGGGTTCAGATCCGGCACTACTGGGTATGGTCATGCGCACACCAGTGGACCGAGAACGCGGTAGTCATACCTATTGGAATATTCGAGAAACCGGATGCTACACCATCAATCACGTTCCCGTGTCACATTCGCTGCAGGCACATCAGGTGAGCGCACGCTATTCGGGTGAAACGAGCGAGTTTGAAGCAGTCGGTTTTACACCGGTATACCGGTGTGGTTTTCAAGCACCTGCGGTCGAAGAGAGTCCGGTGAGGATTGGGATGGAGCGTCTGGATGAGTGGGAAATCCCTCAAAACAGATGCCGGTTCATTGTCGGTCAGATTCGGTGGGTCGAATTTCCGGAAGAGGCGTGGGCTGAGGACGGTTATTTGGATATCGAATCCTTGGGCGTGGCAGTTTTGAGCTCTCTTGATGGCTACCACCGTACTGAAAAGTTGCATCGACTCGCATATGCGAAGCCAGATGCATATCCACCCGAGGCCATGAAGAATTTCAAAGCAGGGTGGAAGGACGATTGAAATTTTCTGCGAAATTTACCCTCAATGCCTGAAGTTGTTCCCAAGCAAGACGTTAACGGTCACACGTTACTGCACCACGAGGTTATAGCGGAGAATCCGAATGCCCCGTGGTTGGTTTTTGTGCACGGGGCTGGAGGTAGCATTCGCACGTGGAAATTTCAAATCGAAGCATTCGCCCCACATTTTCGACTGCTCTTGATTGATCTGCGTGACCACGGACACAGTAAAGATATTTTGCCTGAATTCCCAGCGTATGATTTTGATATTGTCGCAAAGGATATTTTGGTATTGATTGATCACCTCGGTATAAAAAAGGCACATTTCATGAGCTTGAGTATTGGCAGTGTGATACTCCAGAAAATCGATAT
>DIHQ01000146.1 GCA_002420235.1 Flavobacteriales bacterium UBA5692
TGGTGGCCCTTTCAGTGCCCTACCTTCGTAACCCCTCCATTTGCTGGTTATGTCAGTGGCCACTCGACATATTCGCGCGCTGCCGCTGAGGTAATCACCCACGCCACTGGCTCACGCTACTTCCCGGGAGGTTTAGGCACTTACGACGTGGAAGCGAATAACTTCTTGGCGTTTGAATCCGGTCCTTCGGAGTCGTTTACGTTGCAGTGGGCCACCTACCGTGACGCGGCCGACCAATGTGCACTCAGCCGTATCTGGGGAGGAATCCATCCTCCGATGGACGATATCCGAGGCAGGGTCATCGGTTCACAAGTCGCTGACCTAGCCATTGCAGCATATGAACAGGAGGCTGAGAATCTCCTAACATCAGTGGTTTGCCCTGAGGATATAGATGCCAACGGGAATATTGGTACATCCGATCTCTTGCTCCTGCTATCGAAGTACGGGGAGAATTGCGAGGAATGAAACATATACGGCTCCGCCGTCAATACATTAAGTGCCTCTTCTTTTGACTGAGCCACTTCGCCTTGGAGGCATACTCGACGAAGAAAATCTTGAGGTCCGCCTGAGACGCGTAGTCAACAAAAAAGACTTTCTTTTCCGCCTGTGAGGCGTAATCCGTCCAGAACCAATGTCCCTCATTGCCCACAGCACGACTAGCATAGTCGACTTTGAAGACGCACAAATCTGCTTGTGAGGCGTACTCAACGACAAATAGTTTCACGTCCGCCTGCGAAGCGTACTCCACTGTAAATACCTTTTGAGAAAAAGAATGGAGGACGCATCCCATAAACATCAAGACAAGTGACCAGCGCATGGAATCAAAGCCGATTATTCGCATGCATCACCAAATACAGCCAATAACGCTAGCAAGTCGTTCACTGTAATGACGCTGTCGCCGTCAACATCGCCCGGACATGTGATCTCCATGGTAATATCACAACTCCCGTCATCCATGGTCGCTAGCGGATTATAATTTGTCGCCGAGTCATAGGTACAGCCCAACACGTCATTCTCATCGCAAATGCCGTTGTTGTTGAAGTCATTCACACACGGGTCGCCACTATCACCCCCGTCACCATCGCCTTCACCATCGCTCGGACACGCGTCACAGCTGTTAAAGCACACCAAGGCCACATCGGCATTGCCGTCGGCCGGCACAATAAAATAGCGGTTGGTGAACTCACCGGTAGTGAGGGTGCACGCCCCGTCGATTACCGGGTCAAAATTTTCCGCATGATCCCAGTTGCCGTTGATGAATTTATATTCGAGTGCGCCGGGCCCCACGTCAAGTACCACTTCATAAATCCCGTCACCTTCCGGGTCGTTCATAGCGGTGCATGTTCCACACCATCCGTCGATGCTTCCGCCGGTCACGTAAACACCGCCTTGCAGTGTCTCTTGCGACATATCAACTTGAAGCCGGATACCGTCGACTGTATCGGCACCACCATCATCGCTGCCGCCACCGCCGTTTCCACCAAGCGCTTCATCAATACCCGGGCGGGTGGCCAACCAGTACAAGGTGTTGGTTTCCGTATTGCCGTCGTCGTATCCCGTCAAGGTCTGACATTCATTCCAACCCGCTGCCGGATCAATTACAGCATGCGCCATGTATACGAATCCTTTCCATCCCTCACCAATGTTCGGATTATTTAAGGCCGTTACGAGAACCGGGTATTCCTCTTCGATCCAGCCTGGCTCGAGCAATTCTTCGGTGATCGGAGTAAACGGCAGCATCTGAATGCAGTGAATGAACTCGGTATTCGCACCAAAAAAGGTGCCGTAATCAACCTTGGTGCTCCACAACACACCGACCACCTTGTTCGAGGCAAACGGCTCTTCGTAAATACCGTCGTTCGAGTCCACTTGCCAGTATTGCTGCGTGGATCGGATTTCGGTGGCCAGCATCAATCGGCCCAGATCCCGCAGACGGTCGTTGCCAGTGGCAAGCCCGTAGAGGTATAAGCTGTACCAGGCATTCACCGCTTCAGATGTGCTTTCCTGGTTGCGTCCGTCCCCAAATTCAAAGAGGCCCGATGCCCACGAATGGCCAACAAACCAATCCTTGTTGCGCATGAACGTGTAGTGCGGATCGGAAGCAGCAGGATTGGCCAAGTTGCGCACAAGGTGCATGACCTCATCGCCCCACTCGGCTGCCCACTCAGGGCTATCCTTGGCCATTACTGCCGCCGCGTACAGGAAATATCCGTAGTGGAAATGGTGGTCATTGTAAACCCCTTGGTCAAAACTGCCACCAGAAGTAGTGATGATGCCTCCCCACGTTTCATCGTAACGCAGTGGATCGCTATTGGTGGCGTTGAGCCAAGGGTGTAGGGCATTTCCAAGGTTGGTCCGGTAACCGGCTGCAAGAGCCGTTTCGTTGAGCTCGTCAGCGATGACCGCCATACGGCCGACAGCAGCAAGCTGCTTCGCACCGAAGTACGTATCATTGGCGTTGATAGGCCAATCGGCATCTGCCGCCAAGGCGTCCCGTACATCTTGCTCCAAGGAAGGCGCAATACCATTTGGCGATTCGAATCCGATTGTTGTCAACGACTCAGTCATGTGCCAGGCTCCACCCAATACCAATGGCAAGTTGCCTTTGATGGTGGGGTACGCCGTTCCCGCCTCGGGCGTTTCCTGCAGGACTGGCAAATGATGCGGAAGAGCGCACTGCAGAACTTGCGTCGCAGATGCTTCGCTCATGCTTGCGAGTTCCCAATTGAAAACCAATTGAGCTTGGTCGCCTGTGGCAGTTGCTGTGACGGCTCCTCCAGTAGGATAGGTGTCAGCATGGGCATCCAGTAAGGCTGTCGATGTGGTGACGTCGTTACCGGAGACGACGGCCATCCGCAGAACGCCGCTCCACTGGCTCGGACCGAGCAGCGTATTGTTGCCAGCGTACGCTAGGGTGAGGGGTTCTGACGCATAGAGCACCCACGTTTGGCCATTGTTCAGCACCAATTCAAATCGGTCATCGGTAACGGTTGCGTTGGGACTAGCGCCGTTGATACTAAGAATGGCGTGAATGGTGCTCACTTCCGGTGTCAATCCACTGTATACCGCGGTGAGGTATGGCATACCGCGAACCACAGGCGCCTGCAATGTTCCCAAACCTGCACTCCATTCAACCGTTACCGAAAGAGGGTCATAGTCGACAACTTGGTGCTCCGCAAGGGATTCGCTGGAACCCAGTGTCCAATTCGAGACGAATGTCGAAATGACGAAAGTCTCACTCGTCACCTTACCGGGCATACAACCGCTGAGACCGTCAGTCGAACACTTCACGAGATACGGTAGCGAATTGGCCACACCCGTACCCGCGTTAAGAACGAAGTTTTCCCACCACGCATTCGTAGGCAGCGGAGCATCGGTTGAACCCCAGCGTGCCGTCGGTTCCTGAACGGAAGTAATGGAAGCGAAGGTCGGCGCATCGGTACTAAGTGGTACGTCATCCAACAAAGAGATGGGCACTTGGGCCACTGCAATTTCGGAGGCGAAACATAAAGCCAATCCAGCAAATGCAAGGGGAATTTGGTCGAACTTCATGATGTAATATACTTCAAATTAATGCGCTCTTCCTAACTTGAACGCATGGCCCCTTCGCTCCGCTTTGTTCTGCTGTCTTCGTTCGCACCCCTTTTGTTTAGCCCCACTTCAAAGGCCCAATCGCGGCAACACACATTCCCCACCCATTATATCCTGCATACCCTGCACGCCGATATCTTACCCTTGTCACGATTGGAAAAGCAAGCTCTTGCAGATACCGTCATTGAAGGCGAGGTCATCGCCACCCAATCTTACTGGAAGGACAACCGCATTGCCTCCTCGCTCACAATCAAATCCAATACCGACACCTCGGTGTATGACGTGCGATTGATTGGCGGCGCATTCGACGATATAGGATCATTTTACACCGGTGAGATGTACCTGAATACAGGTGCGATGGGAAGCTTCTACCTACGTGGAAGTCAAGTCGAAGGTTGGAATCCAGCCTGCGGTGTTCAATCTTACGAGCCTCATCAGCGCAGAGCATTGGCGATGGGATTCAATCGCAACATGGTCGAATTGAGCATGGATTGGGCCGCCGGAAACGGCATGGAACTTTTGACCATAACAGGTTCAGGATTCGGGAATACACAAGGTAATGGCTACGTGACATTTGAGACTGGCAACGGATACTACAACGCTGACGACGCAGCCAACTTCAACTACCCGGAGTGGTCGAATACGTCCATCACTATCGAAGTGCCGCAAGCCCAATCCAACCGCGTCAGGGTTGTCACAAACGACGGTAACACTTTTGAATCTAACGACTCGCTGCACATCCGCTACAATCTTGACTCAGAACCTTTCAGCCCTTATGGCTATACCCATCTCTACAACAATAACGGCGCCGGCAACTACCTCTTCCACGTCAACGAATCAATCTTTAACGTGCCAGAGCGGCTTGAAGCAGTTCAGCGGACCTTGGATGATTTTGTCTGCAAAACCGGAGTGAATTTTCAACTCAACGACATGCCCACCTCTTTGGGTTGGGACTTGGGTGACGGTCAGAACACCATCACATTCGATACCCCGGAGAATCCTCTCGCACCAGGCACGGTTGGCTATTGCAACACGTTGTGGTGGAGTTGCATTCTCGGCGACATCACCTTTTACGTAGCAGGGGAAATAGACATTGTTCTCAATTCGAATTTTGATTACGATTATAGCACTGGCTGGCCCGAAACCGGTCAGACTAAATTTACATACGTCCTCATGCATGAAATGGGCCACGCCATGCGCCTTGGCCATGTTAACGAATGGGGCGAAAGCATGTACCCGACCGTTACAGATTGGCCCTCCCAAAATTGGCATGTGCGCGATACAATTTCAACCAACGACCGGCTTGGCGTGTCACACGCCGTAGATATCGCATCCACATTTACATTCAATGCCTGCGGAATCTCAACAATGCATCCGCTGGAGATCGATTGTGAAACAGAAGCTGCGCTGACAGAATCTACAGAGGCAACAGCTCAAGTACCCTACCCCAACCCTTTCAATAACTTTATAGCCTTGCCATCTGCTGAAGCCATTTGGACGCTGATGGACGTCAACGGGAGCCTGATTAAACGTACATCCTCCAAATGCTCGCGCATCGAAACCGAAAGACTGCCTAAAGGAAGTTACCTATTAAGAAGAACGGACAATTACGTGTCCAGAACGTATCGGCTGATTAAGGATTAACTAACGTTATCACCAATGCATCGGCACCTCAATCAAAAGGATGCGTGAATCTTCTAATGCGGCAATTTCGATGCTGGGGGTGTTCCAGATTCCAAGGCCATCGCGGCGTTGGGCTGTCCTGCCGTCGATTGTGACTGAGCCCTCCAGAATAAAGGCGTAGACGCCTTGGTCATGGCCGTGTAACGAATACAACTGCTTGTAACCGGCATCCCAGGAACCGAGACTCAACCACGCATTTTGATGTATCTCAACCCCTTCCACCCCCTCAGGACTGACAATTGCTAACAGGTCGTTGTGCTCCAAGCTGCGGTCAAAATCCTGCTGGTCATATCTCGGCTGTAGACCCTTTGCAGTTGGGTAAATCCAGATCTGTAGAAACCGCACGTGACTCCCGTCATTTTTGTTTTTTTCCGAGTGCACGATGCCCATACCTGCGGACATGATTTGAACGTCACCTTGACGGATAACCGCCGTATTACCCATGCTATCCTCATGCTCGAGTTCGCCCTCGAGGGGAATGCTGATAATTTCCATGTTGTCATGACGGTGATGGGGAAATCCACCGCCACCAGCTACAAAATCATCATTCAAAACACGCAAAGCTCCGAAGTGCATGCGATCCGGGTTTTGCCAACTGGCAAAACTGAACGAGTGGTAGGTGTCGAGCCAACCGTGGTCGGCGTGGCCGCGGGTATTCGCAGCGTGGTAGATATGTTGTGCTTGGTTTTCCATGAAAAAAAGGCGAGTGGTAACTGTACCGAATAGGACAACTGCACCAAGGAGTAGAATGTTCCGAACCGTCATCACTTCACCCGCTAACAGTGGTTATGCACTGTTTGGAGCAACCGTAAATTAAAGCGGGTAAATTTTGAATTAGCGGAGGAAAAACCAACCTTGCGATTCATTATAAATTAAACCAATGAGCCCTTACCTAACCCCATTAAAGGCAGCAGCCTGCGCCTTGTGCATTTTACTTTTTGCGTGCACCCCCCCCTCCGAATCCTCCGTGCCTACCTCGAGCGGCTTCTCGCCTGAAGGCGGTCCCGTGCACTTCGGAAGTGAAGCCTCCGTGCAGCTCGTCAAGGACATCGATGCCGCGTGGGCTTCCGAAGACATGGAACAGTTGGCCTCGTTCTTCGCCGACACCTGTGTTTTTGATTGGCACGACGGCAAGAGCTATGAAGGCCCTGAGGCATTCATCGGTCGCATCATGGAAGACACACTCGACCACGAATGGGATTTCCGATGGGCCTACGCAGTGGACGCGAACCTGGACGAGCCCGGTGATTGGGTCCACGCTGGTTTTGACGTCAAAAGCTCCCAGGACAGCGTACTTGTCGAGCACGCCTGGTTCCAAGAATGGTACTACATCGAAGGAGGAAAAGTCTTGTACTGGTACAACATGAAGGGCACCCGGCCCAACTAGAGGATTACGGCCAATATCGCCCAACCAATTAAGAATCCACCAGCTGCAAGTCCACCTAATGCATGGATTAGTAGGTTGTCACGCTTTTTTTCGAGCTGCTGCATTTTGACCATCTGAGCTTTCGCAAGGTTGCGGAAATTAGCGCGCATACTCGCCGTTTGTGAATCACGTGAGCGTCGCACAAAATCGTAAATCAAGGTTTTGCAGCGGTTGATGCCGCTCTGCAAAGGGTCATGCTCAATGAATAGGACCCATTGAATGGCGTTTACCACGAACTTGATGCGTTGTTGTACAGGCACGCCTGTATGTACGTATGATCGGGAATAAAGGTTGCATCCATATGCACCGACGAATCGGAATGAAAACGAAGTCTCATACCATTAGTTAGGTCGAACGTATGTGATGTAGACGACACTTATCTAGATTTCTTTTATCTAGACGCGATTGGTGACGCGATGGATTAGGACGCCTTTGCTCCCGCCACAGAGTACTTGAGCGTTCATTATGAGTAATAAATGCGTAAACGAAAAGACCTTAGGAATTTCCGTGAAATCACTTCGTTTAATCCGTAAAAGCAGACCCTACTCGCGCTCTTTGGTTCGGAAGGGAAGCGAAATTTGATAAGCAAAGTCGTCCCCACGGCTATCGTCTGCCACATCCAAACCGTAGCGAACCTCGCCGATGTCTCCTTCCATATACGTACCGAACAAGCGGTCCCATATGCTTAGCATGTTTCCGTAGTTCCTGTCAGTCCACGGAGCCTCAAAGTGGTGGTGGAACTTGTGCATATTGGGAGTAACAAAAACGTAACTCATCCACCGTTCAAGTCGCTCAGGCAAGTGAACGTTGGCATGGGTCATGTAGGTAAAGAAGATGGTTAGCGTTCGGTAGAAAATGTAGTATGAAACCGGTGCGCCAGTTACAACCAAAGCTGCCGCTGCAAAGATTTCCCGGAAAATAAAGTCCACCGGGTGATGTCGTGTTCCGGTCGTTACGTCCACATGCGTATCGCTGTGGTGAACCATGTGCAGGTTCCAAAGCAGCGGCACATTGTGCATGATGTAGTGCACCCAATATTGCGCAATCAAGTCAAACAGAACGACCGTGGCTATCAAGCCGAGCCAAGCAGGCATCGTCACCCAATGAACGAGTCCAATGCCTTGATGCGTGGTCCATTCGACAATCCCTACTGCCAGCGCACTGAAAATGACACTAATCAATATCGTCGTACCCAGTAAGGCCAAATTGGTTCGGGTGTGCCTCATGCTCCTGAACCCTGCAGTAAACAACGGCCGGATTCCCTCAATCACCACATTTAATGACATGCATATCATAATCCAAAGCAACTTTTGCCAAGACGGCATCGCTTCAAAAAAGCAAAGAAATTGTTCCATAGCCATGCTATACCTGTAACTCGAATGTAATTCATTCACAGATAATTTGGTAGCTAGCATCCTCAATTATTATCAATTGCAGCACCTTTTGTTCGTGATTAGGAGGTGTTAAGCCGGATGCCGGTTTCATGAATTTGCCGCCAACCCCGCGTAAAACCATACGATTGCTTTAACTCCAGCGACATTGTCAACATCCTATGCATTTTGTTTTCCTGAACTGACCATGATTTATTTTTTAGAATCAAATGACAAAATCGACTTAGCGCTGTTTTTTGAGGAAAAAATTGATGGCCTAGATTTGTTTTCCGGAGAATGTCACCTTCATGATCCAGATTCATTACGAAAGCGCATGAAATATTTAATTCAAATCGTACTCGTGGGCGTATTCTGCGCTACTGATTCGATTTCATTTGCACAGGTCACAGGTAAAGTCACCGACGCCTCAACCGGCACTGCACTTCCAGGAGCAACAGTAGTGGCAGAAGGCAGCGACAGTGGAGTTGCAACCGGACCCGATGGCACCTTCAAACTCAACGGAACTCCTCAAGGAAACATTGTGGTGTCCTTCATTGGCTACAAGACCCTCACCCTCGAAGCGAAAGTAGACATGGGTAACATCGGTCTCAAACCGACCTCCCTAGGTTTGGACGCAGCCTCCATCATCGCCAATGTCGTTGATATCGCAATTCCGCGTGAAACACCGGTAGCGGTATCCACCATCTCCCTTGCAGAAATAGCCCAGAAAGTGGGAAATCTGGAATTCCCCGAAATCATGAACCGAACCCCCGGCGTATACGCCACAAAGCAAGGTGGTGGATACGGGGACTCGCGCATCAGTCTACGTGGCTTTGACCAACGGAATACGTCCTTCCTCATCAATGGTCAACCAATTAATGATATGGAGAATGGTTGGGTGTATTGGTCGAACTGGCAAGGATTGACAGACGTCGCATCTGGTATCCAGATTCAGCGCGGTTTGGGTGCCTCTCGATTGGCGGTTCCTTCGGTTGGTGGCACTGTATCCATTTTCACTAAAGCCGCTCAGATGGAGCAAGGCGGATCGGTTTCCGAAACCATCGGCAATGACGGATACGCCAAGACTTCTGTGAGCTACAACACTGGCAAAAATGAAAACGGCTGGGCTTCTGCTTTCTTATTCAGCAAGTGGTCTGGAAACGGTTATGTGAACAATACGCAAGGTGAAGGATGGACGTATTTCGCAGCAATAGGTTACGAACCAGAAGATTCCAAGCACGCCATGAACTTGAGCGTGTTGGGCGCTGGACAATGGCATCACCAGCGCGATGTAGAAGTGAGCATTCGAGACTACGATTACTTCGGCGAAGGAGGCCAAGTGCTAAATGACGGTATAATCGATCGCCGCTGGAATACCAACGGCGGTAAATTGAATGGAACAGAGTTCAGCATGCGCCGCAACTTTTACAATAAGCCGCTAGCCACCTTTAACTGGGATTGGACCATCACGGAGAACCTGACGTTGAATACTTCTTTGTACGGTTCAGCCGGTCGTGGAGGAGGAACGGGACCCCGTGGTCGTAACTACGACGTACTTCCTTACCAACAAGATTTGTACTCATTCATGTACGAAGACAGTACGACCCAGTTCCGCACTGATGACGGCCAAGTGGATTACGATGCCATAATTGCTGATAATCAAGCGGGTGCGACTCCCCACGATGGAAGCGTCAACAGCAACTATCAAGACGCCCTTATCGGTTCGAACCAGTTGGAAATTGATGCCGACACGTCCGGCACCATCTACACGGGCGGTGGCATGATTCGCCGGGCATCAATGAACTCCCACGACTGGATCGGAGCCATCTCCAATTTGGAGTACAACTCAGGCAAATTGCGTGCCTCCATTGGACTTGATTTACGACGCTACAAAGGGTACCACTACCGCGCCCTCAATAACTTGATGGGTTTCGATGCCTACTATTCTGTCGGTAACCGCAACAGCAACGGTCAAATCATCGAGACCACAATCGAAGCCAGCCCGTTCAACAACACCAGCCTCAACGGGCCGAAGATCGACTACTACAACGTGGGCAACGTCAACTGGACCGGCTTGAATGGTTTGATCGAATACAAGGCCGACAACTTCACAGCCGTAGTTCAAGCGGGTGTATCTGCTCAGACATACCAGCGTGAAGACTACTTCGATCAGCCCGGCAATGCCATTTCTGAACTCGCCACGCGCAACGGCGGTTACGCCAAAGGCGGTGCGAACTACAACTTGAATGAATCCTCTAACGTATTTTTCAACGCCGGTTTGATTTCTCGTCAGCCGAACTTTGACGGTATCTTCCCTGGCTACGCCAACAACATCAACGAAGACCTCGAAAACGAGCAGATTCAGTCGTTGGAATTGGGCTATGGCTACGTAGGAGACAAAGTAACTTTGAACGCGAACGTGTACTCCACAAACTGGGGCAACCGCTTCATCTCTCAAGGGGTAGGCATCGTTATAAACGACTCCATCACGGTTGACGGTTCAGCGCAGTTCAGCGGCATCAACGTTCAGCACAATGGGTTCGAACTGGAAATGAATTATTACCCCATGGACGGTTTGAAGTTCATCGGTATGCTCTCGCTGGGCGATTGGAGATACACCTCCAACTTCGAGGCAGCGGTGTTTGACGACCAAAACAACCCGGTAGCAGGTCAGGAATTTACACTCTACACGGAGGGTTCGAAGGTGGGTGACGCGGCTCAGACCGTCGCCAACTTCGGTTTGGATTACCAAATCAACCCCATGATTTCTGTTGATTTAGGTGCTCGATACGTAGACAACCTATACGCAGACTACAGCATCGCGAACTCAGCCTTCTTAAGCGAGGACAATCTCGGCGCAGTGAAGTTGCCATCGTACAGCTTGATTGACCTCGGTATGACAGCTCGCTTTGATTTTTTGGGCGCTGACGCCCGCTTTCGCATCAACGTGAACAATCTGCTCGACACCGAATACATCGCAGAGTCCAACTCGAATATACACGCCGAAGATGACTCTGTCACCTGGAACGGGGTTGATACCCGAAATTTCGTGTGGTTTGGATTTGGCCGCACTTGGAACGCAACCTTAAAGTTGCACTTCTAAGGTTCCAACATCGATTTGAAAAAGAGAGGTTTCGGTCTACCGTTTTTTTGTTTCTTATGTTTATGGCATGAAGCGTGAGATAATTTTGGCCGTGGCTTTCATTTGGGGCTGTGGGGCTGATGAACCCGACTTTTCGGATAAAGACTTCTCGAAGAAATTCAAAGACGGCTACGTCGAGAGCTGCGAATCACAAGCCCGCGGCATGAGCTCATCTGACGCAAAAAAATACTGCCGATGTTCCTTGATTCAGATGATGACATATTGGGACAGCGAAAAAGAGGCAGGTTCGGCCATGGAGGGGATGGCGCCCTATGAGATTCAGCGGATTCTCGTCACTCCGTGCCTAAGGTAAACGGCTCGATTTAACGATTTTCATGCAACCTCGGTGAACCTTTCTTGCAGTTTGAAGGTCGTGTCAACTGCAAAAGAAGAGATTATGGTTCACAATACGTTTACAAAAAATATCC
>DIHQ01000077.1:0-572 GCA_002420235.1 Flavobacteriales bacterium UBA5692
AGGTATCGAATTCATTGATTCCTCGCATGGCACGCCTGTAGGGCTTGGCACCAATTTCTGAAGGGATTAAGATGTTGCTCGAACTTCGTGGCAAGGTCCATTCAATCTGTTTTAGATCTTGATTCATCGTGAATGAAAAAACGCCCCATTCCTCCATTCGATTAAGTGTAAATAGGATCCTGTGCCATGCCAGGCCAATGACCTCAAATTGGCTTTGTTTTCTTCGAATAAATGCCTTCCCAGCTATGGGAGCTAGGTGCTTTGCGACAATGCCTTCGTCACTATCTGTTTCAGCCATTTCAAGCAGCTCAGTTTGACTCCGAGAACTAAATGTAAAACTCAGCTCTGGTTCACTAGCATTGCTCACCCTTCCGAAATATCCCGCTTGTTGCAGCAATTGTATACTTCGCTCAACGGATTTGTTAGAATAGCCCTGTTTTTCTGTAAATGCCGCTAAGTCGAAAATTGTACTTTGTGCTGGATAGTTTCCGATAGCCACTTCGCCCTGATTGGCGATGAATTGGTAGGTCTCATGAATCGGCAGCAGACTAGGGTCATTTTGGCTGAATTTT
>DIHQ01000077.1:857-1484 GCA_002420235.1 Flavobacteriales bacterium UBA5692
GGCAGCAGACTAGGGTCATTTTGCCTGAATTTTCGCTTTCGTAGTTCGATCATTTCTCGATGTGCAAAAAGCACGCATTCGCTCTGGATCCCATCTCGACCAGCTCTTCCCGCTTCTTGTATGTATGATTCAATATTTGCTGGAATATAAGCGTGATAAACCCATCGAACATCGGGTTTATCGATGCCCATGCCGAAGGCATTTGTACATACAATGATGCGAATTTCACCATTTGCCCATCCACGAAGTATACATGCGCGCAATTTTTTATTCAACCCGGCATGGTAAGCTCCAACACCACCTTTAATACCCTCCAGACGCAACGCCCATTTTTCTGCTTGGTACCGTGTCTCTACATAGACCAAACCGGTTCCAGGTGAGTTGCAAATAGCTTGGTACAACATGGCTTCCGAATCACGTACACTACAAACGCTGAAAATGAGATTTTCACGTCGTATTGATACTCGAAAAATAACGGGCTCTGCCAGTTTTAGATTTACCTGAATATCGTCAATTACACGTTTTGTAGCAGTGGCGGTAAAGCATCCCCATACCGCCGAAGGGACTATGGTTCGAATTGCAACGAGGTGGCGATACGCCGGCCGAAAATCATGCCCCCATTCGGAT
>DIHQ01000077.1:1679-5324 GCA_002420235.1 Flavobacteriales bacterium UBA5692
CACATCGGCGCGCGTCTGATTGTCTGCGGTCGCGGTCAGCGCGAGGCGAGGCACTTGCGGGAAAGCGTCCATCAGCCCCCGCAGCATGCGGTAGTCGGGACGAAAATCATGCCCCCATTCGGATATACAATGGGCTTCATCGACAGCTACTGTTCTTATGTCAATTTGGCTCAAACGGACACAAAGCAGCGTGCTTTTTAACTTTTCAGGCGAGACAAACAAAAAACTTGGACTGCAGCGTTCGGTATTATCAAGTTCACGCTCCATCTGATGACTATTCGTCACACCGGAGAGGGAGAAAGCGTTAATCCCTCGGGACTTTAAATCCCTCAGTTGGTCTTCCATCAATGCGATTAAAGGGGAGACAACCAATGTCGTTCCTCCTCGCACCAACCCGGAAAGTTGATAACATAGTGATTTGCCTCCACCGGTTGGAAGCACGGCAATAGTATCCTTTCCGGAACAAATAGCCTTGACTGGTCCAATTTGACTTTCGCGCAGTTCATCGTAACCCCAAAACTGCTTGAGCAGAGCGGTCCAAGGCAAAGGCTCTTTCGAATTCATGTTTTACTATCCATTTTTTCAAGGGGATGACCGAACTTAACCGTATCTAATGTAAAGATGATGAAGAACGTCATAGCTGGGAACTGGAAGAGTAATAAACTAATGGCTGAGGCATTGCGACTAATGAAAGAAATCGAATCGGGTTTGACGAGTGAAATTTCGGCTGAGGTTATTATTGCTCCACCGGCGCCATACCTCAGTGCATTTGCAAGCGAAGCCAAGGGTGTTTTACAAATTGCAAGCCAACAGTGTAGTGCAACAGGTTCCGGTGCTTTTACGGGCGAATTTACAGCTGCAATGCTCGGGTCTTGCGGGGTAAAATGGGTCATAATTGGACATTCCGAACGCAGGGAGGGATATGGAGAAACCGATAATGTGATACGCAAAAAGCTTCGTGCTGCTTTGGATTCTGGTTTGCAAGTGCTTTTGTGCTGTGGTGAGCCATTGGAGGTGCGCGAATCAGAGACACATTTTGATTGGGTACAGAACCAATTGATGCATGCCTTATCGGGGCTTTCGAATTCTGCCCTTGAAAGTATCGTTATAGCTTACGAACCCATCTGGGCAATTGGCACAGGTAAGACTGCATCCGCAGGTCAAGCGCAAGAGATGCACGCATTTATTCGGAATTGGCTCTCGATTTGTTTCGACCGTTCTACAGCCCGAGGATGTCGAATCATTTACGGTGGAAGCTGCAAGCCAAGCAACGCAGATGATTTGTTCGCACAGCCTGACGTTAATGGAGGATTAATCGGTGGGGCATCATTAAATGCGGCTGATTTCATCGCCATTGTTACCGCTTTAGAAAATCGTTGATTCCGAATGGAAAAGACTGATCGGTTCCTTCGGCTTGAGCTTCAATTGGAGCCATTATTACCAGCACGTGAAGTGGCAGTGGCATATTTGAATGGCTGTGGGTTCGCTATGTTCGAAGAAAAATCAAATGGTCTGGCTGCTTTTGCAAGGGAAAAGGAATGGAATGAACTAGGCATGCAGGCTGTAATAACTGAACTTCAGACCATGGCGGATGTAGAGGTGCATACAGAATTCATTGAATCCGAGAATTGGAACATTCAATGGGAGTTACATTACAATCCAATTGATGTAGAAGGACAAATTATGATGCGAGCGCCATTTCACCCCAAGTCGGATTTTGACATTGATGTAATCATTCAGCCGGAAATGTCCTTCGGTACCGGACATCACCCTACTACATGGCAAATGATGCGTTGTCTCCTGAATCTTGAATTGAAAGGTAAGACAGTGTTGGATATTGGATGTGGTACAGGTGCATTGGCCATTACAGCTAGTAAACTTGGTGCCAAAATGGTGGTTGCATTTGATCTCGACGAATGGTCTTACCAGAACACTTTAGCCAATTGTAAGCGTAATGGGTTGAGTGGGGAAATTCAAGTTATGCTTGGAAACATTAAATCTCTCGAAGAGCAACTTGGTGTTTACGATGTGGTATTAGCGAACATCAATCTAAATGTTTTGAAGACGGAGGTGCCAATGTATTCCAAGCACCTTGTTCCTGGAGGCAGAATAGCATTTAGCGGTTTTTACACATCAGATGTGCCTGCTATGAAGGTTGCAGCTGAAAGCGCAGGTCTGCAATGCGTTGCTCAGTCAGATCGCGAGGATTGGGCTTGTTTATTGTTCGTAAAGACCGCTATTTCAGCATAAAGTACGGGTTGGATTCGTTGTATTTTCGATGCAGCGAATCCAATTTAAATTGCCATATATCCGCCTTTTTTTACGGTCTTTTGCATTCTTGCCTTTTGCAGTGCTCTTCTCAGATGCATCCGCCCAAGAAGGCACTTGTTTGCCTTGGGTAGAGGTGTTAGCTAGCGAGGTCAAAAACTTTTCTTTGGATGAATCGAGATGGATTAAAAGGTCGTTTGGTGCACACCTTTGTTCAGGTCATATTTCAGCCCAACAAGTAAGAGACATTCAGACAACTGTGGAGGCGCTCCAAGCACGAGCCCAACCAAGGAATAGAGTGCTATTGGATTATTTGCATGCGGCAGACTCAATTGTTCGTCAAGACACCTTGCGCTGGGCGGAATGGCATGAAGTGATTCACAATATGTTGTCAGATAAAAAAATGCGAAGCCGCCTTCAGTCGTTTGTAGGGCTATCCAAGGACCTTATGCTTCACGACATTGTGGGACGTGGTAACCAGCATGTGTGGCAATTGCGAGGCAAACCGTGGTACTTCGATAATGAAGATTATCGCAATGTTATTCGATTTGACTCATGCAGCCTTTCGTTGGGACATCAAGGAGATACCATGCGATTTGAAGGGATTTCAGGCGAATGGGATTTATCAGATACAGAAGTGAAAGTTTCTTCCTCTCGTTTTCCGTGGTTAGGTACTGTTCACAGCTCAAAATCTACTTTCGCCGTTGTTCCTCCAACTTCTTTGGACATGGCAAGAGATGGCTTCAGATTAGATAGCGTTCTGTTCTACTCTACCTTTTCTCAGCGACCGTTGGCCGGAAGCCTTGTCGGCAAACTTGAACCCAACGCAGAACCTCCTGACAAACGTTACCCAAGGATTCGATGCACCAAGTCAAAGGTGACATTAGATAGTTTGTTTGGATGCTTTCGATACACCGGAGGTATGGACATAAGTGGTTCTTCACTTCGTGGAATTGGAAATATCGATGACCTGGCTACTGTAGAGCTGATGCAATCAGATTCTACATTCATGAAATTTTCAGTGCTTGAAGTGTCATTTAAGGATCGAGCTGTAACAACTCCACATGCGAAATTGGAATTGTTTTTTAGAGGAGACACCTTGAGACACTCGGATTGCACCATGAGATTTGACGCGCGAAAGCAAATGATCTCCATTTCCCGACAATTGAACGGCATCGGACAGCAAGCGTTTGAAGATGGCTATCATGCCTTAGAATGGAACGTCGAAGGTTTTACGTGGAAAATTGGTCACCCTGAAATCGAAGTTGGCTACCCTCTTTTGGATAATGCGAACGTTGGTGAATTTAAAAGTTTGACTTATTTCGAAAAGTCGAGTTTCAGTGAAATGCAAGGTATTGACCCCATCCATCCTGTCGG
>DIHQ01000077.1:5617-8528 GCA_002420235.1 Flavobacteriales bacterium UBA5692
TGACCCCATCCATCCTGTCGTGGAGTTGTACCGTTTTAATAAGTCTTCGGGCCTGGATGTATTCACATCTCTAGATTATGCGAAATACATCAAATTGGACGAGGTGCAAGCCCGTGTCATACTTATGAATTTGGCCAATTCAGGCTATGTAGAGTACAACAAGGACGAACACCTTGCGCGCATCTCGGCAAAAACCTTTCGACACATAGCCTACTTAACTGGAAAACTAGACCACGATATCATACGATTCATATCGAATCCATTAATCGGAAATAATGCAGAGTGGAGTTTGGCTAGCGGCGCTTTAAAAATAAATGGAGTTGACCGTTTTATTTTCAGCGAGGCACGTGAAGTTTTCATAGAGCCATCGACAAAAAATGTTCAAGTACTGTCCAATTGTGACATGGTATTGGATGGTCTCGTTCATGCAGGTAATGTGAAACTCAAAGGCAGGAACATGGACTTCTCCTACGACACTTACACCATTAGCTTTAGCAAAATAGAGGAGGTCCTATTGAGCGTCAATGACGTCAAGAATTTAGATTACCGTGGGCGTCCGAAAAAAATTTGGTTGAAAAATAGCCTTCAGGATATTTCTGGCCAATTGGCTATCGAACGACCGTCTAATCGATCCGGTAAAGACGCTGCAGCATACCCATCATATCCCGAATTCAGGAGCCAGGAAACAAGTTTCGTCTACTATGATAGGCAAGACCTTTATGACGGTGCGTATGGACGCAGTGACTTTTATTTTGCGGTCAGACCGTTTCAATTGCTAGGTCTTGATAATTTAACTAAATCCAATTTTAAGCTTGACGGAACGCTTGTGTCCGCTGGTATTGTGCCCGATATAGAGAAGCCACTGGTTGTTATGGATGATTTTTATATGGGTTTGACTTCAATCACACCGCCTGAAGGATCGACACTTTACGGGGGCAATGCCAAATTCACCTCGGAATTAACTTTGGACGGCGGAGGATTGCGGGGTGCCGGCGAAATTGATTTCCTGACTGCCCATGTCGAAGGTAACAGATTGATGTTCCTCCCAGATAGCATTATAGGCCCAGTCATTGCATTTGAAAATCAATCCTCAATACAGTCAAATGTGCCCAATTCGCAAGCACATAGTGGTTCGATTCATTTCGATCCGGCTCAGGAAAAACTAAAAGTGATGACAAATTCAGATCCGGTAAAATTATTTAACGGAGAAAGCGAGTTTAAAGGCACCTTGGCGCTCGATGGAACTGGGCTGCACGGCTCAGGTTACCTAAATTTGGAAAAAGCAGGGATTGAGTCTCAAAATTTTTCGTTTCAGCATAAAAAAGCATTGACAAAACAGGCCTCCTTTGAGCTGTACAGTCGGTCCCCATCTTTGTCCGCATTCGAAACAGATGACGTGCAAGGTCAGATTGATTTTGACCTCCGCCGGGGCGAGTTTATCCCGAATTCAGGTGAAACCGCCATTGAATTATCCATCCAACAGTACCTCTGCTACATGGATCGCTTCCGCTGGTTCATGGATGATGATGAAATTGACTTAGTCTCTGAGCGTAACATTGATTCGTTACCGCTCAATTTCAGTGAAAACAGGACACTGTCAAACTTCATTTCCATTCATCCTGAGCAGGACTCGTTGCATTTTCTCAGTACAAATGCTACATACGTTGTCGGCGAGGATATTCTTCATTGTAGGGGCGTTAAAGAAATCGCCGTAGCCGACTCACGTGTTTTCCCTGATAGTGGTCGTATCACCGTGCGCCGCGATGCCGAAATGGATGAATTAAGGAACGCACAACTTGTTTGCAACGCAACAACGCAATACCATTTGATCGAAAGCGCGACACTCATTATTGATGGTCGCTATGATTTTCATGGTGCAGGTGAATACCAATACCGGGGAGGTGATTGGCCTAGTCAAATCTTGATCTTGGATGAAATTGCGGTCAATTCAGATTTAGAAACGTATGCAATGGGAAGCGTTTTTGCCCGTGATGCATTTATGTTAGATCCTCATTTCCAGTTCGCTGGAGAATTCACCATGAATGCAGGAAATGAGTTTCTCATGTTTCGCGGCGGTGCTCAAATGACCAAGACGTGCAGACAATTTCAACCAGCATGGATTCAGTTTGAAGCAACTATTAACCCTAATCAGGTCGCCATACCACTACCAAAACAACCGCTTGATATCGATGGCGACCCTTTGGCTTGTGGGATGATGTATTCAAAACGAGCACCGTTCAATTTATATCCTTCATTTTTAGATCCTCTCGCCGATGATTCCGAACGTCCGGTGATTATTCCGGAAGGTGCCCTCCGATTCAACGACGGTAATTACATCATCTCCTCCTTAGAATCATTCATCGATAAATCCCATCCCGGTAACCGAATTGTACTAGACACAGAATTGTGTCAACTCTTCGGATCAGGTTCTATGAATTTTCCATTGGATTTTGGCTTAGTCGAGGATAAAATGGTTGGTAATTATAATGTCGATTCTCGAGGGTACTACCACTTCAAAGGGACTGTCCTGCTGAGCTATCATTTCCACCCCGATTTGTTCGAGCGTATGGCTTTGCAAATCTCCTCATGGCAATCGAGTAAACCCATTGATATCACATTAACCAATTATGAAGAAGCCCTCCGGACCTGGATCGGAGAGGAAGATAGCCAGAGGATGGTCAATGACTTGGCCATGACAGGAAGGCTAAAAAATATACCGAAAATATTACAGCGTGGAGTCGTTCTGACAGATGTGGACTTGGTCTGGGACGATTCCGAAGAGGCCTGGATTTCGAAAAGTAATTTTGGTCTTGTATCGTTAGGCAAAGAAGCCTTATTCATGGATATCCCTGGCAAACTTGAATTCAAGCGCAGCCGGAGCGGAGACGCCTTTACACTATACCTTCACGGG
>DIHQ01000090.1 GCA_002420235.1 Flavobacteriales bacterium UBA5692
CTGCCGCTGAAGAAGCACCTGCTGCTGAGGCTGCTGCTGAAGAAGCTCCAGCTGCTGAGGAAGTGGATGACGAAAGTGAAAAACCGGAGAAAGACTAATCTCTCCTCACCAATGAGAATGAAACGGGAGGCCTCATGGCCTCCCGTTTTGCATCTTAATTATTACTCGTCAGTGGACAGTTTGAGGAAAAATCAAATGGTTTCCAAGTTGAAGAGGTCAGAGTGAGGAAGTATTTTTACGTCATGGTTCAATCACGCGATCAGAAGGTTCCCGCTGTTCTTATTCTTGCAGACGGTACGCGCTTTGAAGGTAAATCAGCCGGTGCCATTGGAACAACGGCCGGTGAGATTGCATTCAACACCGGGATTTACGGATATCAAGAAATCTTTACCGATCCGAGTTATTTGAGACAGATTTTGGTGATGGCAACGTCTCATGTGGGCAACTATGGGGTTCACGATGCGGAGGTGGAGTCAGATCGCGTCCAAATCGCAGGACTGGTAACCAAGAATTTTTCGTCTATTGCAAGTCGCGTAGGAGGTAGCGGGACTTTACAAGATTACATGGACCGAGATGGTACGGTAGGCATTTGTGACCTCGACACACGAGCACTCGTTCGTCATATTCGGCAAAAAGGGGCTATGAATGCGATCATCTGCAGCGACGGAACGGATGAAGAGGATCTTAAGCGTCAACTGGAGCAAGTGCCATCCATGGAAGGGCTCGAACTCAGTAGTGAGGTGACATGTGCAGAACCCTATGTAGAGTCACCTGCATCTGCCAGCGAAAATGGTTTGAAGGTGGCGTTGCTCGATTTGGGTGTTAAAAAGAACATCGTCCGATGCCTAACTGACCGAGGATGTGAGGTTCATGTCTTTCCGATGCATGCGTCGGTTGAGGAAATGCTTGCTATTGAGCCAGACGGTATTATGTTATCAAATGGTCCTGGGGATCCTAGTGCGATGCCTGAGATCGTAGAAAAAGTAAAAGCATTGGTTGCGGCTGACTTAAGTGTATTCGGAATCTGCCTTGGGCACCAAGTACTGGCCTTGAGTCAGGGACTCAAGACGGTGAAGATGTTCAATGGCCATCGCGGTGTCAACCACCCGATCAAGAACCTTGTTACGGGCAAAGCTGAAATCACATCGCAAAACCACGGATTTGTTGTAGACCTCGATTCGTTACATGAACATCCGGACGTCGAATTGACGCATATTCACCTTAACGATGATACGGTGGCCGGAATAGCTTTGAAAGGCCGCCCGGTGTTCTCTGTACAATACCATCCTGAGGCCTCAGCTGGACCGCACGACAGTCGCTACCTCTTTGACCAATTTGTAGCGAACATGGAACAGGTGGCCGTTCCTGCGTGATTCACTCTTGATTCAGTAGCTTTACACCAGGCTTATGACTAGGATTTGGAAATGACCCCAATCCCGCCGCCTGAGTGCGTATCCACTTTTTATCATTGACATGAGTTACATTGATCAAATCCAAGCCCGCCAGATTCTTGATTCTCGCGGTAATCCCACCCTCGAGGTAGACGTTGTTACTGGCGACGGCAGTATGGGTCGGGCAGCT
Source organism: Flavobacteriales bacterium UBA5692 (assembly GCA_002420235.1). Lineage (GTDB taxonomy): Bacteria > Bacteroidota > Bacteroidia > Flavobacteriales_D > Sanyastnellaceae > UA16. The sequence goes on from DIHQ01000090.1 coordinate 1,582, forward strand.
GTACCGTCCGGCGCATCGACGGGCATCCACGAAGCAGTCGAATTGCGCGACGGCGGTTCTGAGTGGATGGGCAAAGGCGTGACCCAAGCGGTTGACAATGTTAATCAAGTCTTGGCAGACGAATTATTGGGCTTCGATGTCTTCGACCAACGCGCCATTGACCAGGCCATGATCGACCTGGACGGGACCAGTAATAAAAGTAAAGTGGGTGCAAATGCAATCCTCGGCGTATCGCTGGCTTCGGCTCATGCTGCAGCGGAATGCGAGGGACAACCTCTGTATCGTTATATCGGCGGTGTAAATGCCCATACATTGCCCGTTCCTATGATGAATATCCTAAACGGCGGTTCTCATGCGGACAACAAGATTGACATCCAGGAATTCATGATTATGCCCGTGGGAGCGGAGACGTTCTCTGATGGATTGCGTATGGGTACGGAAGTATTCCACACGTTGAAGAAGGTGCTTAAAGAGCGTGGTCATGTAACGAATGTTGGGGACGAAGGCGGATTTGCGCCGAATCTAGGCTCCAACCAAGAGGCCATTGAGGTGGTCATTGAGTCCATTGAGAAGGCGGGCTTCCGACCCGGCGATGATTTTCTGATTGCCCTGGATGCCGCCGCGTCCGAGTTTTATAACTCAGAGTCGAATCAGTATATTTTTGAATCCACCGGTGATCGTATGACCGGAGGTGAATTGGTAGACTTCTGGAAAGGATGGACCGAGAAGTACCCGATTGTGAGCATCGAAGACGGATTGGCGGAGGATGATTGGGATGCATGGAAGTTGATGACGGAAGCGGTGGGCGGAGACGTTCAATTGGTCGGGGATGATTTATTTGTGACTAACACGCACCGTCTCGCTCGTGGCATCGAAAATGACATTGCGAATTCTATTTTGGTGAAAGTGAACCAAATCGGAACCTTAACCGAGACTATTGAAGCGGTGAGCTTGGCTCACCGTAACGGGTATACTAGTGTTATGAGCCATCGCAGCGGTGAGACTGAAGACACTACAATTGCTGATTTGGCGGTAGCCCTAAACACCGGGCAAATTAAGACCGGTTCAGCGAGCCGTTCAGACCGCGTTGCCAAGTACAATCAATTGCTGCGTATCGAAGAGGAGCTAGGTGCAGCAGCGGTGTACCTTGGACATGGGTTTCGCGGTTGATTGCAAATCTTATCGATTGGTCTTCATAAACGGCATCAGGTCAATTTCGCCTGGATTTTGCTGTAAGAGCCCATAAATCCGAAATTCAGTTCGGTCGTTGTCCTCGTGGTTGTAAGAGGCACAAGGCTCACCAGGACGGCAGTCGTTACGAAGTTCATCAATCCCTTTGCCAACGCTTATAAGTTGCTTGGAGGAGACGCCGGATTTGAGCAGAAATGCTTCGATTTCAATGGCGCGTAGTTTGGACTTACGGTTGGTTGGTTGGTCGTATAGATCCCAAGCAGAAGCATCTTCATGCGTTCGAATTTCAAGGAAGACCTCAGGATTCAGCTTGAGAAAGTCTACCAAAGCGAACAAATTGATTTCGCTCGCTCGGGTCATCTTAGTCTCTGATTCCCATTCTAAACCACCGATTTCAAATGGCGTTCCGCCCATCCATTGGTCCGCGAATCGCTTATCATTTAAGGTTTTGATTTTGGCCAACTCTAATTCCAGAATGGGCTCTGTAGCGTCTGTTGTGATGAATTTGCGCTGAACCAGGTGGCCAGGGAGCTCGCAAGTGACCTGAAATCCATGATTCGGGGGAAGTCCAATGGACAGCTGGCCGTCCAGTGACGTGCGGGTATCCCATGCTGACCCGTCTTTGAGATCGATCCAGCGGATTGGAACACGCGGCAGCGCGGCACCGGTGGCGTAATCCTTGACCGTGATGTTGTACGTTACCGCGCTTTCGCTGTGCTCAACCCGGAAGATTTCGTCGAGCCCTCCTCGGTTTGAACAAATGAAGCCGTGCTCACCATCAGATTCAAGAGCAAAAGCGTAATCGTCGGCAAGGCTATTGACGGGAAATGCCATTCGAACCGGTGTTTTCCAGGCATCACCGTCTCGCCACTGCCGTATTTCGGGCTTCACAGTGTAATCAATTTCTGTCCAGAAGATATCTAATCCGCCTAGTGTGGGGTGTCCATTGGATGCGAAGTAAAGGCGCCCTACGCTGTCAAAGGCTGGGAATACCTCGTCGCCAGAGGAATTGACTTCGGGACCAAGGTTAAGGGGTTCCTCCCAGAAGACCCCATTCCGTTTGGAAACCCAAATGTCCATTCCACCTTGGGCTTCAGGTGAGGGCAAATCTGTAACGAAATACAAGCTGTTTCCATCCGTTGACCATGTAGGATGGGCAAAAACGTAGCCCTGTTCGACGTAAGGAAATGGGCGAGCTTCTCCCCATTCACCTGTTGCAGTTCGTGACGCAATTAGTAACTGATAGCCGCCATCAATGTGATCTCCAAACCAGCCGACGCCGCGGCTCTTTTTCTTTGAATAAGCAATGGACCGTCCGTTTTTGGATAAGCTGATGACACCATCGTGGTCAGGTAGGTCCATGGAGGTTATTTCCTTTGCTCGCACTACTTGTCTGCCGCTGGCCCCCAAGTCCATGAACCAGACTTCATTTCGATTCATTCGTGCAGTTCTGTCGGCTTGACCCCATTGGTAAGGCTCGCTGCAAAAGTACAGCTGGTTTTCGCTGAGGCGCGGGGCGGATGCCGTCTCCAAACCGGCAAAACGCAGCGGACTGATTTGCCAATTCCGGTAGTCTTCATTAACATGCAGCTGAGCAGTACAACGGTCCCACAAGCGCTGGACGTATTCGGGAGCATCGTCTTTGATCATTAACCATTCCAGTACATCTGCTGCCTCGGCATACTTGCCCTGTTGCATCATGCATTTGGCATAATTTAATTGATCGTCGACAGTCAGCGCTGTGCGATAGCCCAATTCCTCGTACGTTCGCTCGGCCGCTGCAAAATCCATGAGGTGCATCTGTGTCTGCCCAAGTAAGCGGTAGCTCATGGTATCATTTGGCCATTTGGTCAATGCACGGTTCAAATTGGCGACAGCTTCTGTATGGCGATTTTTTTCAGATAACCGGAGACCTTTCCAAAAATGGCGAGAACCACAGGAATTGAGCAATACCGTTGCAACCAACAAAGTGGTAATGATGATTATTGAACGGGAAAGTGGCACGTGCGTCATGTTCGATTCTTTGCGAAATCGGTTTCACTTTAAAGCGAGAACCCCATGAGCCAATTATAGTGTCATGCCAAAGAAGTTTTTAGCTACGCGTTAACCTTCTTTCCACAACGCAATATGAGATAATGCGATTCCAGCAGCGACAGAAACATTCAGGCTCCCTGTTTTGCCTTTTAGAGGTAATCGCAGCTGCAGCTGGCATCTCCGCAGTACCTTTTCAGAAATACCCGTGCCTTCGTCTCCCATGATAAGGCATACGGGACCGTCGGTTTCATGTTCATTAATGGGTTTATCGGCTTTTTCATTCAGTGCTATGCAGGTTATGCCTTGGGCTTGGATACCGTCCAATGCTCTTTCCAAGTCGGGTACACGGGCCACTGGTAGGCGTAATAGGGCACCGGAGGATGATTTGATGGCATCTTCTTGAATGGGAGCTACGCCAAATGATGGGATGACGAGTGCCGTTGCTCCAAAACATTCCGCGCTGCGGGCAATCGCTCCAATGTTGCGGACATCCGTTACGCCGTCCAGCGCTATGAGCAAAGGTCTTTCGCCGGCTTCGTACGCTCGCGCTATCAATTCTTCAATCGGCTGATAGCTGATGGGCGAGAGGAACGCCACAATGCCTTGGTGATTTTTGACTGTGA
>DIHQ01000080.1 GCA_002420235.1 Flavobacteriales bacterium UBA5692
GCGATGCCATTGCCGGTGGGGCTAAGCAATGCAATGATGGAGCTTTGGGAAGCCGCTTGGCTTACCTCCGTGCGTGTGATTACTATAAAATGGCGATCAGCCGGGGCGACGAAGACATCAAGGCCACCGCACAGAAAAAACTCAACGCCAACAGGAAACAATTCCCGAGCGTTGACGAAATTTTCGCTGTCGGGAAGTCCAATGGCGATGAAATTACGATTCCATCCATTGGCGGGTGTCCCTGTGCGGGTGAATCCACCACGATCCGCGTGCGCTGAGCGCATTGAATTGCTAGAACGTGCTCGAACAGAAAACAAAAACTCGGCGCCCGGCAAAGCACTCCTTCAGGACAATAGGCTGGTCAATTTTCCTTCTGGGCGCCTGCTCCAATTCAGATGCTGAGGTTTCCGACGTACAAGCTGAGGAGACGAGTCCGATTCAGACGGTCTTCAATGGTACCTTTCGATACAGCGAGCTCGGGGTTATTAAATATGAATTAGAGGCCAATGAAATGCGACGCGAAGAACGCGGAAATGCGGAGGTTTCTGAGGACATAGTGGAAGTACGAGGCGGATTCGAATTGTTCATCGGAGGTGATTCTTCCAAGCATGATGCTCACATGACAGCCGACTGGGCCACATTAGACGAGAAGTCCCTCCGACTCGTTGCCAAGCATGCCGTAACCCTCGAGAACGCCGAAGGTGATGTTTTGGAAACCGAGTACCTTGTGTGGTCAGAGGACTCTGACCGAGTGTGGACGAACCGACCGGTGACCATATACACCTCGAATGGTGTCATCTACGGCGAAGGATTGGATTCGGACGCCCGGTTTGAGACCTACCGCATCATTAAGCCTCGTGGAGAGATGGTCTTGGAAGGGACTGAATTGCATTAGGTTTGCATCGGACTATATACCCATGAAAGAGGAACAGTTGCACCGCGTAAATCGCATGGCGGAAATCTTCTGGATCGGCATAATCATTTGCTGCGGCGTGGCATCCGGCTATTTCATTTGGTCGGATGGCTGGGCACAGCAGAAGCAATCCTTGTTTTTACCTGGTTTAGCAGCGGCGTGGTATGTATTTCGTCGGTTTTTTCGCCAACGCCTCGAGCGCGGAAGTAACGCGCGGAATGATTAGGTTTGTTCTAGCCTTGACCCATGGATTCTGACCTCTCGAGTTCGCTTGCAATCATCGGATTGGCTCTCGTAGCCTCAGCCTTCTTTTCTGGAATGGAGATCGCCTTCGTTTCTGCCAACCGCCTTCAACTCGAACTCGAATCCAAGAGCAGTTGGCAGGGACGGATTCTCACCCATTTATCATCACGCACGAAGTTATTCATTGCAACGATGCTCGTTGGCAACAACTTGGCCCTAGTATTTTGCGGTTTGGAATCGGGAGCAATCGTAAGTCAAGGCATCTTTGGGGTGAGTGATTGGACGGAGGCGGCCCAGCCCATCTTGGTTCTTGCCGTCCAGACCTTGGTCACGACCCTGGTAATCTTGGTAGTGGCTGAATTCATCCCTAAGGCCTTGTTTCACAGCAACGCAAACTTCTGGTTGAAAATTTTCGTGCTGCCATTGGTCTTCATTCACTATCTACTACTGCTTCCTGGATTGCTAGTGGTAGGTTTAAGTCATTTCTCAATTCGACTGGTTGGTCGATCAACAGGAGGCAATGAAGACGACGAGCCGCTTGGTGCTACCGACCTCGATCATTTTATCCGTGAAATGAGCGGCCGAATGGAACCCGAGCAGGAATTAGAACATGAGCTGCAAATCATGCAGAATGCTTTGGATTTTAACAAAGTGCTTGCCCGCGATTGCCTCATCCCACGAAACGAGGTAATTGCCGTGGAATTGGAAACGCCCTTATCCGAAGTGCGAGAGTTATTCATCTCAAAAGGGCTAAGCAAAATTGTCGTGTACCGAGAGGACATTGACCAAACCATTGGCTACGTGCATGCCAAAGACCTTTTCAATAATCCCGAATCCATTAAGAGCATAATTCTCCCCACTTTCGTTGTGCCCGAACCCATGCCAGCCGATGACGTGCTCAAAAGGTTCAAGCAAAGGAAGCGGCACCTGGCCATTGTGGTTGACGAATTCGGCGGTACATCAGGCATCCTGACGATGGAGGATATTATGGAACAGCTCGTTGGCAACATTGAAGACGAGCACGACAGAGAAGAGTTGATTGAAGAAGTAATAGGACCAGGGAAATGGCGGTTTTCTGCTCGCCTTGATGTAGGGGACCTCAACGAACGTTTCGGGGTGAAGCTTCCATTGAATGACGCCTACGAAACGCTCGGGGGACTACTGATTCACTACACGGAAGACATCCCAGAAGCAGGATATAACCTGACACTAGATGGCATTAATATCGAGGTGGAGGAAGTGAGTGGCAATAGGATAAAGACCATCATACTGCACATAACGTCGGAAGAAACCATTTGAAACTTTGGCGGCAGCGTTGCCGTTCAAGGAAGCACAACACGCAAAAACACCCGGAGATATTGGATTTCCCTTATCTTCGCTAACCTTAAAAAGACACGTATATCATGTCAATGATTCGACAAATTCAAAACCGACAAGGCCTACTAATCGTGATGATTGGCATTGGTATGCTTGGTTTCTTGATTCCTTATGACGCAGTAATGGCATTGTTCGGCCAAAACGGAAGCCGAGATGTCGGCGAAGTAAATGGAGTTGCTGTATCAGGTGCTCAATACCAGATGGAAGTTCAACAGAGACGCCAACTTGGATTCAGTGGAGATCAATTGGCTGAAGAAGTCTGGAACGACATTACCTCTGGAATTGTACTCGAGGAAGATTTTTCCGCTCTAGGATTAGCGGTAAGTGACGAGGAATACGAAGAGATGCTTTTCGGCACAGCATTCTCACCATACATGAATCGTGCATTTTACTCCAATGCGGAAAACAAGGGATTCTGGCAACAGAACTTCGACGCAATGCTTGGCACCGATCGTGGAATCGCCGATTTTATGTCATACAAACGATTGATTGTCGCAAAGCGCATTCGCGAGAAATTCGATAATCTTGTAGTTTCAGGCATTTACTCCAATTCCTTGGAAGGTAAGTTCGACCACGCAGGTGCCAATCGGAAGGTGACCTTCAACTACGTATTAAAGTCCTTTAATACAATCGATGAAACTGAAGTCAACATCACCGATGCCGATGTGAAGGCATACTACAATGCGCACAAAGAAGAGGCTCGATACAAGCAAACTGCGGGGCGAAACATCACATTTGTGCGTATCCCGTTGCAAGCTAGTGCGGAAGACGCAGCGGCAATCGAATCTGATTTGGATGCTATCAGAACCGTTTGGGAAAACAGCGAAGACAACGACAGTTTGTTCGTAGCCAATGTAAACGAAGCCCCGTTTACTGCTACAATTTTGAGTAAGAGCGACGTCGAGACAGATGTCAACGAAACGACCTTTTTCGATGCGAAAGAAGGCAACATTATTGGCCCTTATCTCAAAAATAATAGCTACCGCTTAGCTAAGGTCATGGAATTTTTTAGCGAGCCTGACAGTGCGGCGTGTCGACACATCTTACTTAAAGCCGATAACCCGAAGGATTCTGAAGAGATGGCCGTTCTGATGAACCGAGCCGATAGCCTCAAACGCGCTTTACGCCGAGGCGCGTCATTCGACGATTTGGCCGAACGCTTCAGCGAGGACCCAGGATCGAAGTCCAAAGGCGGATTCTACGATTTGTTTCCGCGCGGACGCATGGTTCCGTCGTTTGAAGATTTCTGCTTTGAAAATAAGCCCGGTAAAATAGGAGCTGTTGAAACCTCATTTGGCGTGCACTTGATAGAAGTTACGGAACATACCGATGCGAAGGAACGTGTGCGTATTGCCTTAATTGAACGCGCGATCGAGCCCTCGGCAACCACTGCCCGTGAGTCTTACGGGGCAGCGAGCGAATTCGCAATCCAAGCGACTTCGCGTGAATCGTTCATGCAAGCCGCCGAAGATGCGGGATACGCTACAAATACGGCGAACGATGTGCTCCGCAATGCGAAGTCGGTTTCCGGATTGCGCAACGCATCAGAACTTGTAGCGTGGGCTTATGGTGCTGAGGCCCAAGAGGTGTCCAATCCAATCCTCGTTGACAAGAACTACGTTGTAGGGTACCTTGATCGAATCACGGAAGCAGGAGCGCCCCTATTTGAATATGTTGAAAATGAAATGCGTGCCGGTGCCATGAAAGAAGCGAAGGGTGAGGTCTACAGTATGCGCATGGCCACAGGCTCCTTAGAAGAAATTGCCGCAGATGTTGAATCCTCTGTCGCTAGTGCAACCAACATCGCAATGAAATCTCCTACCATCAGTGGCGCAGGTTCATTACCCGAGCCCAAAGTTGTTGGTATGGCTTTTGCGATTCCAATGGGTAACATATCAGCGCCCATTGTCGGCGCCAATGGTGTGTGGGTCATCGCACCAACGTCAAGCACCGACGCCGTGGACAAATCCGACTACCTGACGGAGCAAACGACCCTGTTGTCGCGCGCTCGCGGCGCAGCGACTGTTCGCATTTCCAATGCAATGATGGATGCGGCTAACTTAGAAGACAACCGGAATTGAATAACCTTTAATCCTTCTCCAAAAGCCCGCGCTATCGCGGGCTTTTTCGTGCAAGTTCACCTCTGATTCCATTCGAGGTAACTGCCATCACCATAACTCAAGAAGCGAAATTCTTCTGCAAGGGCGCGGTCGTAAACCGATCGCCACTCCTCACCAATTGCTGAAGCCACAAGGCAGAGCAAGGTGCTGTTGGGTAGGTGAAAATTAGTGATGAGCCCCCGCACCGAGCGGATGCGGTATGGCGGAATAATCATGACCGATGTCCGGAAACTCCAATCGTTCCCGTCAAGGGCAACCGCACACCATTGCATTGCCGTTTCCATACTCCACCCCAATCGATCAGCCTTGGTGCCGAGTTCATTTCGCCATTCCCACTGATTCAGCTCAAACGGCTGCTCACCCGTTTCTTTCCATTTTATGGCCAGCCAGTAAAGGCTCTCCAAGGTCCGCAAACTGGTCGTACCCGTAGCGACACGATGCACCCCATCCTCGGCAAGGGCTTGGATTGCATCAAAAGACACAGAACAGTTTTCGCCATGCATGACATGGTTCCTAACGTCACCTTCAACCAGGGGTTTAAAGGTCCCAGCGCCCACGTGTAAGGTGATGTGATGTATGGACGTACTCGCGCTCAAGTTCGCCATGAGCTGCTCATCAAGATGTAAGCCTGCCGTCGGGGCAGCAACCGACCCGGGAACTTCAGCGTACACCGTTTGATAATCCTCAGCATCTTGCTCCTCCGCCGGACGACGCATGTAGGGCGGCAGCGGCATCTTACCCATAGCCTCCAACAGTTCTACGAAGCTCACCTCCTGCACATCGCCCGTCGCCGCCGAACGGTGCGTCCACTTCAATTCGATGTACCGTACGCCTTCATCCATACCTACGCGTTTGGCTGTGACCTCCCACTTTCCTCTGGAATCCTCCACCTGCAAAGCGGCTTCACCTGCTGTCCATCGCTTCGCACCCTTCACCATGCATTTCCAAACCACGCACTGGGTCGAGGCCAAAGCTTGCTCCATAGACCTCTCGTGCGGCTCGAGTAGAAACACTTCTAATCTCCCGCCAGTCGGTTTCATCAGCAGCAACCGCGCACGAATCACCCGGGTGTTGTTCACCCACAACTGAGTGTCCGCATGTAAAATTGCGGGCAAATCCTTGAATCGATGATGAGATGTCACCGCGCCATCTCTCCATGTAAGAAGCCTTGCGCTTGAGCGGGGCATAGCCGGATGGACAGCGATAGCCGATTCAGGAAGTTCGTAGGCGTATTCCGCATTCTGCATACATGTGATTTTTAAACAACAGGACAAAAATAACCGGTGAACACGCCTCTCGTTCCTCCAAATTGGTCAGAGGTGCATTACCTTCGTTGAATCATGACCAAAATCCTTGTCATCGGAGCTGCCGGACAGCTGGGTATCGAGCTCGTGCTTGCCCTCCAGGCACAGTATGGAGTGGATGCTGTAGACATCTCTGATATCCGTGTGCCGGAAGACGAAAGGGTCATGAGAAGTCGCTTTCTCCACCTCGATGCAACAGACGAATACACGTTGAGTAAAGCCTTGGAAGACGGTCGTTACGAGGCTGTGTATCACCTTGCTGCCATGTTGAGTGCCACCAGTGAGATCAAGCCATTAGCCGCGTGGAATCTCAACATGCAGTCTTTACTAAATGTCCTCGAAGCAGCCAAAGAAGGATGGGTTAACCGGATTTTTTGGCCAAGCTCAATCGCTGTTTTTGGTGGTCAAACCTCGAAAAAATCAGTGCCACAAGAAGCGCTGCTCGACCCGATGACCGTTTATGGAATCAGCAAGCAAGCCGGTGAGTATTGGTGCCGCTATTACCACGCAAAATTTGGGGTCGATGTCAGAAGCATCCGTTACCCTGGATTAATTGGTCACCGCTCGGAACCGGGGGGAGGGACCACAGATTATGCTGTGGAGATATACTACGCCGCGGCGGCTGGTCAATCGTATACGTGCTTCTTGCAAGCCAATCAAGCGTTACCAATGATGTACATGGACGACGCCGTTCGGGGAACTTTGGAATTAATGGAAACTTCTGCGGATCGGATTCAGGTCCGCACGTCTTATAACCTCGGAGCCATGAGTTTTACACCGATTGAAGTGACCAATAGCATTCAACAGCACCTTCCCAATTTTAATGTTCACTTCAAACCCGACCATCGCCAAGGAATAGCAAAAAATTGGCCGGAAAGCATTGACGATACAGCTGCGCGAACCGACTGGGGATGGAAGCCGAAAATTCTGCTGCCGGAGATGACTTCAATAATGCTCAATGCTATTCGAAAAAAGACACAGTTGGCTGTGCACTGATTGGTTCGGCACTGCCGCTTGAATATGCGGGATGCCTTTTCTTTGTACTTGCGCTTCAATAACCGTGCTAGCGCTCAAACAAGAGAATCAACATGGCCGAGTTTCCCCCGTTGTACATTCAAAACAGCTTGACCCGCAAAAAAGAGTTGTTCACTCCGCTCAAACCTCCCCATGTCGGCATGTACGTTTGTGGCCCAACGGTCTATAGTAATGTGCACCTTGGGAATGTCCGCACGTTCTTGACTTTTGATATTGTGTACCGTTACCTCATCTATCTCGGTTACCACGTCCGATATGTTCGAAATATTACCGATGTGGGGCACTTGACCGGAGACTCTGATGCAGGTGAGGATAAGATTAGCAAGAAAGCGCGGCTTGAGAAGCTCGAGCCAATGGAGGTCGTTCAAAAGTACACGAATGATTTTCATGACGTAATGCGCGTCTTCAATATGAAGTCGCCTTCCATCGAGCCAAGCGCCACCGGACACATTGTTGAACAGATTGGAATGATTGAGGCCATCCTCGATCGTGGATACGCCTATCAATCTAATGGCAGTGTTTACTTCAACGTTCGCAAGTACAATGAGGACTTCGATTATGGTGTCCTTTCAGGACGCAAGATTGACGACCTTATCAACAATACCCGATCGCTTGACGGACAAGACGAGAAAAACGATCCGTTGGACTTCGCCCTTTGGAAGAAGGCTGATTCCTCACATTTGATGAAGTGGCCTTCGCCATGGAGCATTGGGTTCCCTGGCTGGCATCTCGAATGCTCAGTTATGAGCACTAAGTACTTAGGTCCCCAATTTGACATTCATGGGGGTGGAATGGACCTGAAGTTTCCGCATCATGAATGTGAAATAGCACAGAACGCAGGAGCAACCGCTCAATCACATTCGGTGCGGTACTGGATGCACGGCAACATGCTGACAGTGAATGGCCGCAAAATGGCGAAATCCGAGGGGAACGGCTTTACCCCAGAAGAATTGATTACAGGCAACCATGCATTGCTCGAAAGGGGGTATTCACCTATGACGGTGCGCTTTTTTATGCTTCAAGGCCATTATGCCTCGCCCCTCGATTTCTCCAATGCAGCCTTGCAGGCAGCGGAAAAAGGATTGGAAAGACTAATGAGTGCTTTAACCACGTTGGAAACTTTACCCACGAAAGCAAATTCACGAAATCCTGATGTGGATATAACATCCTTATCGGACCGGTGTATCAAAGCCATGGGCGACGATTTCAATACTCCGATCCTGATTAGCGTTTTATTCGACGCCGTCAAACTAGTCAACAGCATAGCTTCTGACCACATCGCTATCGATGCGACACAAAAAGCTGACTTAGAGGAACTCTTCAACGGCTACGTTTTCGACATACTCGGCCTGATGCGAGAGGACAAAGGCTCTGGTAATAACAACGTTGAATCCAGCGCCCTCCTCGACCTTCTGGTGAAATTACGCGGAAACGCAAAGAGCAACAAAGACTGGCAAACCGCCGACGCGATTCGAACCGCCCTAGGTGAATTGGGCATTTCCATTAAGGACAGCAAAGAAGGAAGCACATGGGAACGAGACTGAATTTAATATGCTTATGCCTTTTGGTATCCCTTTTGCTCCAAAGTTGCGATCATGACGCTGCTCCACCTGAACAGACCCCTTCGAAAACCGAAGTCTTAGCAGTTGAAACTTCAACTGTAATAGGTCCTCCATTTGATGCGGATTCGGCCTACGCCTACATTGCTCAGCAAGTTGCCTTTGGACCTCGGGTTCCCAATACACCACAGCACGTAGCCTGCGGAGATTGGCTCTCGAGCGAATTAACTCGCCATGGAGCCAACGTCATCGAACAACCAGGACTGGTTCGAGCATACGACGGAACAATACTGCGCATCCGGAACTTCATAGGCCAGTTTCGTCCTAACAATCGAGAGCGCATCTTACTTTTTGCCCATTGGGATACTAGACCATTTGCAGACAAAGACACATTGCGCATACGCGAGCCCATTGAGGGAGCTAATGACGGGGGATCTGGGATAGGCGTCCTGCTGGAAATTGCACGCCTACTCGGCTCAGACTCAACCCTCGAGTTGGGAGTTGATATCGTTTTTTTCGATGCAGAGGATTACGGGATTCCCGAGTGGGGTGAAAAGAATCAAAACTCAGCATTGACGTGGTGCTTAGGCAGTCAATACTGGGCCAATCAACCTCATCGAATTGGCTATAATGCGAAATACGGAATCTTGCTTGATATGGTGGGCGCTAAAGGAGCAGTATTCAACAAAGAGGGTACCTCTATGGCCTACGCGCCTTATGTAGTGGAACGCCTCTGGTCTTCCGCTGAGCGGCTAGGATATGGGAACTATTTCAAACAGGACGTAACCCCTGAGACCATTGACGATAACTTATTTGTTTCAGAATTTGCTGGGATTCCATCGGCCAATATTGTGCACTACCAAGTCCAAGTACTCCCCATGGGTTATGGGCCTTTCCATCACACCCACGCAGATAACTTGTCCATCATCAGTACGGCAACACTTGAAGCAGTAGGCAATACAGTAATCGACGTTATTTGGAACGATTGATTGACGCAGTTGTGTTTATGCGCCCGCACATGTGAACAATTTGGGATCCGCTTCAGCGACTAGTGAAAGCCAGCACTTAGTTTGGTTCCATAATGCGCAAGCTCAATTTTTCGAACCGATGCTTCTTCACTGAACTGCTGAGGAAAAGGTTCATACCTACGCTATTTTTTGCGCACATTACAGGTGTGGCGATGCCACTATCCCTTGCACAAGAGGATGTAGACCAAATAGTCTCATTCGATTTATCGATTGAAGAAGCTCATCTGATGCTCGATCGAGGGGATTCATTGCTCAATTCCAACAAGCCTGTCGCTGCATTATCAATGTTCCGAGGAGCAATGGCACGAACATTTGACCCATGTCAGCAAGCACGAGGGCATGTAGGTATTGCACAGATCTATACTGCCAGCAACAACCCTGATTTAGCTTTAGCATCCCTTGAGCAGGCACAGCTTGGGTTCCTCGCATGTGAGGCTGAAATGCGAACAAGGATTGTCATTCAAGCGGCCGATTTATGGTTGCATCTGCATTATGAGGACCGGGCTACTGAGCTTATTCAAAGGGAGTTAGATTTGAATCCAGACTGCACCATTTTGAATGCTAAACTCGCCGATCTATGGTTTACTGGCGGTCACTGGGAAAAATGCAGCATGCAATATGCAGCATGCTTGCGCCTCTGCCCAAAAAACGCCCATGAGCATAAAGCAGATTGGATAAGTAGGCTAATCCAGATTGAGAGTATGCAAGGCCGAATCGCGAATGATTCACTACGCAATCGATTCGAGAAGGAAGCGACATTTTTGACGTCCACAATCGCCCAAGGATTTAGGGAGCAAGTCCACCTCGTACTCTCTATGCAAGGGTTTCACATGGCGGCTCTTCAGTGGGCTCAAACGATTTTGGAACACACCCCTTCAAAGAATTTAGCCCGAATCGCCGTAGCCCATCTCCGGATAGCTAACAGCGCGCATTTAGCGCACCGACCTTTAGAGGCCTTAATCGGCTACCACGAAGCTATCAAATCGGCTAGGGTATCCGAAGACTTATCATTGTTAACAGAAGCACTACGACAAAAAGGCCTGTTTGAGAAAGACCGCGGAAATGATACCGAAGCCTTAATAGCTTTTATCGAATTGGACGAAATCCAAATGATACGCCTCGCTGAATTACCTCAAATCACGGAACGGGAAACACGGCAATTTGCAGAGCAAGTGTTCCCCGTACTGGATCAATTTGACCTCGCAGCACTTGAACTTGAAAGAGCAAAACCTGCTCCATACCAATCAACTGGCTGGCCTTGGATTGCCGGGTTACTTGCCATCGGAATCATCGCTTACGCTCGGCAGCAGCAATACCTTCGCTCCGCTTTACACAAAGAGCGCAGGCGCATCATTCGATTGCGATCTTTAGTCCCGGCAGACCGGTTGCCTAGCGCCTCATCCAACCCGGCACAAAATGACGTAGAATTGGGTACTAGCAGCTTAATGCCAAGCGGTGAATTTATTGAAACAGGAGACAGAGTCGCCACTTCACAAACGATCCAAGCTTTCTTGAACGAGTTGGATGCCGACCTGCAGAACCGAATCGATTTCAACATCAACCAGGATGTTCAATTAAGCATCGGCCCTGAAGTTCGGGTAGTATTGCGTAATCTGCTCCGTGGACTCGTCGATATCACAACTGAAGATCGACCTATTGCATTAGGAGTAGAGACCACAGAAAAGTCGCATTGGGTGCTACGTGTAGATAGCCAACATACCGGCGCTTCAAAAGCCTTTGAAGGCCTGTTTTACGGGAAGGATGCGCTGGCTTCATCACGTTGGAATGAGCTACATGCCCAATTGCGTAAAATAGCAGGGAAAATAAATATTGAACGACTTTCCCCCCTAGCAGAGCGACTCACCTTGACTCTGCCTTACGTTTAGAGCGCACTTCACTGCTCACCCTGAAATTGCTCCAAGAATCGCATATCGCTCTCGAAAAAAGCGCGCAAATCAGCAACCTGATACTTTAACATGGCGATGCGTTCGATGCCCAACCCAAATGCAAAGCCTCCGTAATCGCGCGAATCAATCCCCGATGCTTCGAGGACCGCAGGGTCTACCATCCCGCAGCCAAGTATCTCAAGCCATCCTGTTCCTTTCGTAATGCGCTTATCTACTTCGGTCTTCAGCCCCCAGTAGACATCTACTTCCGCACTCGGCTCTGTGAATGGAAAATAACTTGGCCGCAAGCGTATTTTGGTATCCGATCCAAAAAACTCCTGTGCAAACCGTAAAAGAGTTTGCTTCAAATCTGAAAAGGATACACCCTTATCAATGTACAAACCTTCGATTTGGTGAAACATGCAGTGCGCTCGTGCACTAATAGCCTCGTTTCTGAACACACGGCCGGGCATAATAATGCGCATCGGTGGTTCACGCTTTTCCATTTCACGGACTTGCACCGAAGAGGTGTGGGTCCGCAATAACATATCTGGACTTCGATTCACGAAAAAAGTGTCTTGCATGTCACGAGCTGGATGCTCTTCGGGAAAATTCAATCCACTGAATACGTGCCAATCGTCTTCAATTTCCGGCCCTTCGGATACCACAAATCCCATCCGTTCCAAAATACTAATAATTTCCCGCCGAACCACGCTAAGAGGGTGATGGGCACCAACTGGAACACCCCCATCTGGCCTGGTCCAGTCATATTGCTGCTTGTCTTCCCCGCCCGACTGGACGTCAATGGCACTCCCTTCAACCACGCAATGTTCTACCCGCTGTTTGAACTCATTAATGAGCTTACCCAAATCGCGCTTTTCCTCATCAGGAGCTGCCTTGAACATCGCCATGACCTCTTTCATCTTTCCTTTCCGCCCCAACCAATGAATGCGAAATGCCTCCACCTCATCTGCTGTTTTCAATTGAACAGCCAATACTTCTGCCGTCCATTGTGCCAATTGTTCCTTCAGTCCCATACTATCTAATTACCTCCATCGCCATGCGAACATCAATACGGGGACGATTGCCTGCCCCTGTTGGCACAGATGCTACCGAATCAATGATTTCTAAGCCCTCAACAACCTGTCCAAATACCGTGTAATTATTGTCTAAGAAAGGCGTACCACCATCCGTCATGTATCTCATGATAGCCTCATCTGAATACTTGAAAGGCTCTCCAGTACTATCGTTTGGCTTGAAGTTTCGGGCCTCAATGGTCAAGATTTCCTCCTTCGAAAATGGTCGACCATGAACTAGGTAGAACTGACTGCCTGAGCTGTTGCGCTCGGGGTTTATCCCATCCCCCTGGCGTGCAGCGGCTAAGGCTCCTTTAAAATGAAATTGGTCAGTGTTTATTTCAGCTGGAACTTGATAACCTGGCCCACCTGAACCGAGTGGAGTGGAAAGGGATGCTGTGCGGCTAATTGGATCGCCGCCTTGAATCATAAATTCATTGATGACGCGATGAAATGTAAGGCTGTCGTAGAAGCCTTTCTCAACCAATTCAACGAAATTATCCCGATGCTGAGGAGTCTGATTGGAAAGTTGAACAACCATATCTCCAAACTCTGTTTTAATGCGCACTTGCCGTTCAGGCTCAGCATCCAAATTGAGCGACTCAGCCCTCATTTTTTCGCCCTCAGCAGGCGTTGGTTCGCCGCATCCTGAGAGTCCAAAGCTCGCAATGATTGCGAAAGCCGTAGCGATATATTGCACTGATATATTGAAATTCATGACTTTTTCAAGATATTTGAAATTCATACTAAGCCTGCAAAGTTAGACCTCCTCATGCGAAAAGTTTCCCTTTCTCTATGTGTAATGGCACTAGGTGCTGTTTCGAGCCTCTCCAGTTGTCATGAAGTAGAAGAGACAATTGCAAACGTATTTGTTCTGAATGACCTCGGAGCACCGGTGCAAGGGGCGACCGTACGGCTATACGCCTTCGGCTCAGTAGATGCAGACTTCGTTGGGGAACCACGTTTTGATACCACAGCTGTATCGAACGCCGCCGGCCAGGTTAGCTTTAATTTCTCAGAGTTCTATGTTGAAGGACAAGCAGGATTTGCTGTGCTCGACATAGAAGCCTCCAAAGCAGCGCTGTACGGAACAGGACTCATCAAAATTGAAGAAGAGTCGACAAGTGAGGCCACCGTTTACATCGAGTAAAAATGGCTGGCCTTGGCAGCAATTCTTGCATGGGAATTCACCA
>DIHQ01000024.1 GCA_002420235.1 Flavobacteriales bacterium UBA5692
ATTGGATTTCCAGGCCCACATCCTCCCTATGATCCCACACCAGATTTTGCGGAAAAATACATGGCCCGCGATATTCCCTTGCCTTGTCCGACACAGGAGGAACTCGATACTCTACCGCCACCATTTCATGAGAAGAGGGTGCACGACGTCAAAGTGGATCATGACTCGGTTTCGTGGAAGATGAATCCAACGCGGGACGAATTACAACGCATGAGAGCTTATTACGCG
Source organism: Flavobacteriales bacterium UBA5692 (assembly GCA_002420235.1). GTDB lineage: Bacteria > Bacteroidota > Bacteroidia > Flavobacteriales_D > Sanyastnellaceae > UA16. The sequence continues at coordinate 229 of DIHQ01000024.1, forward strand.
GCTAATGTCGAGATGATCGACACCGAAGTTGGTCGCTTGATTGACGCGTTGGAGCGCCGTGGCAATCTGGACAACACCATTATTGTTTTTACCTCTGATCATGGCGACAACCTGGGCGACCATGGACTAAGTCAGAAATGGGCGCCCTACGATCAGGTAACGCGTGTTCCTATGATCGTATGGTCACCGGGCCGTATTGCTCCGGGGCGGGTAGATCAAATGATCCAACTTTTTGATATCGCGCCAACTATCCTTGAGTGGGCAGGCGTAACGCCTTGTGATAGCTTTGAGGCTGAGACCCTTACAGATGCGCTGACTAACCAGCCTTTTGAGGGGCGTAAGTACGTATTTTGTGAGCAAGGTGGCGATGTCAACCTTACTGGGGCAAACCTTATTACCATGGTGCGCTCTGAAACGCATAAACTTGTGCATTTTCAGGGCCAAACTTATGGACAGTTGTTCGATCTAGTTAAAGATCCAAGCGAGACGCAAAATTGTTGGGATGATGGGGATTATACTGAGGTTAGAAATCACCTCCTTTCGGTTTTGCTTAATTGGCATGTAGATAGCGCCCTACGGACGAAGTCTGTTCGCAGTCATGCGGTAAATCCTTTTGTCGGTGTTCCAGCTCATGGTTGATTCACTCGCTGACACTAGAGTTTTGGAGACACGCCCAAATGTTTTGCTGATCACAACTGATCAGCAGCGTGGCGATTGTGTTGGCTACGGACCGCGCGGCGTATGCACGCCTCACATTGACAATTTGGCCGTACGCGGCACTCGGTTTGAGACGTGTATTACGCCCAACCCAATGTGCCAGGTTGCACGTTCATCGATCCTGACCGGCAGGCTACCTTACGGTCATGGCGTAGTGGACAATGGATACGATCTAGATACTGCTGAGACGGCTAATGGACTAGGTGGGCTGTTTTCCGCAAACGGTTATCGGTCAATGCTTATTGGGAAGGCTCACTTCTCTACTCATCTCACCTTTGAACCTACCGGCCAGCCAGAATGCTTCAAAAGCGCAGCTGATTACTGCTCCGACTGGCGGGGGCCATATTATGGTTTTGACCATGCAGAGCTTTGTCTGCGGCCTCACTTGCACACAAAGTGGAGTAAGCCACCTCAGTCACTCGCATTCGAGGACTGGCTAGACAAAAACGGGCCATGCAAGGAGCTTTGGTCACAGGCATTTACCGAAGACACACCTAAAACGAAATACAATCAAGTTTGGCGTTCGTCGTTGAATGAAGAATTTCACAGCACGAACTGGTGTGGGGATCGTGCGATCGATGCGTTTAAAAAATGCGATAACGCGCCTTTTTTTTGCTGGCTTTCTTTTCCCGACCCGCACCCCCCTTTTGTTGCGCCTAGGCCATGGTCCACTACTTATGACCCGTCGAATGTAGATCTGCCCAAGAATCGCAAGCTGGACCTTGATGAGCGAGTCTGGTGGCACTCCGCATTCCTTGAAGGAAAAGCAAAGCGCGCCGCACAAAGTGGTCTTGCTTACAGTTCGGGTGCGGGGTTCGACGATGATGATCTGCGTAATATCGTGGCGGTATATTACGGAATGATCGAAGCTGTCGATGCTCAAATTGGCCGTGTACTTGAAAAGTTAGAAGAATTGGGCGTTCTTCAAAATACAATCGTAATTTTTACATCTGACCACGGCGAGTGGCTGGGTGATCATGGACTACTGCTCAAAGGGCCAATGCTCTACGATGGGTTACTAAGAGTACCATTGGTCATGGCGGGACCGGGTGTTCCAGAGGGCATGATTTCTCGCAGTCCCGTTAGCACTCTCGACTTGCGCTCCACTTTGGCTGAACTTTGCGGCATCAAAGCCAATGTAGATGATGGTCTGTCTCTTGTGCCAGTGATGACTGGCGATGAAGAGCGTTATCATGCTTATGGCGAATGGAAAGTTGAAAGCGCACGCTCAGGTATTGATCTTGATCTTAGAACCGTACGCACCAAGAGATATCGTATTTCTTTTGATATGCTTTCTGGTGCTGGTGAACTTTATGATTTTGATAACGACCCGGAGGAATGTCAGGACCTTTTCAACGATCAATCTATGTCGCAAGTACGCAAGGAACTGATTGGCATCATCCGTGACCGCAAACCCTTCAATTTGCCATCAACCTCGCGGGTAGGTTGGTATTGAAAAGGAATGGTCACATGCGAAAAGTTAATGTTCAAAAGTTGTCTTCGCCCTGTTGCTGCCCAAGCAAAAAATCCAAGTCTGCAATATCACTCGTCAAGCAATCGCGAGGCTTTAAAATTGAGGGGAATACTGTTACTATTCCTGAGGGGACTGCTCTTGTAGGCACAAATTCACCTTTGCTGACAAAAGATATGGAAGGGCCTCTCCGCCGTAAGAAAGTTAAAAAATTTGCCTGCGAAAAAGGCTGTGTAACGAACGCAGAATTCAGCAAGTTTGTTGAAGAAACAGGCTATGAGACCGAAGCAGAGTATCTTGGCTGGTCCTTTGTATTTTTTACTGAGATCCCGCCGCACATCGGTTTAACACAGGGCGTTTTAGGGACGGAATGGTGGCGTCGTGTTGATGGCGCAAATTGGCGCTTGCCCAACGGTCCCTATACCGAACCAGGAGAGTTGGATCATCCAGTTGTGCAGGTCTCATGGAACGATGCAAAGGCCTATGCTGGATGGGCAGGCGGTCGTTTGCCTACAGAAACCGAATGGGAGCATGCGGCTCGTGGCGGCTTGCAGGATGTTAAATACCCTTGGGGTGACCGCGATCCCAACGATACTAATTTCTTCCCATGTAATATCTGGCAAGGTCAGTTCCCACAGGAAAATATGTGCAAAGATGGTTATGGAACAACCGCGCCGAGCATAAGCTTTGGCTCCAATGGTTATGGCCTATTCAACATGGTTGGCAATGTTTGGGAGTGGACACGTGATCCGTTTAAAATCCGTTCCGTTAGTCCTCGATCCCATAAAACCAATTTCTCCGATGGGCCCAGAAAAGTGCTCAAGGGCGGTTCCTTTCTATGCCATGCAAGCTATTGCACCCGCTATCGGATCGCAGCACGTACTGGAAATACGCCAGACAGCTCCAGTA
>DIHQ01000142.1 GCA_002420235.1 Flavobacteriales bacterium UBA5692
CAACTGACCTGGACAATTTTTGATATGACCCTGAATTCGACATGATGAATAAGAAACATACCATACTAGTATCCGCAACGCTGACCGTGTGCTTGATGCTCACCACAGCGGTATTCGCAGGAAATCCAGATCGCGCCGGATCGGCGGGTGCTGGTCAACTACTCATCAACCCTTGGGCTGCGTCCAATGGAATGGCAGGGACTGACATGGCCATCACCAACGGCCTTGAAGGAACCTTCCTGAATGCTGCGGGCTTGGCTTTCATCAATCAAAACGAACTTCGATTTGCGAACACTCAATACTTAAGCGGTTCGGGCATTTCGCTCAATGCTATCGGCTTCGGCACATCAGTTGGTGACGGCTCCGTCCTTGGTTTGAGCGTCATGACCATGGGCTTCGGTGACATCCCAATCACAACAGAAGACCTCCCCGAAGGAGGTATCGGTACCTTCTCGCCGTCGTTCTCAAGCATAGGCGTCACATACTCCAAGGCGTTTTCAAATTCAATTTTCGGTGGCATTACCATGCGCATCGTAAGTGAGGCCATCTCAAATGTTCGCTCATCTGGAATATGTTTTGATGCTGGCATACGTTACGTATCTGGCGATCGACTCAACTTCGGCATTGCGTTGCGTAACGTTGGTGCACCAATGCGCTTTGCGGGTGACGGTTTGACGGTAACCGCGACCCCACAGGGTTCGGCTAACTCGCTGACGATGCTCCAGCGTAGCGAGCGTTATGAATTACCTTCACTGGTCAACATTGGCTTTGGGTATGATGTCTACCAATCCGAAATGCTAAACGCTACCCTCACGGGCCAATTTGTTTCTAATTCTTTCACCAAGGACCAGTTCGGAGGTGGATTGAAATTCTCATATAACAATCGCTTCGAATTGCGAGCAGGCTATCTCTGGGAAGATGGTGTGGGCGATGAAGAAACCCTAACCACAGCTTTCACTGGCCCCGCTGCGGGTTTCACAGTTAGGCTCCCCGCCTCAACTGACGGGGCTATGATAGGCATAGATTACAGTTATCGCACCACGAATCCCTTTAACGGAAATCATAGCATTGGTATCGTTCTATCATTGTGATTTGACACCCTCTCACAGTTAGACAACGTTCTTGCTGCGCCCTATCCGCAGTAAATTCGTACCTTTACGATAAACATGGAAGAGAAAGCCCGAACCCCGGGTTTTCTCTTTTTTGCCTCAAACCCCATGGACATGGCAGACATCTCCTACTTCACAAAAGAAGGCCTGCAGCGACTTAAAGACGAAGTGCGCCAGCTCGAGACAGTTGAAAGGCCAAAGATATCCCAGCAAATTGCGGAAGCCCGCGACAAGGGTGATTTAAGCGAAAATGCAGAGTATGACGCTGCAAAAGAAGCACAAGGATTACTGGAAGCCAAGATATCTAAGCTCAAGAATACGTTGGCCAATGCGCGTCTCGTCGATGACTCCAAAATTGACAACACCAAGGTGTACATATTGTCCACTGTCAAAATCCGCAACACAAAAAATAATGCCGAGGTAACTTATACCCTTGTGGCGGAAAATGAAGCAAACCTTGCGGAAAAGAAAATCTCCATCGACTCCCCTATTGGAAAAGGCTTGCTTGGAAAGTCCGTTGGAGATTTAGCCGATGTTCAGGTCCCGGCCGGGGTTATCCCATTCGAAATCCTCGCAATATCCCGCGACTGAGATGGCGACAATCTTCAGCAAAATAGTAGCTGGTGACATCCCATGCCACCGCATCGCTGAAAACGATGAGTTCCTGGCATTCCTCGATATCCAGCCCCTCACCGAGGGCCACACCCTTGTAATTCCAAAGATGGAGGTGGATTACTTTTTTGATTTGGAAGACGGTATCTTAAGCCGGATTACCCTCTTTGCCCGCGACGTGTCAAAGCAAATAAAACACGCTATTCCCTGCCACCGTGTAGGAGTCGCGGTCATTGGGCTGGAAGTGCCACATGCGCACGTTCACCTCATCCCTTTGCAGTCCATAAGTGATATCAATTTCGAAAGGCCTAAGCTAGAAGTAACGCAAGCAGAACTCGCTGATACGGCGAAGCGCATTCGGATGGTTTAAGGTCTTCATGGCTCATTCCACATATCCATCCAAAACAGCCGTCCATATGCTTAAAACACCATCGTCATTGCGGGTCCAAATGGGACGAACAATGCCGTCGTAAGCACTGATGTTGTTGTAGTCTCCGAAAAAGCCCTTGGGATTGGTTCGGAATTTTTCTTCGCTCACGCGTAAATTTTCCCAAGTATCACCACCGTCATAAGAGGAGGCTACATAAACTTCTGTATCCCATGTTGAACGGGAGTTGAGATTCTGTTGCTTGGCAAACGATGCACGGCGGTCGTAAAAAACGATATGTACATTACCCGTTACATCATCTACGTCCATCCATGGGAAGAACTGTTGAGCACCCGCCGGATCGTCATTGACCCTAATGGGGTCAGTCCAGCTGTGACCTTGATTATCGCTGTATACGAGCCAAACATCATTATCGTCTTCGCCGTTACGGTTGTCGGTCCAACTTACGTAAACCCGACCGCCGTTAGGGCCGGAGCTCCGATCCACACGAGTAACCGGCATGCCATTGGCCCTGCCTACCCCACGGATATTTTGGTCCCAGCCGCCAAATATGGTGGTAACTCTAAGGTCCCTGCGGAGCCACGTCTTTCCCCCGTCTGTGCTTCGGTCCATCCAAATAGTATCGGCCTGGGCCCAAGCAACATACATTGTACCATCCGAAGCGATATCAGGAACTGCGCCCTCCACTGTTTCATCACTATCGCGGCAATCGCCGGCGATAGCATTAATGCGCATCGGTTCGGACCATCTCTTGGCCTTGCGATTTGAAGTGCTGCAGAGGATGAGGGTGCTGTCGGTTTCAGATGGACTGCCGTATAGGTCAAACTGTGTCCAGCACGTCAGCAAGGTGGATCCATCGGTACTCACCGCTGCCCATTCTTTGTCTTGGTCCTTACTTCCGTTGAGGCCAACCCCTGCACCCTTATTCCAGCCCTTCCCCACTTTTTTACTTCGCTGAATAACGATGCGATCAAGCAAAGCTTCCGAGCTCCATGCCTGGCCGTCGGGATTGGACAAGTGGAGGTAGTAAAAATCCTTTTTTGGAGAAGCGACAATACACGGATCACCATAAACACCATACTTCGCAGTAAGCGTTTCCGTTTGCCAGGTCCATCCACCATCCTTCGAAATGTGCACCCGATCCAAAATGGAGCCGGCAACCATGTGACGAGGGTTAGCCGGGCTTACAGCAATCGAAGGTTCACAAGGCTGATAACTATATCCATAACCATCAAAAATCAACACGTTGTCCGGGGCGCGCTGTGCTTGGGCAGCCCAGGACCAGAAAACAGCCATAATGGCCAAGGCACAGGTGGCCCTCATTCTGTTGCTTCGTCGGTATTCAATTCAGTCCGAACATCGTCATACGCAACCTGCAGCATTTGCAACTCAGCAAGCAAAGCCGCCTGAATTTCGCGTATTTCTTCATCGCTCATCCCATCTAAGCTCAACTCGTTGGCATGGTTGTGCGCGTGGTCGCCATCGTGCACGTGCTCATGGCCCGATTCATGTGCGTGGTCATGATCGTGATCGCATGCGTCACCGGGAATTCCCACAACGGTTGATTCCCAATCGTGAAAGCGAACATCCAACTCCCCCAATTCACTCCCAAGCCGAGCAAGTTGGTTGACTGATGTCGAATCCTCATTGCTGATACTGGCTTCAATTTCCTCCTCAATGTGCACCAAGGAAGCCTGTATCGCCTCGTGCAATTCTCCAGAGATAAGGGTCAATTGCCCGTGCAATTCACGCGCCTCTTTGAGACTTTCACTTTCAACGGGTTCTCCGCATCCTATGGCCATGCAGCAAAAGACCGCAGCTATTCCAATAAATCGTTTCATTGTGTTGAGATTTTCTTATTATCAATTTCCGTAGCCGGAGGCACGGGATCGTAAGCAGATTCAGTCCACGGATGGCATCGGCAAATACGGCGGATGGCCAACCGACCTCCTCGCCACGGACCATGCACTTCAATACTCTCCTTGGCGTACGCTGAACAAGTCGGCTGAAATCGACAATTGGACCCAAGCAATGGGCTCAATACGACTTGGTAGACCCGAACCAGGAACAACATAACGGAGCGAACCATAATGGAAATTTACAACCTACAGGAATGGCTTCATGACATAAATGGCCAAATTTCAAGTCACAGGACATGAATTTTAAAACGGCAGACGTTCTGTGGCCAATAGAAATGCCACAGTTCCAGTAACTGCACAAATAAAGACTTGCTGCTCGCGGGGCGTGACACCAGCTGCCCGGAAGAGGGATGCCGCAGCCAAGCAAATAGCCAGAATGAGCAACTGACCGACTTCCACACCAAAGTTGAATCGTAGCAATGACATCGCTATTTGTTCTCCGTCATTACTCATCATACGAAAAAATGAGCTGAAGCCCAGGCCGTGAATGAGTCCAAACCCAACCGTAGCCAAATAAGTTACCTTGGTTCCGCGTTGATTCGCTGCTCCCGCACCACGGCGCAGGTTCCAAATTGCCGTTGCCATGATGGTCACCGGGATGAAAAATTCTATCCAAGTACCATTCACATAAACCCATCCCATCCCCGCCAAAAGCAAGGTGAGGCTATGGCCTAAGGTAAATGCTGTCGCAAGCAAAAAAACACGCCACGCGTCGGCCAAGCTAGCCCACGAAACCAACGCCAAGAGGAACAGAATATGATCGTAACCGTTTAAATCCGTGATGTGCTCGACTCCCATGTAAATCTCATTCATGAGTCTACGCGTGAGTATTCGACAATTTCAAATCCATGTTCGTTGCGGTCATCAGCTCGAAACTCACCTAAAGAAGTGCGATGCCATCCTGTCGCAACTGAATCCAATTCAAAAAAAGTATCTCCTTCCGGTTCGGCATTCACATGGGTCAATAAAACCCGCTCCACATTAAGTCGCTCAAGAGCTTGCCGATATATCTCTCCTCCACCGATGATGAAAGCTTCCGCGGTTCCAATATCGGCTGCATATTCCATTGCTGCAGCGAGGGAATGCACGACGTGGGAGCCGGGCGCAACAAAATCGGTATTTCTCGTCACTACGATGTTCGATCGGTTCGGCAGAGGCCTGTACTTTTCAGGAATGGATTCATAATTCTTGCGACCTGTGATTACAGTGTGTCCTCTCGTCGTATCCGAAAAAAATTTCATGTCATCGCGCAATCGCCACACGAGATTATTTTTTCGTCCAATGACGCCATTCTTCGCAACGGCAACGATAATCGAAACACGCATGGCCTAGAATTAAACGGAAACGGCCGCTTTGATGTGCGGATGTGGATGATAATTCAACAGCTTGAAGTCATCGTAGTTGAAAGCGAATAAGTCCTTTACATCGGGGTTAATCCACATTTGAGGCAGCGGTAGCGGATTGCGTGTCAATTGCTCGCGGGCCTGCTCCACGTGGTTTGTATAGAGGTGCACATCACCAAAAGTGTGCACAAAACTACCCGGCTCCAAATCGCAGACCTGAGCCATCATCATTGTGAGAAGGGCGTAGGAAGCAATGTTGAATGGAACTCCCAAAAAGGTATCAGCGGAACGCTGGTAAAGCTGACAATTCAAACGACCATTTTCGACATGAAATTGAAACAAACAATGACAAGGTGGCAAGGCCATGTCGTCAATGAAGCTAGGATTCCACGCCGAGACGACGTGGCGACGTGAATACGGGTTGGTTTTAATCTGCTCCACCAACTTGGCTATCTGGTCAGTATGGGTGCCGTCAGGGTTAGGCCAACTTCGCCACTGATAACCGTATACTGGTCCTAGATTGCCTTTCTCATCGGCCCATTCGTCCCAAATCCGCACCCCATTATCTTGCAAGTATTGGATATTGGTATCTCCTTGTAAAAACCACAACAGCTCATGGATAATTGAGCGCAAGTGCAGTTTTTTCGTGGTCAACGCCGGAAAGCCTTCCTGCAAATCAAACCGCATTTGGTATCCAAAGCACCCGAGTGTACCAGTACCTGTGCGGTCTTCACGCAGGTTGCCATGGTTTAACAAGTGTTCAATCAAGTCGAGGTAAGCACGCATGGAACGAAGGTATTTCTTACCCCCTGTATTTCCCGCTCCCGTGGAAATCAGGTTGAAAAGAATTGACTCTACCGCCACTTAACTAAATCGGCGCAACCACAGCGACTTCTCAGCCAATGCGGCCATTGGCGTCCCCCAGCGGTAACAGAAATTGATCACCACCAAATGCAAAACAAGCCCAGCATGCAAAGGCAGAATGTACCACGGCCAGGCCATGTCCTGCACGAAAGGATTATCAACCTTCGGCGCTTCCCACATATACATATAATTTGCCGTGACATCTGCCGGGTGAAACGTGTTCAAATACCAGTTGAAACCACCAACCGCAGTCGATAAAACCGCTGCTGCTGCATACGTCCAAACCCATCCCCACTTCGGGAAACGGAAACCATACGCACGCGCCATAATAATCGGAATCACAATGATTGCCGAGTGATTAAAATAATAATGCGTCAGAATCACCGGTGCATCGCCAATGGTCAACTGCGGTGTAAGCAAAGCGTGTAAACCGCCTATGGTGCCGAGAAATGCGGAAAAGGTGAATATTTTTTGATTCTTCCAAAAACAATTGAATGCGACCAATAAACCGTTGATTCCGCAGAAATGCACCGGCAAATTCCGGTGGAGACTGAGGTCGACATCCGGGTGAAGCATCCCATACAAAGGCAGAACCAAATTCACACAGACCATGAAAATACCCATGTTCCGAAGAGCCCGTTCTTTCCTTTCACCCCTCAGTTTTTGGAATGCCTGCACAACTACAAAACCCGCCAAGAAAGATCCCAGTAAGAAATACCAATACCTCGGCTCGTCCATGCGGATGACGATATCGTAAGCTTTTTGGATGGTTTTTGCTTCGTTCATTCTGCAGCGGAGTTTGCGCCTACCTCGCCCTCATGAATCAGGGTTTGGGTCGGAAAGGCAAATTCAAGTTTTGCCTCGTTGAATCGGCGCAGGACTTCTAGATTTATCGCGCCTGGTGTCAAGCTGACATCCGCTTCCTTGCGGACGTAATAGATCGCACTGACGTTGAGAGAAAAGTCACCAAACCCGCTGAACCAAATGATTGTATCGTTCTCGGTTCCAACGTGCTTCTCAATAATCTCAGTCAAGATACCGATGGCCTCTTCGATGCGTTCAGGAGTCGTATCGTAAGTCATACCAAGATCCAGCCTAATCTTCCTCGCTGGCTCAGCGGTAACGTTCTCGACA
>DIHQ01000037.1 GCA_002420235.1 Flavobacteriales bacterium UBA5692
ATTGAACCAGACCCGAAGCCGAAGATTGGGTTCTTGCTGAAAGATCGAAGGATCGAGTGCGCTCATTCCGGGAATCGCAGAGTTGCCCAGCAAGATCGAATACAAGCCTCCGTTGACGGCTACGCTGACCGAGTCCTGGGGTTCGGAACCTTCGGCGCTCGTTCCGTCATTGCTCCAATAGCTGGCATTGCCATCGGCGTTGACCAAGGCGAACTTGAAGAGTCCCTGTCCGTCGAAGGCCTGTCCGTTGACCGCCACTTGTCCGGCGTAGTTGAGGGTAGGGGGAACCGCCCAAGCGATATCCACGAAACTTAAGAGAAACAGAACCATAAAGATGAAATTTTTGTGATTCATCTAGTGTCCCAGGTTGTACAGGGCTTGGACTTCAGAGGATGAAAGAAAGCGATTGTATACTCTCAGATCGTCCATCATGCCTTGATAGTAGGTTGTTCCATTTGGAGTTCGGCCCAAATATATGGTCGAACCAGAGGTGTGCTTCGTTAAGTTCTTGGTTTCGGATTTGTCAAGAATCCCATTAATGTACATTCTCATAACTCCCAGAGTTTGGTTGTTCCAGTTTTCTCTGGAGGCGACCAGGTGTACCCAAGATCCAGAATTAACGTCGGAATAGGAATTCATTCTACAGGCTGCGGGAACCCCTGACCATAGTCTGAATTTTCCTTGCGCAAGAAGGAGGCCATGCTTGTCTTCTGGCCCGGACACCAATCCCATCGGTCCATTCCAATTACTTGAATTCGCATCGCCCGATGCACTGGTTGTTTTAATCCAGAGAGACACACTGAAGTTGTAACCCATCGTAGCAGGGCTAGTGACATAATCATCCGTACCGTCCAACTGAAGAGCATTTCCAATCTTGCCTTCAACCCAATGAGAAGATGAATCAGTAAAACCAAGCAAGGTCGCGTCTCGGTTGTAGGTTGTGGAATCTGTGGCTAACGAACCTATGACTTCGTCAAACTTTAAATGCAAATGCAAGCCGTCCTTCAGGGTCTGATTGCTTGAATTCTCATATCGATCCAATGCGGATACATTGGCATCCACTTCGACCTTGTCGTTTTCCCCATCTCCATCCGTGTCCGCCAAGTTTGGGTTCGTCCCAAGCCCGGCTTCCCTAATATCGTTGAGCCCGTCTCCATCCTGGTCACAAAGAGCTTGGATTTCCGAATTGCTCAGAGAGCGGGAGTAAATTCGGAAATCATCAATATCGCCTGCGAAATTCGAATTGATAGTTATCGAGTCAATACCGATTATTTGATCAATGTGCGAGGAGTCGGGGTAGTTCGAGGAATTGGCATCCACACCATTGATAAGAATATCGTACTTGCCGGAATCCCATCTGAGACAGAGGTGAAACCATCCGTCATTGACCAGGTCACCCAAAGAATCGACGTTTGTGAAGGAGTTGCTCTGATGATTAGTTTTACCGAATTCGAGTCTCGAACCATTGTTTTCCAAAGTTAATGAAAAGAGGCTTTGGTTGATATTCGTCGGATCGAGGGTAAGGACATGGGTTTTGTCATTCGGGTTAACCCAGAGAGCCAAGGTCTTAATTTCTCCACTCATAGTTGGCAGATTCAGAATATCGTTGGCGCCATCAAAGCGAAGGGCTTTTCCCTTCGGACCATCCATCCAAGAGGCGGCATCCACCATGTTCGAGGTTGAGCCATGATATTTGTTCCCGGACACATCATGAATGATTGTTCCCGCCCCCTCGTCGAAAGTCCATCGTCCAAGCAATCCAGTTTCAGGTTGCTCAAGTGGAGGCAGGTAGGTCTGATGCTGGAGCCCCCATTTTTGCGCGAGGTATTGCTCGACCACCACCCGTTCGGAATCCGTAATAGCGCGCTTCCATACCAAGAGCTCGGCAATATCGCCGTGAAGCGACTGGGAACGATGACCGCCACCTCCAACGGAGACTCCGCCTATGGTCAATGGTCCGGCTGTTCCATGCCTGGAGCTAGATTCGTCGATCTCGTGATTTGTGAGTCGCTGTATGCTAGTAGGGGAATGGCTCATCAAGTTACCATCTATGAAAGCTTCTTGCAATTGCTGGAAAGTAACTCTGAATGTAGCAATAGTCCAGTCTCCTGGAGCCTTATTGATGGTGTAGGAAAGAACGGTTCCGTTGTGATCTGTAGGTGTTAAAAATTCTCCCCCGTTCTTGCGAAAATTTATACCCCAACCCGTCCCACTCCCAGATTTGCCGAATTCAATCAATTTTCTTTCAGTACCGGAATAGACGTTTGGGTCATTAATTGTGGCAACGGCTGTTATGGTAAGTCCATTTTCTGATCCCGTGCCGAAACTGAATAAATGATTCGAGCCTAAGTTCAAACGCGTACCGTCTCTGCTATTTCCTGAAAAACGCACAACAGGCAAACCGTTCAAAGTTGAAGCATGATAGTGAGGTGGTTTGCTCCCTGTAGCGTCCCGCGAATTACCAGACTTATCTTTCCATGTAGTCAGCTCGCTTCCATCAGTCATATTGTTTGGCGAGTTGTTTGCATCCACATCGTTGGCGTCCAACCAAAGGGCAAGTTGTTGGGTGGGAACGTCATCTTCTCCAGGAATATCAACAGGCCAACCGTCTTCATTAGATGGCGGGCGGGCAATGATGGCGATCGTATCGGAACCCGTTCCGTGCTCATTCATCGCTTTGACGAATACCCGATGATAACCGGGTTGGCTCAGGGTGCCGGTGATCTGCCCGGTGGTTATGTTCAGACTGAGCCCCGCGGGCAAGCCTTCCGCCAAGTAAGTGGTGGGTCCGTTGTCCGCCGCCAAGCTAAGGCTGAAGGCCGACCCCACGGTGGCGTTGTGCTCAAAATTTAAATCAATAAGCGGCTTTTTGATAGAATCATAAAAAGCTTTTACTTCAAAAGGTAATAATGCTCGGTTATAGGCACGAAATTCGTCCAACCTTCCCTGAAAACTACCAACTCCAAGATTAAGTTCTCTAGAAGTATGAAGCAGTCCAACATTTCCATTTGAACGAAGAACATCGATTTTGTTTCCGTTAATATAAAAATCGTATGTTGCTTGAGTTGAAAGTTCATCACTCCCTTGGTCATTACTTGCAACTAAAGCTAAATGAAACCAATTACTATGAGTAAGATTGTAGTCTGGTGATGATTCGATAAAAGTACTAGATTCTTTGTGAAATTGAAAATGTCCGCTTCCGTTGATATCTTTCTTGTTGAGATTTAGGTATTGCTTGTCATTGTAAAGGTGAGGCCCCCAACCTTGTAATACCGTAACATGAGAGCTCATGCCATCGACGTTGGTATCAGAATTTAACCAGAATGAAATCGTTCTGAATTTTCCATCGAATGACCCTGTAGCTTTATCATTTATTCCATCGAACAATAAGGAATATCCTTCGACTCCTTCGGTCCAAGGTTCACCTGTAAAACCATTTAG
>DIHQ01000069.1 GCA_002420235.1 Flavobacteriales bacterium UBA5692
TTGACTAATTATCAGAAGGCCTTCGTACCAGCCGAAAACCAATAGTTCCGGTTGCAGTTGAAGGAGCGTACAAATTGCGATTACTCAAAAACTTCAAGTCCTCTGCGAAATGGTTGTCTCGTACCAATCGATGAGTGCCTGAAGGCCAACTCTTAGGATCATTGGTGGTCCAATAAACCGCTTTTATGGCAGTACCGCCAACAGTAGGGCTTGTTGCGGGCCTAAGGTTTATTCGCAGTCTTTTGGGCCGAACAATCGGTGCCTCAATTGATAGAAACTGATCAAGGTGGGCATTTGAATAAGTTTTGCTCGCATTGCTCTCGTCGATCAATTCAAACCATATGTCGTCGTCACCCTCGCGATCAGCTTCAATCTTCAGGCGGAAGTGCGTACTAAAAGAACCGGAATGTTCTGAAAGCATGAAGGTAATGCTTGAGTGTGCTTCTGGTCTAGCGAAAATGATGATTGTGTTTTTTTCGGAAGCGGTCCTGAAGTCATACCAAGTTCCTAGCAGAACCTCTACTGTAGTAACTAGTTTTGTTGGCGATGGATTAGTGTACTCTTTTGAACCCCAAGAACTGGTACTTTCCTGATGACTTGATTCAGAACTACTTCCGTCGGAATAATAGAATTTCATTTTACAACGGCTGTAATATTGACTGTTCTTAATTTGGTTGGTGACGGATTGAACAAAGCTCGGCTTGTGCAAAACCAAAGTTTTGACTTTTTGGTATTCAGCATACCTGGAAGTCGAAACCTCGGTTGGGTTGCCAATGAAATGCTGATAGCTCTCGCTGCCAAGATCGAAAGCACTGGTGGTGTTTGATACAGAGACTAGATCAAGCGTTCCATTCGCATCTGGAAACGTCTCTTTGAAATCGTATGCATAAGTACGGTCATCCTTCCAGTCCCAAACCCATTCACGCAAGTTGCCACCAATGTCATGGAGCCCAAATCCGGTGGAGGCAAAAGTACCCACGGGGGTAGTTTTGCCGATGAGAGACAGGTCGTAATTCGCCTTGGAGGTGGAAGCGGTTTCGCCCCAAGCGTACTTGGACCCAACAAGAAATCCGCGAGCGGCAACTTCCCATTCAGCTTCGGTCGGCAAACGATACCCGTTAGCGGTCCAATTAACCATATAATTGGTCAGGTCCACTTCTCCTGTACGGTAAATTTGGGTGCGGTTATCGTCAGTGTAATAGCAGGGAGTAAGCCCATTGTACTCAGACAGTGCATTTGCCCATTTCACGCAGTCGTACCAACTGATCGAATGTACGGGGTGCTCAGAAGAATGCCCAAGCCCCGAGTTAGAGAAGTTATAGCCGTTTTGCAAAGCCCACGCTCGAATACTGTCCCATAGACCCTTGGTGATTTCGCAAGAGTCTATTGAAAAAGGGGAAATTGCGACTTGGTGGCCAGCGTTACCATTGGAATTATTGATCAAATATATATCGCCGGGCACTGCTTTCATAGAGGGTTCTACCATATCGTGCGAAAGTCCGGCAGTGACACTCCCGAAGTCATTGCTTACATCCAATGAGTAGTTCCCGTCCACAACCGAGCCATTGGAATCCGAAATTACCAAGGTTGAATTGTTTTCACCAACAATCTCTTGCCCATTACGGAACCATTGATAAGTAAGGTGTTTACCTTCTGTGGCAGCAGTTAGCGTGACCGCCGAGTCACTCGAAGCCGTCAATGATTGAGTGACTGCCGTGATCTCAGGTTTTAAATATTTGAGGATTTGCTCAGTCAGGTGGGCGGTTGTTACGGAGTCATTAGCAGGTGTTGCTTTATAAGTCGGCGGATTACCAGACGGAGATGGCGTGGTATCGTGAGAAATAGAAATCCCCCATTTTTGACCAAGGTATTTCTCGACAGTTTCGATCTGGTTACTTGTAAGAGCTTGGTCGTATATGAGAATCTCACAAATATTACCTGAGAAGAATGAATCTATCAAATCCCCTGGTAAGCTTTCGCTGTTGTGCCTACCGATAAGATTCGAACTCGCAAGATCTGATGAAACCAAAGAAATGGTTGTAGGCGAAAATGAAACGAAATCATTCTGATTAACAGAATTTCCATTAACCTTCCAATTTCCATTGTTGATTACGCTCTCACTGTAGCCATTTAGTTTCAAAGCTTGTCTACCGTATGATGCGGGTTTTCCGTTAATGCCCCAAAGGGAAGATGATGTGTAAGAAAAGAAGTTTGCGTGCTCACTAGTGTCAGGATGCATCTTAATAACCCAAAAGAATGTACGACCTTGAGCAATAGTAGGAAAGGAAAGGGACTGATTCCCATCAAAAACCAAAACATTTAAATTTGGTTTTCCACTTATTTGACCGGAACGAATTTCAGGTTGATTAGTAACAGTCGCTTGGGTTGCATTGTGGTCCTTGCCCGCTTTGTCCGCCCAGTTGGTGAGCTTCATGTGATCCGTGCCGGTATCGAATTCTCCGTCGGCATCGACATCATTGGCATCTAGCCAGAGCACCATTCCGTTCTGTGGGATATCCGAGCCGTCGGGAATGTCGACAGGCCACCCGTATAGATCGGTTTGCGGACGGGCGACGATGGCGATCGTGTCCGAACCCGTTCCATGCTCATTCATCGCTTTGACGAATACTCTGTGGTATCCGAGCTGGGTTACCATCCCCGTGATCTGACCCGTAGAAACATTAAGGCTTAACCCCTCGGGCAAACCCTCCGCCAAATAGGTGGTAGGAGAATTATCTGCCGCCAAGCTGAGGTTGAAATTCGACCCCAAGGTGGCGTTATGCTCGGCAGTCATATGTAGGATAGGCGAGAATGTGGAATGGTAAAGTACTTGAATCTCCGCTTCTGATAGGGGGTGGGAATAAAATTTGAGTTCATCCATTGCTCCGTGAAAATTTGAATGACCCACATGTTTGCCAATAATTGCTTCATTGAAGTTAAAATCTTTGAAGCCATTTCCTACCTTATTCGTCGATTGTTTAATGCCATTAAGATAAATATCAGCATAATTCTGAGTGTCTGGAATAACCACGACTAGATGATTCCAACCCATCTTGTAGCCGATAGCACTGGAGCTGTTCACTTCTAGGTAGTTCCCTCCTACTCCCTTGTAAGCTCTAAAGAGAATACCACCTTCCAAACCACAAGAAATTCGTTTTGAATTAGTGATGGGACCTAGGGTCAATATTGCCATGCCAGATTCTCCCTTGGAAAGATCCGATTCCGGATTAATCCATACGGACATCGAAGAGGCATTTCCTAGGCCAGGTATATCAGAGATATAGTCATCTCCATCGAAGAAATAGCCTTTACCATTCACCCCGTCTACGAATCGGTCTTCATCAAATAATGCATTTGCCCCAAAGCCGTTACCACTATGATCAAAGACTGCACTGTTAGAATCCGTTTCGGGTTCGAATTTCCAATGCAGCAAAAGACCTTCAGAGGAATCAGGTTGAGTAGAAGCGGGAACGGACCATTTGTTTTTTAAATGCTGAATAAGATTGGCGCTCTCAAAATCTTCGAGTCGTCTTTCGTAAAGAAGCACTTCAGCCAAGTTCCCGACAAGGGGGTTTACGCCTGAATTAAAAGCACCTAATGAAATATCATGGCAAATATCGTCGCTCTGGGAGCTTGGAATTAATTTAAGGACGTGCAGTTGATTGTAAGCTTCGAGACCGCTTTTATTAAAACCGTTAAGGGTCGGAGGAGATCCAAAAGTATGTTGCCATAATTGGTTACCTCTTATTGAAATACGACCATGATTGCATTGACTCCTCCAAAAGAGAGTCATTCCTGAAAGTTTGTTAGGGTTTGCAGAAAAAACTAGGTAGAATTCGGCAACACTGACGTTTGATTCGTCTATTGTGAGCCATTGTCCCCCTGAGAAACGAACAGTCGGTATATTTTGACCAAAAGAATTGTCGGTTTGCGGTTGGTTAGATGTAGAGGATTGAGTTGCATTTCGATCGTTCCCAGATTTGTCATTCCAGATCTGAATTAGACTGCCTTCAGTTAAGTTGTCGGTGATACCATCGGCATCCAAGTCTTGCGAATCAAGCCAAAGGACGAGACCTTGTCGGGGTAGAGTGGAGGCATTTGCTTCTTCAATAGGTATCCCAGGTGCACCAATGGCTTGTTGCAGAGTAAGGTTCTGACTGGTGGCCTCTCCGACCGAATTGGTGAGGCGTACGGAGTAGGTTGTATTGTCATCCAAAGTGGGATTACTTATTTCCAGGATGGGAGTATTCGCACCCGCTATAGCCTCGCCATTCTTGAGCCATTGGTAGGAG
>DIHQ01000073.1 GCA_002420235.1 Flavobacteriales bacterium UBA5692
TAACCAAATCACTTTTGATTTCGACCAAACCATGGCAAAAATCATTTACACGAAAACGGACGAAGCACCTGCACTTGCAACGTACTCATTCCTACCCATTGTCACCGCATTTGCAAAACGTGCAAACGTAGATTTGGAAACCCGCGACATTAGCCTGTCTAGCCGAATTCTTGCCGCATTCAATGATCAGCTCTCATCAGAGCAACGTGTAAATGATGCATTGGAGGAATTGGGAAAATTGGCGAAGCGACAAGAAGCTAATATCATCAAGCTGCCCAACATCAGCGCCTCCATCCCACAATTGAAAGCAGCGATCGCCGAACTGCAAGCAGCAGGCTATGCACTGCCTGATTACCCTGAGGAAGCATCCAACGATGACGAACACGACGCCAAACGACGCTACGATAGAGTCAAAGGGTCAGCTGTGAATCCCGTCCTGCGAGAGGGCAACAGTGATCGCCGGGCACCGAAAGCTGTAAAGGCTTACGCTCAAAAACACCCACACAGCATGGGAGCTTGGACTTCTGCATCCAAATCCCATGTTGCGCACATGGACGGAGGGGACTTTTACAGTTCAGAAAAGAGCCACACCATTGTTGAAGCCACGGATGTGCGCATTGTTTATAAAGGTTTCGATGGCACTACACTTGAAATGAAGAGTGCATTCCCTTTACAGACCGGTGAAATCATTGATGCAGCCGTTATGAGCATGGAACGATTGAAGGCTTTTGCTCGTACCCAGATGGCCGATGCCAAAGCAAAGAACGTCCTCTTTTCCTTACACCTGAAGGCGACCATGATGAAGGTGTCCGATCCAATTCTATTCGGAGTGTTTGTCGAGGCTTTTTTCGCGCCGGTTTTTGAAGAGTTTAAATCAGAACTCGAAGCCATTGGCACCGATTCGCGAAATGGCTGGGGAGATGTGGTAAAAAAAATGGATGGTTTACCTCCGGAAATGCAAGCGAAATTGAACGATGCCATTGACGCTTCATATGCTGCTGGTCCTGATTTGGCCATGGTGGACTCGGACCGCGGCATCACCAACCTGCATGTACCGTCGGATATCATCATCGACGCTTCAATGCCAGCCATGATTCGGAACTCAGGCCAGATGTGGGACAAGTCGGGCCAAACTCGCGACACCAAAGCCGTTATACCGGACCGCTCATATGCCGGCGTATACCAAGCGACCATCGACTTCTGCAAGGCCAATGGAGCTTTGGACCCACAAACCATGGGCAGCGTATCGAACATCGGTCTCATGGCACAAAAAGCCGAGGAATACGGTTCGCATGACAAAACCTTTGAATTCCCCGGGGACGGATCAATTATTGTGGAAACCGAATCGGGAAAGGTGCTTATTGAACAAAACGGCAAGGCAGGGGACATTTTCCGTATGTGTCAAGTCAAGGATGCCCCCATTCAAGATTGGGTAAAGCTTGGTGTCAAGCGCGCCCGAAGCACTGGTAATCCAGCCGTGTTTTGGCTCGACGAGGACCGCGCACACGACGCGGAGCTAATCAAAAAAGTCGATTCCTACCTCCCCAACCACGACACTGCCGGACTGACCATCAAAATCCTCGCACCTATCAATGCCACAACGTATTCTTTGGAAAGGATTGCCAAAGGGCAGGACACCATCTCCGTTACAGGGAATGTCCTCCGCGATTACCTGACCGACCTCTTCCCCATTTTGGAAGTGGGTACATCAGCCAAGATGCTGTCTATAGTTCCGTTGATGAACGGCGGTGGTTTATTTGAAACTGGAGCAGGCGGATCGGCACCGAAACACGTAAAGCAATTGCAAGACCAGAACTACTTGCGTTGGGACAGCCTGGGCGAGTTTCTTGCCTTAGCTGTATCCCTTGATCATTACGCAGACCAAACCGGCAATGAGGAAGCACGCGTGCTCAGCAAAAGCCTCGACGATGCGACCAGCCGATTCTTGGATGAAGACAAGAGCCCAACACGGCGCCTGGGTGGTATCGACAACCGGGGTTCACACTTTTATCTTGCTATGTTCTGGGCCGAAGCGTTGGCTTCACAAAAAGAAAGCGCGGCTTTACGAGATTCCTTCTCAACACTGGCTAGGTCGATGCGAGAAGCAGAAACCACGATTCTAGAGGAGATGATTGCAGTGCAAGGATCTGCGGCTGATACCGGCGGTTACTATCGAATGGACGACGCCAAGGCATCAGCTATCATGCGTCCTTCAGCAACATTGAATTCCTTAATTGACTGATTGCAGCTAAGACTGCATAAAAAGTGGAGCCGCTTTGACTCTTTTTTGATGTCGATGGCTCGTACTTATTGATAAACACGTACATAATCCACCGCCATAAAAACCGGAAAAGTCGTAGTCTCGTCCGGATAACCCGGCCAATTTCCGCCTACGGCCACATTCAAAATAAAGAAGAATGGATTATTGAATGGGTAAGGTTGCCCATTCATCATACTTGGGTTAATGTTGAAGAACACATCATCATCCATGATAAAATCAATATTATCCTCTGACCAGTCGAGGGAAAACACGTGGAATTCTTCGTCAAAATTTGCAGGATAGATGCTCGTGGACAGCCCTTGATGGTTCCAATTGGACCAATCAATACCCCAATGGGCCGTACCGTGGACCGTACCAGGCAAATGCCCGAGCAACTCCATTATATCGATTTCGCCACAAGCCGGCCATCCCTGTTCCGGATAATTTGCACCAAGCATCCAAATCGCAGGCCATATGCCTTGTCCCTTGGGCAAAATCGCACGGACATCGATACGCCCGAATTCAAAATCCTGTAAATTCAAGGACTTCAATCGAGCAGAAGTGTAGGCCCCCTCACCTTCCTTTTCTGCCACGATGAATAACTTACCATCTGCAACAAAACTGTTGTTGGTGCTGCTCGTGTAGGTCTGAAGTTCATTATTTCCCCATCCTCCGCTTCCATTGCCGAGATCGTAAGTCCAGTTGTTAAGGTCAATAGTCTCGCCCTCGAATTCATCCGACCAAATCAATGACTTGCCTTCGTAAGACTCGGAAGCCTCATAACCCTCGTCAGAGGTATAGATCATTGTATCATCATTGCGAATGCCGATGCTTGCAGTCGACGCTCCGATTTTGATGTATCCATTGACCGGGTTGCTAAGCTCCACAGTTAAGAATTCATCCTGCTCAAGATATTCATCAGACACAATCTCGATGGAAATTTCTTTCGAAAATTCACCAGGCTGAAATACCAAAGTCCCCGATACTGGAATGAAATCATCCCCTTCTGTGGCCGTCCCCGGGACAGAAGCGTAATCAACAGAAACCGTTTCCATATTGATTTGGTCAAGGGTTACATTCAGAGCGACGGCACCTAAATCTGCAGTTTCGAATACCGTTACGTCGTTTGCCCATCGAATTTCCGAGTTCACAGGGTCTTCGGCATCACCGCACCCCTCGCACGAACTCATAACGACGGCACACACCAACACCAAAAGTCCTCCGATGTTCTTCATCATGAATCCATTACAAAAATAAGGGTGAACCATCCTTCAGCTTGTTGGCAGTCTCCTGTTTGTATAGGACCGTGAATGACCAACCGATTTTCGGTAATTTCCAAAATGTCATAGACAGGACCTGAATCCCATACACCCATGAATCCACACAAGTTCTCGGAAAATGGCGAAAGGCTAATTTGATCCTCGCCAGAGATGCCCGTCCCTTCGGTCAAAAAGTAGGTAGTAGGCTCGACAATCATTTCGGTCTCGACATAGCCGTCAAAGGGATTCATAGTACTCCCATTGTTGTTATAGAGGTAAACGCCATCCTCTGTGAATTGGTATCGATCGTCCACCTGCCAGTCGGTATGACCATCCGCAGGGGAGGCGTACCATTCTGTGGAGTAGGGATCGGGGCCCACTGAAATGGCTCCTGCCTCATTCGACAATTTCCAACTCTTAAGATCGTCGCATCCCGTGAGCAATGCCAAAGTTCCTGCACAAGGCAATTCTAAAGTCTGATCTATGCTGATGGTCTCACTCGCCAATCCCATACCACCTGAAGTATGCACCGAGTATGATACATTGTAGTCGCCTTCTACTGGATAGTAGGCAGTGTCAAGTTGCTTATCCGAAGTCTCTCCGTTGCCGAAATCCCAGAGCTGAAGGAAAGCCCCCTCAACATCCGCAGCTGCAAACTCAATACGGTTGGAGTCGATACCCGCAGCTTGACCCAGTGAGTCCACTGCTTCGATGAACGACCAAGAGATGGAAGCAGTAGGCGCTCCTGGCAATGAGATCCCTTCCTCTTCGTAAGGCTTGCACCCTGGCAAGCTGCACAGTGCCACCCCAAATGCGATGGCCACCAATGTGACGTATTTATTCATGTCAGTATCCATTGTTTTGAGTGATCAAACCGCCAGAGAGCGTGATTTCTACTTCCGGAATGGGGAATACTTCGTTGATACCTGCGGTGAAACCAATCGTGGCTAACTTTTCCGCCGCACGTCCTTGACGCACAAGGTCAAAGAAGCGATGTCCCTCTAGGCCTAATTCTACACGACGTTCATGGTAAATGGCATCCAGCAATGCCGGCCCCGTATCGTTATTATCCAAATTCGGCAGGATAGAGCTGTTGCTATTACGTGCACGGGCACGGACCATATTCGTCAACTGTCTCGCCAACGGCTCATTTCCAACGTGGTAAGCTGACTCCGCGCCGAAAAGCAAAATATCAGCATAGCGTATAACGCGGTCGTTGGAGTACCCGTTCGGGTTCGGGTCGCCAAATGGTGCCTCGTCTGAAGCATTGATGAAGAACTTTTTGGGATAATATAAGTGGGGCATGCCCGTGGCTTCAATCGTAAAAGTACCACGGTCGCCCATTTGGTCGCCCACTTGAAATACGGTTGCTGCCAAACGCGGGTCGCCGTCTTCAAATTCATCTACGAATTCTTGTTCGGGAATATTGAAACCATATCCACCGAATTGACCACGAGCACGTTGCCAAACGTTAGAAAATGTACCTTCCAATTGGTTACCCCAGTTTCCACCCGATGCATTCATGTACTGGATTTCCCAGATAGATCCCGGGCCGTTTTCGCCTGCCTCCGAAAAGATATTTGCATAATTGGGGGCCAAGAAATATTCCTGTGAGGAAATTATTTCCATGCATAAATCATGGCATGTCTGCCACTCGCCTTGATAAGCGTGTGCTTTAGCTAACAAGGCGGTTGCCGAACCCCACGTAGCACGGCCAATTTCTAAAACCGAAATCGCACTGCGCTTAGGAAGGGACTCACGAGCAGCAATTAAGTCCGCCTCAATCTGAGCCCAAACTTCGGAGGCTGGTGTGCGATTTTGTTGATATTCACTAGGTGAAAGGTTGTCGAGGACAAGCGGCACATCACCGAACATAGTGACCAGGTTAAAATACCAATATGCACGAATGAACGCGGCCTCCCCAAGGAATCGGCTCTTATCCGTCAGGTCCATCTCGATATTCGGCACGTTGTTCAAGGCCAAATTACAATACGCAATGCCACGGTAGGCAACCTGCCATTCACCTAGCAGGATGCGACTCGATGAATTGCCCTGAAAGTTTTCGAACAAGAACAGGTCAGGCTCGTCACCATCGCCTGATCCTCCCTTGAAAGAATCATCGGAACAGATGTCGCCAAAATACCATCGAAAATGAGCCGCCAATTGTGCGCTACCCTGGATGTTCGTAACCTCCTGTTGCAGGTTGTTATAACAAGCAATTGTCGCAGCTTCAGCGTCTTCGGAAGTGAGGTAATAATTCGCTTCTGTTGAACCCACAAGCGGCGTGATGTCAAGGAATTCCTGTTTACACGCCACCAATAGTACTGCGAGGAATCCAATCGAAAAGAGAGTTTTCTGTTGTTTCATGGTTTTGTGATTTAGAAATTAATGTTGACACCGGCCATGAAGGAACGGGCTGCGGGGTAAAATCCGCGGTCAATGCCGATTTCCAGCGTGCCTCGTGTCCCAATTTCGGGATCGAGTCCGGAGTACTTGGTGAAAGTGAACAGGTTACTTGCCGCTACATAAACACGACACTTTCCGATTTGCAAACGTTGCATCACACGCTCTGGCAAGGTGTAACCCAACTGAACATTTTTCACACGGAGGAACGAACCGTCCTCCACAAACCGATCGGAAATACGGTTGTTCTGGTTAGGATCACTGTGAGAAATTCGCGGGTACCAATCGCTGGTCCCCTCCCCAGTCCAGCGCTCGAGCGCTTCAACTGGTAAGTTTGTCGTATTGAGGTCATAACGGAAAACGCCATTCAAAATTTCATTGCCATACGTGCCTTGACAAAAGAGGCTGAAATCGAATGACTTGTAATTCACAGACGCATTAAACCCGTAAGTAAAATCTGGGTGTGGATTACCTATCACGGTTTTATCATCGCTGTCGATGGTGCCATCGCCGTTCTGGTCGACGAAGATTATATCACCCGCCTGGGCGTTGGGCAAGGCCTGGTAAGCAGCAGCCTCTTCATCTGTTTGGAAGATACCCGCGGTCTCATATCCGTAGAAGTAAGCCATGGGTTGCCCAATCTCGGTATAGGACACCAAATCGCCAATGCCGAAGACCGAACCGGTTGAAATGGGCTGTCCACCTTCACCCAAATCTGTCACTTCATTGCGGATAAAGGATATGTTTCCGCCTACTTCGAATTCTACCAGACCTTTTTGGTTGCGATGGTTGACCATGAACTCAAAACCAGAATTACGTGCCGAAGCGACGTTGGTCGCTGAAGGCAAGAACCCGACAACTCCAGGAAGCGGCACCACCGCTAGCATATCGTTGGTATTTTTCACAAAATAGTCCGCAACAATATTGAGCTTGCCTTTGTAGAAGTCTGCATCCAGACCGATGTTGGTCTGTTCTACCGTCTCCCACTTCAAGTCCGGGTTTGAGGTGTTGATGGGGCCCGCACCGTTCACTTGCACCTGTTCACTTCCGAAGGTGTAATTCAAGCCATTATAGATGAGGGAGGTATAGTCAAAATTACCGATGCCGTCGGCGTTGCCGTTCTGGCCCCAACTGGCACGTACCTTCAGGAAGTCAATCCAATCCTTCTCTGAGACCCAGGGCAACTCCGTTAGGTTATATGCCGCTGACAAGGAAGGAAATATACCGTAGCGGTTGTTCACCCCGAAACGGGACGAACCGTCGCGACGAACCGTACCTGCCAATGACCACATCTCACCAAGGCTATAATTGACTCGTATAAATTGACCAATGAACGCCGACTCCGAAATACCCCCATTGGCAGTTGGGGTTTGCTCTGAATTATTCATGCTGTTGCTCAGGTAGGCAAACAACACGTCGTTTGATGCCAAACTATCACGTGAACCGTAGAAACTCGTATTCATGTTGTTCAGTGCGGAGTATCCAGCGATGACTTGCAGGTCGTCTCCGTTCTTCAACTGTTTTGCATAATTCAAGGTATTCTCCCACTGCCAGTTACTCCACTTATTCTCACCCAGCACGAGGGAATTAACTTCACGAAACTCATACGCGGGACGATTCGGATCGTTTGGTCCGATACCCAGATCATAGGAAGGATAAAAAATGCGCTGGGATCCCAGCGCCAAGTCAACTGACATGGTCGAACGGAATGTCAGGTTGGAGTGTATATCGAATTCCGCGAACGTGCTACCTACAAATCGGTTGGTGGTCCAAAAGTCGTTGTTCAAGGCGATTTGGTTCACAGGATTAGCAATATCCGAGTCGATGAATTCACTGTAGGCGTATGAACCATCCGGTCGTTGCGCCGTCGTGATTGGATCCATGTTGAGGGCGCGTCCTACTGGCGTGGCAAATTCATTATTTTCAGCTAGCGCAGATCGGTTTAGATGGGTGAAGTTCACGTTTTGCCCCATGCGGAAGCGTTCACCGCCGTCCTGGCGGGTGTTGATGCGGAAGGTGTAGCGCTCGAAGCGTCCTTTTTCTCCGCCAATGATTCCATCCTGCGTGAAGTAACTGCCACCGACTGCTGTTGATGTGGTCTTCGTTCCTTTGGTAAAGCTGAACGAGTGGTTCATCATTGGAGCACGTTGAAAGATTGCATCCTGCCAGTCGAAGCCCTCGCCAAGGGCATTTGGATCGCCCAAAGCTGCTAGCGGAGCCAATCCAGCAGCCGAACGGCTCTCATTCATGAGAATGGCGTATTCCTCTGCATTCAAAAGGGCCATATGTTTCCATGGTTCTTGTATACCAAAGTAACTTTCATAAGTAACTTGAGGCTTCTCTCCTTTACTTCCAGACTTGGTGGTAATCAATACCACACCGTTACCGCCGCGCGCTCCGTAAATGGCTGCGGATGCTGCATCCTTCAAAATGGAAATTGACTCGATGTCCGAGGGGTTCAAGTAATCAATACCACCACTGGGGATACCGTCGATGACATACAAGGGTTCGGCATTGTTTAAGGACCCTGTACCGCGAATACGGATGGATTGTGTCGAACCTGGTTGGCCCGAATTTTGAGTCACTTGGACTCCTGCAGCTCTACCTTGAAGTGCCTGCTCCGTTCGAAGTACAGGCAACGACGTGATTTCTTTTGTATCGATTGTACCGACGGCTCCAGAAATTTTACTGCGCTTTTGATTACCATATCCGACGACGACAACCTGCTCCAACCCTGCAACATCAGCGTCAAGCTGGATATTAACCGGTTCAATGGATGATGTACTTACCTCCTTGCTACGGTAACCAATAAAAGAAAATACAAGGGTCACAGAATCACCTAAAACGGGCAGTGCGAATTTTCCATCTATGTCAGAGAAGGTGGCATTTTGCGTTCCCTTCTCGACCACTGTGACCCCGGGCAATCCGAAGCCACCTTCTGAGGCAATCACCGTGCCGGAGACCATCTTCCCCTGAGAGAAAGAGGTCGTCAATATGGCACCGATGAATCCAAATGCTAAAAGCAGTTTTTTCATCAGAATTCAGTTCTTACTAGCTGCGCTAGTATTGAATTAAAGTGTCCAAATAATTATTGGACTTTGATCAATTTTTCAGTCGCAATGGCACCTCGCAAGTTCATTTGAACAAAATATACGCCTGCAGCTTCTGAACTCATGTCGAAGGTCCAAACGGGAGTGTTTGCGGGTAACAACACACGCTTAACCAAGGCCCCAGTGAAAGATATAATGCTCACTTCGTATGGCGCGTTATTGGCACCCTGCGTGCGCAACTCAACAATATCACTGGTAACGGAGGGAACGAGTTTGAAATCCATTACACCAAATTCCGTCACGTTATCGGGTGTACAGACGTCGCACGAATTGAAACAGTAAGCGATGGTTTCAACGGAAGTCTCGTCATCTATAAATAGGTAACGATTGGTGAAAACCGAATCAGGCGTTGTAACCGTGCATTCACCGTGAATGATGGGATCAAAGACCTCCTCGACACCACTGTTTACGAACTTGTATTCGTGACCACCAGGTAATAAATCTATAGTCGCCTCATATATGCCGTCGCCGTCATCGTCAGCCAATGGCGTTGCTGTGTTATTCCAGCCGTTTATGGACCCGCCGAAAATGGTCACTCCGCTAACCACCAGTTGTTCACTCATGTCTACCTTGAAAGTGACGGGGACAGCTGCAATCATCTCACAAGAGCCGTCCTCACTGCATTGGCCAAAGCATGTGCTGACCACTGTATTCCCGGTAACCTCTGGCAAAAAGCGATCGTTAAAGTTGTCGGGGTTAGCACATGGCAAACCAGCGATGTTTTCCTTGCACGACCAATCTCCACATGCACCATTGGTGAAAGTATAGTAGCTGCTGAATCCTGCCTCGACCTCTATGGTGATGGAGTACGTACCATCACCGTCATCATCGGTCATTTGGTTGTCACCAGGGTTTCCGAAGTTGCCTCCTCCGGCAAGATAAACGCCTGTGGGATCAACCTCTTCCAATTCCATATTGAGATTGAACGTAACCGAATAAAGACTATCGTTTCCACCACCGCCACCATTCGATCCTTCACAGGCAACGCAGGAATTATAGCACACAACATCCAGCACCGTTGCTTCGGTACCAGTAGTCAACGAACGATTTGTAAAACCATCGATGGTGCTTGTGCAAGCGTCCCCTTCAATGAATTGCTCTTGGTTAGTCCAGCCGTCCAAGGTAAATTTATATTCGTAGGTGGTTTCGTTGTCGAGCTCAACCGCTATCTCGTATATGCCGTCCGAGTCCTCATCGGTCATCGCAGTGCACCCCCCGCACCATCCATTGAAGCTACCATTCAGATTAACCACGCCGTAATCATCTGTGTAATCGGACATGTCAACCCGAAAGGTTACAACAGAGGCAAGCGGAGGTGCCTGACATGAACCGTCTTCCGAGCATTGAGCAAAACAAGTACTGTAGGTGACATTACCTTCAACGGTTGGGAGCAATCGATCATTCCATGTCCCGTCGGCGCAAGGCAGACCTGCCAAGTCTTCCTTTGCCCCCCAATCTTGGCCATCATTTGGGCTGTTCAGAAATACATAATTCCCACTATACCCTACAGGCACTGCGACAACTACTTCATACATTCCATCTCCGTCATCATCTGACATCGCATGGCCCATGGCATCTCCAAAATAATCACCCCCACCTAAATACATACCATTCGGACCGACTTCAATTGTCTCGGTATTCACACGGAATGTAATGTCTGCTGTTTCGATGGTTAATTCACAAGATCCATCATTTGAGCAGACTCCAAAACAAGTGCTCAATTCCAAATCACTCGTCAGTTCAGGCAGTATGCGGTCATTCCAGTTCTCAGGGTCTGCGCAAGGCTGACCACCCAATTGCTCCTTACAACTCCAATCGGAACAGTTGCCGTTAAGAAAAATGTAATTCCCACCAGAGGCGCTGTTTTCTAATTCTACGGTGACGCTAAACGTCCCGTCACCATCATCATCTGTTAATTGATATTCGTTATGCCCACCGATGACACCGCCACCGAGGTATACACCTCCGCTCGATACGGTTTCGTTTTCCATGTTCAGGTTAAATGTCACAACGGACGTTTGCGCCATTGAAATGGTAACTGCAAACGTTGCAGCAATGCAAGCAAAGAAGTTTTTCATTAGAAGTAATTCTGATTTATTTCTTATTGAATTCGAAGGCCAGCCGACTCATCGGCAATAGTTAAAGTAAAGGCGCCTGACTCCACACGGTCATCGAGGTCCATGTGTACAAAAGACAAGGTACTAACTGGTATTTTTATTTTATGCCGAACCGTCTCACCAGGTCGAACAAAAACACGTTCGAAGCCACGCAATCGTTGAACGCTTGGCGTAATTGATGCCACGCGGTCTTGTGAAAAGACGAGCACCAGTTCATTGGCCGTACGCCCACCTAAATTAGTAATATCGATGGCTCCGCGGATGGTGTCGCCCACACTGAAGATTGAATCCAACAGTGAAAAATTGCTGTATTCTATAGTCGTGTAACTCAAGCCATGTCCAAAAGAGTATTGTGGATTAAAGCCTTCGGAAGGATCCGAAGCTGCGATCTCCGCATGCTTGTAATCGTAAGTCATATGGGAAGAGGGATGCCGTGGCCAAGTAAAAGGCAATCGACCGCTTGGATTGTACGAACCATCCAAAACTTTAGCAATGGCCTCTCCACCATAATCTCCCGGCAAATATGCCATCACAATAGCATCCATCAGCGGCTCGATGTCGCTGAAGGTGCGAGGACGACCCTCGATGAAAACCCCGATAATAGGCACCTCAAGCTTGTGGACTGCGCGCACCAGTTCTTTCTGGTTTTTGAAAAGACTCAGGTCCTCATCGTTACCCATAAATTCTGTGTAGGGCATTTCACCCAAAGCTAGAATCACACATGAAGGACGTGTCGCCTGAATCTCCCGGGCAACCATCTGCACATCGTCAGCCGTAAAATCCTGATCCAATTGAAAATCAATAATTTGATTTGAACCAAATTGCTCTTCCAATGCTCTTGTAAGATGCGGACGATTGGGTGTGTTATATAACGTATCAGTTCCTTGCCAAGTACCAGTCCACCCGCCATTTAAGGCGTTAAGGCTATGTGCTGTTGGTCCTGTTACGAAAACTTTGCCCGTGCTGCCAATCGGCAAAATAGGCTGATTTGCATCGACCAAATTCTGACCCTCGTTCTTTAGTAAAGTGATGGATTCCAAGGCTGCTTGTGCGGCTACTTTTTCAAATTTCGATGTTTTCGGATAGAGCTCAAGCGCGGGAGGTATACCGCCCGTTTCAAATAAGCCGAGATCCCACTTCATTTTTAAAATTCGGCGAACAGAGACATCAATACGCTGCTCAGTGATGGTGCCATCACTAACCAATTCTACCAATGCTTCGCTGAAACCAAAATCGAGTGGCACCATGCTCATGTCAATTCCCGCCTCAACGGCTATGCGAGTTGCTTCTTTGTAATCTTCTGCCACCATGTGCCGCGTAAACAGGTAGCGGATGTCTTCCCAGTCGGAAACTACGACACCCTCAAATCCCAATTCCTCCCTCAACAAATCTGTAAGCAAGTAGGAATTAGAGTGCACAGGTATTCCGTTAATTTCTCCACTGTTTATCATAACAGCCATTGCACCGGCATCAATAGCCGCCTTAAAGGACGGTAGGAAATATTCCCGCAATTCCCGCTCGGGAATCCAAGCGGGCGTTCTGTCCTTACCTGACAAGGAGAACCCGTAGCCTAAGAAATGCTTCAAGGTTGCGGCAAACTTTACGTCACCATTTTGGTAACCTTCCACCATTGCCACTCCGAGGCGTGAGGCGAGCAAAGGATCCTCTCCAAAAGTTTCCCAAAAACGTGGCCATCGTGGATCACGTCCCAAATCAAGTACAGGAGAAAAATTCCAAGGAATTCCGCACGCTGCTACTTGTTCAGCGGTGGCAGCTGCATTCTCTCGAACGAGCGATTCATTCCAAGTGGCCGCCAATCCAATTTGTTGCGGACCTAGCACAGCATCTGCCGTATACGTAGGCCCATGAATGGCGTCAATACCGTAGAGTACAGGAATCTGCGTTTCTTTCCGCTCTGCATGCTCCTGGATTTCCGTGATAAACTCATTCCATTTAGCAGGCGTGTGTGCATGGTTTCCACAATTGAGAATGCTACCAACTTGATAGTTCACCAACGCATCGGCTGCTCGGGTTGAATCGAGGTGCTGAGGTTCGATAATTTGCTTGTTCTTCTTCTGTAGGATGGTTCCCAATGTGAGCTGGGTCATTTCGCCAACCTTCGCTTCCAAGCTCATGGATGTCACGAGCGAATCGATGAAGGCGTTTCTTCTATCCCTATCAGTTGCTACATCGCTTTGGCAGGACCCCAAGAGCAAAAAGAAGGCTCCAGCCCAGATAGGGCAATACAATTTGGTAAGAATTTTCACTTGTTGTGAGCGCGTTTCCTTCGGTGCGTTAACGCCGGGTTCATTGCTCGGCCGACAGGCTACCAAGATAGATGTTTAATTTGAGATGATACACGGATTGAATGCCATTTTTTTCATGCTGTTTGGAGGGTAGTTTTCTATCTTGGAGGACTGCAAGATGGCATCCCATAGAAAGAAATCACTCACTCCGTCTGAACCTTCCCTTGGCATCCGACCACTCGTCGCGGCCGCCATATTTTTCCTTTGCAATTGCGGCTCGGAATTGCCCGATCCAAGTATGTGCATTAGTGATTGGGAACTTCACCTGCCGCACACGAATGAATGGTTACCTGTGCAAGTCCCAGGAGATGCAATGATTGACCTCCTTCACCACAAACGTGTACCCGATCCATTTTTTGGGACCAATGAACATGGATTGCAGTGGATAGAAAATGAAAATTGGGTTTATCGCACCTCCGTATTGACCTCCAGTCATGCGGCCAAATCGGTGCTCCGATTCGAAGGATTAGACACCTACGCAACTATTTTGGTCAATGATTCCTGCCTATTGAAAACAGACAATGCCCACCGTGCTTATGAAATCGCATTACCAATGAATTGCGATACTTGGGAGATCGAAGTGACTCTGCATTCGCCGGTAAATCGTGGTCAAACCGTTTTGGATAAGCAACCACGCCACGTTCCCGTGAGCAATGAAATGAAACCAATTGGCGAACAGACAAGCAGTGTGACACGCAAGCCTTACTATCATTTCGGTTGGGATTGGGGGCCGCGTTTGGTATCGGCGGGAATTTCTGGACCCGTTTATATTTTGCCCGCGCAACAACCTCAGGCCTCAGCAAATCGAATTCAAACCGAATTCAAACTAGACGGTGCCTCGGTTATCTCATTCGAACCGGAAAATCATTGGCCGGCGGGAACCTGGATTCTGTGCCACCCAGATGGCATCCGTGATTCGCTCAGCATGGACGCAAGAAGCAAATCCTTCAACATCTCATCGCCAGTACTATGGTGGCCAAGAGGTATGGGTGAGCAGCCGCTGTATACACTTATATGGTCACCTGAATCGTCGACTTATCAATCAATTGAGTGGAAAATTGGACTTCGGACTTTAGAGTGGATCCGCGAACGGGACCAATGGGGGTATTCTTTCGAGTGTCACGTAAATGGCATTCCGCTTCACGCCCGCGGGGCAAACGTCATACCATCTGATTTTTTCTCATTCCGCTGCAGCGAAAGTGAGTTGTTAATGCTTCAAAGTGCTGTCGATGCTAATATGAACATGGTGCGGGTATGGGGGGGAGCCTCTTACCCCAGCGACCAATTTTATGATTTCTGCGATTCCACCGGGCTGCTCGTTTGGCAAGACTTCATGTTTGCTTGCGCCATGGTGCCTGG
Source organism: Flavobacteriales bacterium UBA5692 (assembly GCA_002420235.1). Classification (GTDB taxonomy): domain Bacteria; phylum Bacteroidota; class Bacteroidia; order Flavobacteriales_D; family Sanyastnellaceae; genus UA16. Next base: position 14,815 of record DIHQ01000073.1, read on the forward strand.
AGATTCTGCTTACCTCAACAATGTCAATGCCGAGGCATTGCACCAAGTGAGACGCCTGCGTCACCGGCCGTCACTAGCAATGTGGTGCGGAAATAATGAATCGCAAAAGGCATGGAACGATTGGGGATGGCCTGATGCTTTTGACCTGCACGGTGCCGATTCTGTCGCGACAGAGCAGGCTTATGATGCAGTGTTTCATGAGGTTTTACCATCGGTCGTATCCAGCGAATCGAATACAGCTTATTGGCCATCGTCACCTTCTACAGACTCATTGGCCCGGCCAGGCTTGCCTTCTGGTGACGTGCATGCGTGGCGCGTGTGGTTCGATACGCTTGATTTCGATTACTTCTCGACACATGGCGGACGGTTCGTTAGCGAGTACGGTTTGCAAAGTTTACCAGATGCTTCAACGCTATCAAAGGCGGGCATTGATGCATTTGCGGATGAGGCACTGCAATTCAGGCAGCGATCCAAAATGGATTGGTTGAAACCCGGATTAGACGGTTGGGGTATGATGCGCATTTATGCGAAACGGTATGCCGCTGATCCCGCAGCAGAGGATCCAGATCACACGCTACTTGATCGGTGGATTTATCTCACCCAATTTGCTCAGGCATTAGGTTTACGCGAAGCACTTGAACGTCACCGCACGAGCGACGGTCGCTTTGCTGGCTCCCTGTACTGGCAACTGAGCGACGTATGGCCGGCCGTCTCCTGGTCAACAGTAGATTACTACGGTCATTGGAAATTGGCGCATTACGCAGTTAAGCACGCCAACAAAACCCGCTGCGTCCAGCGTGCTCATGGACATTTAGGGGAGACGCTTTATGCCTTCAATGATAACCTCAAAGCCATCGACAACAGCGAACTCAGGGTATCATTACTGGATATCCGAGGCGATACACTGCAATCTGATTCGTTCACGATTGATGTGCCCGCCTTTTCGCATTACGTGATAAAACTTGGTGAAGAATTCGACGATACAAAAGGAATTCTGCGCTGGAAATGGATTGACGATGGCGGCCAACTAGTGGATGTCGGAGATTGGATTCACAAAAAACCCGCTGAGGTGAATTGGCCTGAAGCCAATATCGAAAAGGCTTGGTTTGCGGACTCCTTGGTCCTAAAATCCAATCAGCTAGTAATCGGCGTTCGGCTTCAGTTGGAGGGCATTCGATTCGATGAAAACGGATTCATCTTGTTTCCCGATGAACCCAAGTCCGTAGGATTCCACCGCATCGCTGCACAAGCTGCCGCGAGTAACGAATTGACCCTTGAGCACTTTGCTCAGTTTCAATAGACCGCCAAAATGACTTGCTTTAAACCATTCACTTCGAAGGCCTCTCCTGCTTGTTTCCCAATCATTGCCTGAGCGGCTGGCGAAACCGGTGAAAGGGCATAAACCGGTTTAGAATCCTTCACGGGCAGCTTACCGAAAGAAATTGAAATGAAGTAAATAATGCGATCGGTTTCAACTGCTGCGCCACGTTCGGCCCTGTCACATGCCGAATTCGTTATTTTTTGTAATTCTGCCTGATCGCGTAAGGTCTTATCCTTTTGATGGTTCAACCGCTGCAATTCTTGGTCAATCATGGCGCGAGCCGTCTCGTGTTTATCACCAGCCGAACTTTTGGTGTCTGCCTGGCGGCTTTCTTGGAGTGCCACCTCTTCCTCTTGCAACCGTTTCAGCACATTTCTGACACCCACATCCATGATTGATAGCCAAGCTTTCTTTTCCATCGATGACAAATCTAACCCTGAGTTTCATCATCCAAGACTATGGGAGAACCTCAAGGTACTTTTTCTGCGTGGCTCTTCTAGGCACGTTGCTCGCTTCAACTTCCATTAGAGCCCAGCAGCTGCCCCCACAGTTGTTTTCAGGTATGGAGGGCTACACATTTCTTCCGGATGGAACACCAGTGCCGATATGGGGCTACGGTTGGGTAAGCGATGGATTTATTACCCTTCCCGCCCCCCTGCTTACCTATACCGAGGGTGAATCTGTGAATCTAAATTTTACGAATCCTAGTCCTGAAAGCCACACCATCCATTTGCATGGCCTGGATGTCGACCAAGCAAACGATGGAGTACCCGGAACAAGTTTCTTAGTCACGACCGGCGAAGAGGCTACGTATTCTTTTAATGCCAACCACCCCGGAACCTTTCTCTATCATTGCCATGTAACGACGACGTTACACTTGACCATGGGCATGTACGGCATGGTATTGATTACACGACCTGACTTCACTCTACACGATGGAGGGCCATCTTATGCACAAGATATTCCCCTGCTCTTCAGCGATATAGAGGTTGCTACGAACTTGGATCCAGTCGGCTCTTATCCTTTTCATGAAATCAGACCCGACATCTTCATGATCAACGGCAAATCTGGCAGCCAGCTTGAGGCTCCGGAACACATCATTTATTTTGAGCCCGGCCAGCCGCTTGCACTCCGACTCGGATCCATGGCTTACAGTCGCATCGTCTGTCAATTTCCACCGGAGTTAAATGCCACTTGCTACATGAGCGATGGACGACCAATTCCCGATCCATTTGAGCCAACTACTTTAGAAATTTACCCCGGAGAAAGATTTACAGTATTGATTGACCCCGACCCCAATTGGGACGGTACGCTACCATGTGAATTTTGGAGCATGGTAGACGAAACCCTCGAATCTGTTGAGGACATCTACATTCGAGATGCAATGTTAGGAGTTCCTACACCTACAGCAACCAATGGCATTGGCTATCCAAACCCAACACGAGACCATATTGCATGGGATAATGCCCAAGAAATTGAAGTGTGGAATGCATTCGGCGTGAAGCTGCCGGCGGTGCAATTCGAAAACGGCATCTTAGAGGTCTCTGAATGGACGGCCGGAACCTATGTAGCGCGTATTGACGGCGGCAGAGCCGTTCGTTTTGTAGTTACCGAATGAGGGTCACGTGGCCGCGCCATTGTCGCTGGGCTGGTCGCTGCGCTCGCGATTCCAATTGAAGCACCCACACATAGGTGTCATTCATTCCGAAAAACGCACTCTCCTGACCACCCTGTCCAATCCAATACTCCTCGGCATCATGAGATTCCCAAATAAGCTGCCCGTTGCGGTTGAACAAACGCAACCAATAACCATCCACCAATTCTGGGGCAGAAATTTCAGGTCGCCAGCCGTCGTTCACTCCATCTGAATAGCCATTGCTTGGCGGAGTAAAAGCATTAGGCACAAAAACCTGTAGGTTTTCCTCAACGGCAATCTCCATGCTGGCCTCACCCTCACAGCCATATGCATTAACGACCATAACATTCACAGCATATGTCCCGGGATGTTCGTATGTATGTGCTCCATCCCAAATCGTTGAAAGTGTTCCATCGCCAAAATCCCATAGCGCTTCACCTGCATCCGACAAGTTTTCAAACGACCATGTGCTATTTAAGGGATCAGGGCTTTCAAATGTTCCCGCGTAAGGATTGGATTCGAAATCAACCCATGGACTTGGAAAAACTGTGATGCTGTCGTCCAAAATAACAGTGTTTTCGCACCCATAATCGTCAATAATATGCAACATCACCTGATAAGCACCTGGTTGATTCAAGACCAAAATGGAATCTTCTAAGGATAGGGCTGCAATCGACCCTTCGTGCAATAAACTCAACGTTGGTTGGACTGCTTCATAGGCGAGGTTTAATTGCACCTCAAGCGGCCCACAACCCATCATCGGATCGGCACTTAAAAAAGCTGAGGGAAGTGTAAGGGATTCAATAGAGTCTGTCGCCGTATAAGAGCATCCCCATGCATTCGTAATTACCGCTTCAACCGAATGCCAACCAAGACTAAGAATGGGTAAAGAAGCCGTGTCACCCATTGACACCAATTCGTCATTCACATTCCAATAAACCGCAACCTCTTCATTCGAATCTGAATAGGCCTGAACATTTGCTGGAAAACCACATACGACCTCTTCTTGCAGCGAAATATTCGAATTTGTTACGGGCCAAACTTCAATTTCTTTGCTCGTAAATCCTGAACAACCATTACCATCCACTGAGCTTAAACCGATGATTGCCGTGCTTACGGTCCCAGATGTTTCAAAAATGGAATCAAATGTTTCCTCATTGCTGACCTGCACTCCATTCAATAACCACTCCCATTGTGAATCCTCATCGAAACCCTCAATAGAGAGGGTGAGATGCAAGGGACTACAACCTTCATCAACATCTGATACAATGTCAAATGAAGGTTCATCATAAATAGTCACTGACCAAAACGCACTTGAGCCACATCCTAATTCGGTATCGAATGCGAACACCTCAAATTCAGATGTACCCGCCTCGGTAGCCGAGAAGAATAAAGAATCCGAATAAACGGATTGATCATTCCAATTCCATGCCACCGCGTTAGCATTGATAGCATTGACAGCCAATAAAAGTTCAGACTCTACACATCCTGATGAGGCTGTGCCTGAAAAATCCAATTCAGGACCTGGTATGACGTCAACGAGTAAGGTATCGCTTGTTACACATGAACCGGTTCCTGCCGTAACCATGAAATTATGTGTTCCAACCCCCAATTCCGAAAGATCAATGAGGCCCATAGTTGCATTCAACACAGCAGTTATGGGTGCATTAATCGTTGACCAAATCACATCCACCGAACCATCTACAACCGCAAGCTCGATTACATCATTGGATGCACAAACCGCGGTATCCGAACCCGCTTGAACTTGATACGGCACTTCCACGATAAGCGCTATGGTATCAAGAGTGCTGCACCCCTCTACCGGTACAAATTCGCAAAGCACTTCATACGATCCGGGATCCAATGATTCCGGGTGAAGGTGATGTAGTGAATCAATAGCATTACCGGCGTTTCCAATTCCCGTGTAATTCCATGACCCCGGCTCCAAAGACGCTGCATAAATTGATAAATCAATGGGCACGGCTTGGTTACAAACGGTTAAAGATGACCCGACATCTACTTGCGCTTGTTCAAGGACCTCCACACTCCAATCAAGTGAAGCAAAACAGCCCCAGTCGTCAATAGCGTTGACCAAAACACTGTGCGTACCAGCGCTAGGCCATAGAACACTCAGGACGGTGGTGTCACCTGGTACGGCAACATCATCGATTGACCATTCGAGCTGAAGAGGCAAATCCGTTGCAACTGTGGCAACTTCGAGAATAAGCAAAGAATCGGGACAAACGTCATTCGAAGAAATTACCGAGACTTCGGGTTTCGCATGCACCTCCAATTCAATATCTGATGAAATCGTGCACACTTCACCTGTATGAGTGAAGACATAGGCATATTCGCCTGGTGAGACTAGATTCAAATCCACGGCATCTGGAGCTTCAGGACTTATTCCAGACCCCTCCCAAAATCCAATCAAATCAATTGGTGTTGGAAGGTATTCTAAGCCTTGATTCTCACAAGTGTGAATTTTTGAACCCAAGTCAAAGTCAATCGGTTCAACAATTTCTACTGGAAGTGTTGCTTCATTTTCACATCCTGATTCATCAACAACCGCGTACGTCAAAACATGCGTTCCTGCTGCAGTGTCAGAGGAATTGAAAAGACCTGTTTCTACGCCAGTGCCCGACCAGACTCCATTATCCGGAATTACCACCGGAAGTTCCACAGCCCCTTCATTGGCACAAACAGCCCATGACGGCGGAAGGTGGATATCCGGAAGCTCCTGAACGTCCCATTGCAATTCAGCCGTGACTTCGCACCCCAAGGAATCTGTAACGACCACCGATGCCGATACCGGACCGGGAACACTCCACGGTCCCGAACTCAATTCCCATGGGGCATCACCACCTAATGTGAAAGGCGCATCCCATGTAAAACTGTACGCGCCATAATCTGATGTCCCTTCAACCGCCACAAAGCCAAAAGCTGTGTCTCCTGCGCATATCACTTGAGCTTCGGAAGTAATAAGAATGGGTAAAGCTGTTACTTCGATGGTCATACTGTCAACGACCAAGCATGATTCCTCACCTAATGAGTACGTAAGTGCGTGCATCCCGACACCAGATGAAATCGGATCAAAGATTCCTTGCCCCTCGACTGACCCAACACCTCCTGCCCACGTGCCGCCAGCGGGCTCAAATCCCACCATTTCAAATGACTGTGCATTTGCACATACAGACATAGATGGTCCGGCAGAAATAAAAGGAGGAGCCAAAACCTCCATTAACGCTGTATCTGAATTTATACAACCCAAGGCACTTGTAACTGTGTACACCAGTTCAATCTGTCCCTCACCAATCTCCATTGGATTGAAGATATTGGTCCCTTGGCTTACACCAGGTCCACTCCACTCACCTGACTGGCCATCGACAGAAGGCAATGCAGTGTCAAAATTTTGATTGCAGGTAGGCTCTAAAATAGGCGCAACGGCATCTGGAAGTGAAACAGGAGAGACGACCGCGATAGCATTATCAGTGCATCCAGCGTCATCTGTCACAACCAATTCAATGGTCTCCAATGATACACTGGCATCGGCTATGAAAAACGTCGATCCACTCGAATCAAACTCCACTTGGCTAGACCACGCATACACATAATCACTCGAAGCTGCGACTGCGCCTCCTCCAATAAATGCCTCCAGCCATACAGTGTCTCCATCGCAGGCGATGCTCCCTTCTGTCGAAAGGATCGCCGTCGGGTTTTCAAGAATCTCCCAAACTACAGTGTCCGATGTTGCACACGAACCTTCACCTAAGTGGTACACCAAATCAAACTGACCCGGAGCTAATTCTGCAATGTCTATTACACCCATGTAACCGTTGGTGACGCCCGGTCCGGTCCAATAACCGCCTTCCTCAGCAATTTCCAAAGTAGCCAACTCCGTGCTTCCACATAATGCGGTATCAGCACCAGCTGAAACCAAAACAGGCATTTCGACCTGAAGCAAAATAGAGTCAAAAGATTGACACCCGTAGGAATCTTCGTAGGTATAAATCACTTCGTGCTCACCCAGCCCAAAAGCACCTGGCACCCATTGGTCCAAAACGGTTCCATCGACAGAAGTCCACCAACCACCTTCGGGTAAAACCGCGGGAAAATCTTCCTCAATCAATTGATCACAGCCTGCCCACGTTGCTGGCGCTTCAATAGAAGGCAATGGGACAACTTCAATTACGTGAGCGACGGTATCAGTACACCCATAGTTGGGAAGCCATTCGGGATAAGGATCGAAGGCTAACACAGCCTCTACGGTATAAAATCCAGGTAAGTCCTCTCCATCCCATATGAAATCAGTTGACGTCGAAGAGGAAGCCGTAGATATCCATGAGGTGTCCGCAGGAACGCTATCAACAAGCCATTCAACAGAGGTGTCCCAACCATACGATGCTATGTCGGCCTGCAGATCAACAGGGTTTCCAGCGCAAGCCAATTCCTCTGCTGCAATAGATACCGAAGGCACAAAGAAGCCATAAGCATTGAATCCAGCACTGGAATAACACTGTTTACCTCCGTGATTCACCGTGGTGTTGACAGATCCTGTCACCTGGGACCCAACAGTGTAACGCGCCGTGGAGTCGCTAAGCTGACCACCTTGTATCAGCTCCGAATTTGAACTCCACGTGAATACCCCATCGCCGTCGGCAACGAAGTCCACATAGGAACCCAAGCAGTACCAAGAGTGCGATGAGCTTACTGACAATGCCGGGGTCGGGTAAACCGTCACCAGAACCGTATCGGCATTCGTACCGCACGAATTGGATGCCCACGCTACTACTTCATTGAATCCAGAATTTTCGAAAGATTGGACTAGCGGAGCTGGGAAGCTTAAGGTATCCCAAGTTTCATTTGCTCCCCAAGCGAAGGCCGTTAACGCCGTGTTCCCTGGATTGACAAGTACCTGCACGATTCCTTCTTCTCCGGCACACAATTCCGGCACTTCAGAAATCATGACTTCAGGAGTACCCGCAACAACAAAAGATGCAACACTTGAAGTCCCCGAGCATCCAAAGCCTGCTGTATCCACAGCGGTCAATTCAAATTGATAAACACCCGATTCAAGAAATTGAATGGTCGGGGATTCAGATGCAGCAGAGGTCCCAGCGGTCCAAGTAAAGTCTCCACCAGATACCTGCCAATAAAATGAACAGCCCGCTGCAGCTGAATCTGTCAACAAATGATTCAAAGAAGTGGTAAACGGGGCACAACCCGTCTCATCAGCAACTTCCACTTCAAACCCTAGGCTAAGCGGGTGGCATTCGCACGTCTCGAGGCAGTCTTGGGCGCTCAAAGTCCAAATGCTAAATGATCCGACCAAGCTTAAAGTCATGAATAGCAATCGCCCGAAAACCAGCAAAGTATTTAAATTTCTATTCATGCACTTGTTTATACGGCAATCATGAACAAAACGTTTCATCGGATACGAACATTCATTCAATAAAAAATTTGACCTAAATGATTCGTCCATCATACCCTCCAAAAAGCAGCCTGAATCGGAACCTGATCAAATTGCGTTGAGGTTAGGACAAAAATTCCCGCAAACCTCAAAAACATCGAAAAACCGTATTCAAGGATTAATCACATCCACCGTCGATTGCTTGACTCAACCCTAAAGAGGATTAAGTCGCGCAATTGAGTAGCTATTTTCTTCGGAATATAACGGGCCACAACTGGGCCAGCTGCCGTGTAAATGCGAGCATGGGCCAACCCCCGTCGACGCATAAACCAACTCTCAGTGATTACGACTCGCTGCGCTTTTCTCAGCTCGGTTCGAATGCGCTTTTTTCGAAGCCAACCCGTGCGCATCAGCAGCTGCTCGTCAGATACAGTCAGCTGGACACCTCGGTATTGATAAATCGCTGCCAATAGCAACCACATGCCCCAAATACATCCGATAAATTGCATCCAATGTGTACCCCAAACCAACACCGCAGTCAATAAGGCAAACCTAAAAATCAGCATGCGAATCAGGAAAATAGGGTGTGGCCGAATCGTCTCTATCCTCCCAGAAATCGGAGGAAAGAGCATGGAATTCAACCGTCCGACGTGATCCTGCTCCAAACCCGGGATTGCCATACTGACAGATCCCTGAGATGCATCTGACTGAGCCCGAGCTTGGTGAATTCTGAACGTTTCAAAACCCACAAAACGTTGAAGCAGACTGCTGTTGCCTTCGAGCATTTGTACTTTATGAAGTGGGATTTTAAACTCAAACTTTTTGAGCAGCCCTCCTCTCAATTCCAACCCTTCATCTTTAGCACAAACCTGCAGATTGTAGTAGCGCAACACAGCAGCAACGAGCGAAAAGAGAATACCAATGAAGACAATGCCAACAGCGAAAAATGGAATTAAAAGTACCCAAAAGAATTTCAATACGACCCACGTAAACATGGGGACATCAGAGAGCCAGCTAATCAAAATACCTTCAAGCGGTTCTGCAAATGCAACGGCTGAACCGAAAACAATGAGGGCATTGCGCAAGTGATTTTGCGTCAAGCCAACCTTGAACAACCGACCCCAAGAAAGAGAAATCAAGTGCTCGACATCTGTGATGTCATCATTTTCGTTTTCAACCACATCACTTCTTACTCCTCCAGAGGACAAGACTGCCTTCAGAATCTGGGCGTCCTTCGCTTTAAGTGCTGCAATCTCTACTTCCGCGCCACTCGTCCCTGCCGTATCCACTTTGAGGCTCATCACATCAAATGCTTGTTGCCAAATTGATTGCTCAATATTGACCATTTGGATGCGCTCAAAAGCAATATTTATGCGCTCTCGTTCTAAGACTCCACGACGAATAATCAAAGCATTATCGGTAATCTGGAACGTAAACATCCAATACTGCAACAGGGCACTCAAGCAAGCAACAAAGAAAATTACTAATCCAATCCACTCACCGTAAGCCCGAATATTATCGGAAACAGCAGCGCCGGCCAAAACAGGCCAGAAACCGCGAATAAACATCCAGGAGTATTTAACAACGTATTGCAGAACGCCCGTTGGGTGCTGTCGCCGGGCTGAGAATTGAATTGATTCAAGCTGCAGCTCCTCATCAATGCTATAATTGGCTGACTCGTTCATCCAATTGTTGCCTCAGGCGTTTAGCCCGCTCCACATCCATACCTGGTACACTAAGGTTGGCCCCTGAGTGACCTGCGGTATACAATTTCAAAGTGCATACACTGAAAACACGGGCCACAGGACCTTGAGCAATCTCACTGTGCTGAATGCGGTTAAATGGAACGGTCACAGTTTCTCGTTTGAAAAAGCCCGATCTGTAGCTCAAATCATGTTCGCGCACAACCACCCCTCGCATCGGGAAGCCTTTTATCTCCTCGATAGCCCAAATTGAACCAAAAGCAACTACTGTGCCCAAAGCCACCCACACCCTCCATCCAAATCTGCCCTCCTGCCACCACTCAAAACACATCAAAACTCCCATAGCGGCAAAAACAAAAAGCATGACAACAAAATAGACCGCCGCTCGCAGGGTCCTATACCTCCTTGGCAACCCTTCGAACTCTCCTTCTACCAGAGAAGGCAAAGAGTTAATTTGCACGGAATCATTTGAAAACAGAGACATCGACTTATGACGTTCAATTTAAGTGAATTGGAGCAATTCATCTCTTTGGGATTCTCCTAATGTTAATTCGATGGTAATGCGTTACCCTAACTTATCCAAATTGATGTCCGTCCAAGGATTACAAACGAAATCCGAATTAAAAACACAGACAAACGCAAACTTCTTTTCTGGCTAGATCAAAACTTTTAATCATAGTCAAGAACCGGTTTTACGCTTCTTTATCCACCATGAGGCGACCGCAAACCAACGCAACGACAAGCCCAATGCCCAATCCCTTCAAGAGGTCTATAAAAACAATGGCTAGAATGGTCACCAAAAAGGGGATGAAATGTTTCATTCCACTGGCGTAAACGCTCTTGAAAGTAGCGGGCTTCGCTAACTTGTATCCGACCACAAACAATATGGCTGCAAGGCTGCCAAGTGGGATGTAGGTAAGCAAAGTAGGCGCCAACAAAAAGAACAATAGCAGCCATACCCCATGTAGAATTGCACTGAGTTTAGTGGCATTTCCAGTTTGGATATTAGCGGATGACCGAACAATTACCTGGGTTATAGGCAATCCCCCAATCAACCCGCTTACGGTATTTCCGACGCCTTGAGCTAACAATTCACGATTGGTTGGTGTCACGCGTTGCTCCGGATCAAGTTTGTCTGTCGCTTCGACACATAGCAAGGTTTCCAAACTGGCTACCACGGTAATGGTTGCGGCCAAAATCCAAATCGCACTGTCCCCGATAGCAGTAAAATCAGGAAATGTCAAAAGCGAACCCCACACAGAAGGATCAATACCGTTGGCTGCATGATTGGTTGGTACGTCTAC
>DIHQ01000089.1:0-4349 GCA_002420235.1 Flavobacteriales bacterium UBA5692
GCCCATCGCACGGTCCTATCCACACCCACAGTGAATCATGCAAGACCGAATCAACAAGGCTGACTTCAGCGAAACTGCGAATGCGGAGAGTTGGGTGGGCTGCCGTGCTGTCCAAAGCGGAATAATCGGATTGGGTAATGGCCATTCCTTGAGTACTCGGACTCACCCAGAAGGATATCACAAGAGTGACTGAAAATGCTATTTTTTGATACGCTTGATGAGCCATTTGGGTAAATATGCAGTCCATTTCGCACGAATTTTGAGGTCTCCGCCGTCAATGACAGATGGATTACGCACTGCTACAGCGATAAAGGCAACCATCGTCCAAATTGCAATAAGTAGAATTTTTATGATAAGGCTCCAGCGATGTACACCGTTGTGCGACCAATCGGGCATCAAGAAGTCGATAACGAGGTATCCGGGCGCCGCAATCGAAGCACCAAGCCACCCTACGGCGGTGGCACGAAACGCTTTCATGCGTTTCCATTTTAGTGCGCTTCCGAGCCAGGTGTAAAAGACCAAGAATTGCAGTATCGTACAAATCGTCACGGCCCATGCAACGCCCTCGAGCCCATGACCTGAGCGAAGACTGGCGTAGATGGTTAAAACGAGCAATGTGAGATAAGCAATCTTAATTGCGATTGCCGGTACGAGTTGGTCGGTGGCACGTACCACCGCGTCTGCCAGTTTGATAAGGGAGCGAAAGGCCACGCCAATGAACAGGATTCGAACGATGGGACCGGCATCTGCATATGCGGCACCCAGAAGTAGTACAGCCACTTCTGAGGAGAACCACGCTAGGGCCAAACTGATGGGAATTACCAACCAAGCGATAAGCTCAATGCCACGAAAGACGACACGCTGCAGGGCCTGTAATTCGGTTTGTAGGGCGGACATTCCACTGAACAGGACGCTGTCTCCAAGTTTTCCAAGGATGGTTATCGGAAGGGACATCAAATGTGCGGAGCGGTCGTAAAGCCCTGTGGCAGTCCAACCCCCTCCAGTAGTGGGGTTGGACTGGGCGAATTCACCCACGAGTACAGTGTCAGCTTTAGTAGCTGCGTAATTGAACCAATTGAAAATCGTTGATCGCCCTCCGTAGGCGAGCATATCAAGAAGATCATTCCAGCGCCAGATTCCCCATAGATTTTCCGTGCCTCGTGGCCTCATCCACCAGAAGCAAATGCTCAAGATCGCATTTTGGCTGAGTAACGCGGCTACGTATGCCCACACACCATATCCGGCGTAAGCTAGTCCCAATCCGATTCCAAGGTTCCCAATAATCATGGCAATCATTGCTGCCGTAAACAAACGTTTGAAATCCATGTGGCGCACGAGTAAGCTGCGCGGGGTGAGTGCTATGCTAGAAAGGATAAAACTTAACGCGACCCAACGCAGGACATTCACGAGCGCATCGCTTTTAAACCAAATGCCGATTTGCGGCGCGGCACAATACATCAAAGCGAAAAACGCCAAGCCTAAGCCGATGGAGAAATACATCGCTGCTCGGACGTGTCTTATTTGGAGATCTTTACGCTGGACGAGAGAAGGGCCGATACCGATTTGAGCAAAAATTTCCACAAATCCGACTACCACAAGGGCAATCGACATGACACCAAAGTCGGCTTTGGAAATTAGCCGAGCCAGCACCATTATGAAGAGTAACTGCAAGCAGACCTGGCTTATCACATTTGCAGATTGCCATCGGATGGACGACGCAAAAGCTGGTGTGTGTCGCTCCATGGGCGTTTATCGGGCGATGCTTATTGATCGCTTTTCTCGAATGACAGTGACTTTTACTTGACCGGGATAGGTCATTTCGTTCATTATGCGCTGTGAAAGATCCCAAGACAACTGATCAGCTTGCTCGTCGGATACTTGATCGCTTTCGACCATGACGCGTAGCTCTCGTCCCGCTTGAATGGCATAGGATTTGGAGACCCCTGGAAATTCGAGAGCTAGATTTTCAAGATCCCGAAGGCGTTGGATGTACGCATCCACCATTTCGCGACGAGCTCCTGGACGAGCCCCAGAGATGGCATCGCAGACCTGGATAATCGGCGATAATAATGTGGTCATTTCAATTTCATCGTGGTGAGCACCAATGGCATTTAGTACATCAGGCTTTTCACCACAGCGCTCGGCAATCTTCATTCCGAGCAGCGCGTGGGGTAATTCACTTTCTTCATCGCTGACCTTCCCGATGTCGTGCAAGAGACCAGCGCGCTTCGCAGCTTTAGTGTCAAGTCCAAGTTCTGCAGCCATGGTGGCGCATAAGTTGGCGACCTCGCGGGAGTGTTGCAGCAAGTTTTGTCCATAAGATGACCTATGCTTCATACGACCAACCATGCGCATTAATTCGCCTTTCAAATTATGGATGCCGAGGTCGATGCAAGTTCGCTTTCCAATTTCGAGGATTTCCTCTTCTATTTTGTTGGTCACTTTGGCAACCACCTCCTCAATCCGCGCTGGGTGAATACGTCCGTCGGTCACTAATTGGTGAAGGGATAGCCTCGCAATCTCGCGACGTACAGGGTCAAAGCAGCTCAACATGATGGCTTCTGGGGTGTCGTCGACAATGAACTCTACTCCGGTGGAAGCTTCGAGTGCACGGATGTTCCGGCCTTCCCGACCGATGATGCGCCCTTTTATATCGTCATTGGAGATGTTGAAGACGGACACTGAATTCTCGATGCTGTGCTCTGTGGCTACCCTCTGGATGGTCTGAATGACAATTTTTTTTGCTTCTTCGTTGGCAGTCTGCTTGGCATCGTCAAGGATGTTTTGGACCTGAGAAGCGGCAATTCCTTTCGCGTCGGCAATCAATTGCTCCTTAAGTGCTTCTTGCGCCTCCAGGGCAGACATGTTGCTGGTTTTTTCAAGCATCTTGACAGTACGCAGGCGATCTTTTTCTAGGTCTTGTCCCTTTTTTTCGAGTGCGTCTAAGCGTTGTTGAACCTTCTCTTGTTCCTTGTCTATCAATCGCTCCTTGGACTTGACGCGGTCCTGTTCTTTTTTTAATTTGTTGGATTCATTGCGCACTTTATCCTCTTTCGATTGGGTTTTGGAATTGCGGTCCCGAATCTCTGAGTTGTGCTTTTCCTTCATTTGGATAAAGCGATCTTTTGCTTGGCGGATTTTCTTTTCCTTGATGTTCTCGCCTTGCTGCTCTGCTTTCGCAATGATCAGAGCTTTCTGGCTGGAGAGCAAGCGATTGAAAATCATGTAGCCTATGCCGACTCCTGCGACCAAGCCACCTAGTGCTCCAATGAGAATAGATACGTTATACATGTGATGCTGATGTGCATCAAACTTCCAGCAGGCGTTCTAAGTGTTTCGATATTTCGACCATGCGTTCGCGATTTGCTGTTGAAAGGGATTCACTGCCAGCTACCGTTTCTTGAACTGTTGATTGGCCTTCAGTGGCCAAATGCAATGCGGTCATGGCAAGCAAGTCAACAGGGTCTTCCACGTTGAATTGGACCTTGAACTCGCTGAACTTCGCGTTAATGATTCCCGCCGCACGCTTGAGGTTTTCGACCTGAGTACCAGGTGCACGTAGTGGGTATTCCCTTCCAGCTATGTTCAGTCTAACGGTTTCCATTAAGATTCCAAGATTGCGATGCATTCCTCGATATCACTCAAAAGCTCTTGGACCGTATGACGGTCAATGCTCGGGGGATTTGTTTGATGTGATTGGGGTAAAAATGTGGGGGTTGAGTCCTCCAAAACGTTCAACTGCAACTGTCCAACGTCCACTTGAAATCGCTCATTAATTTGAGATTCTAGCTTCTTGTTTTCGATCTGAACTGCCTTCAATTCCGTTTCTAGTCGTCTCAAAGTTGCTTTCTGGGTTTCGTACGCCGCCATCAATTGCTGCACTCGTTGCATGAATTGCTCCATCTGTGATTGTGCGGTTTGCTTTTTCGGAGGAGAGGAGGGCGTATTGAACATTGTAGAGGGTTCACGTCAAATTTACAGATTGCAGGCACCAAATCATAGAAGTTGGAGTTCTGTTCATATGTTAGTTTTGCAACCCCAATGTTGATGAACGTTCAAAACCTTTGTTTTCGTTTATGCAAGGTTTTGTTGTGGTCCTGCATTTCGACGGGGTCACCTAAAATTTTAGCGGCACAAAACGATGCGGCTTCGTGGTTTGGACGGCATGATGGGTTGGCTGCTCCACTGAACCTTCCCTTAGTTCTGGCTGGAAATTTTGGCGAGTTGCGCGAAAATCACTTCCATACAGGCTTGGATTTTAAGACCGAGGGGCGTGAAGGATTTCCAGTTCTCGCCGCACACGATGGCGTCATAGCCCGCATTAAGGTTTCACCCTTTGGATATGGCCG
>DIHQ01000089.1:4644-16631 GCA_002420235.1 Flavobacteriales bacterium UBA5692
GACCCTTTGGATATGGCCGTGCACTTTACTTATCCGGTACTAATGGCATTACAACAGTTTATGCACACCTTCAGCGGTTCGCCCCTAGACTAGAGCAGTGGGTACGGGATCGGCAATATAAATACCATCAATTTGCCATTGACCATTCTCCCAAAAGGGCCTTTGTATTCCAGCAAGGTGATACCATTGCTTGGTCGGGAAATTCGGGTGGAAGCGCTGGACCACACCTTCATTTTGAAGTTCGGGAAACGATGACACAGCGACCTGTGAATCCCTTATTCTGGGGGTTTGACATTCCTGATGAGGTAGCTCCAGAACTGACAGGATTATGGGTGCTTCCCATTCATGGGGGCAGCGTAAACGGCAGTAGAAGCCCTCAGCTTATAAAGCCGCAAACTTCAGGAATAAGCATTGAAGGTGAAGCCCGATTTGCCATTGAGGCTCTCGACCGCTTGGACGGAGCAAGTAACAGATGTGGTATTTTCCGAGCAGAGCTTTGGATGAATGAAGAATGCATACACGCTTGGGAGTTGGATACGTTGGATTTCGCAGTAAACCGTGATATGAACGCCCACGCGTACTATGCGGAATGGGAGCGGACTGGAAAGCAGACGTATCGGATGCACCGGCTGTCTGGCAGCCGTCTGCCCATTTACGATGCAGGTGAAGTAACCAGAGCAATGATGCGAGGTGATTCTTTGCCAGTTGAACTGGAGATTCGGATTTGGGATGTTCACGGCAACAAGCACTCTACCAAGTGGGTGATTGAATGGGGCGCTGCGAAAGAAAAGGGTAATATTCCAGCTTACCGATACGAGAACGAACATATTATCGAAAAAGACGGTGCGCGTGTGCGCATTCCTCGTAATACTTTCTACGAGGATTTTGATTTTCCGTTGGGAAAGAAAGAGCTTGGAAACATATGGATTATTGGTTCCCGCAGTGTGCCGGCAGCAAAACCTATGATCATTTCTCTTCCATGTGCCATATCGGATTCGATGCGGTCATATGCATTGGTTACTCGACTCGATCGCGATGGGGACATCGATGAAGCAATCGTGGGCTCATGGTCTTCTTCGAATGAATTTGAATTTACCGCCAAGGCGGGAGGTTACTTTGTCATGGCTGCGGATACCTTGCCCCCGATTATTAGTCCTCATCGCCGTCACCGTACTTCATCCGAAGGGGAACTAGTTGTCCGAAACTTTGGGGAATTACGTTTTAATTTGGCTGATGAATTGGCCGGAATCGATTCTTGGGAGGCGACCTTGGATGGAGAATGGATACTGTTCCGATGGGACCCTAAACGGGAACGCATTTGGTACCAATTGGCCGATGATAGGCATGCCACTGGCAGGACGCAATTGTTAGAAATTCATTCATGGGATAAAGTCGGAAATGAAGTGGTTTGGCGTGGATCAGTCCGCTTTGAAAGATGATCTTATTTACTTTGCAAAACCGCGCAAACCTTGCTTTAAACGACTGTAATCAATAAATGATATTATCCTTATTGACAGGCTATTAACAAATTCTGATTCAACCATCTGATTGAAGTTGCTCGTGTATGAATCGGGTAGCGTATAATTTTCAAAATCACCAAGACGTGTCTCTTGGAATAATTGATTTTTCCAAACTACATTCAATTCTGATCCTGGGGCAAAACTCCATTGGTACACCATGTCAATGCTCCACGCATTGAAGTTCAAATCTTCCTGATTGGCATTTTCATTTACTGAATATGGCGTTTCCGAAATAGTCCCATTTTCGAGCAAGGGATAAAGTGCCTCATACTGAACTTGGCTCCAAGCATGGCGAACCCGGGTGTTGAGGCTCATGCGATTAGTGAAGATGTAATTAATGTTCAGCACTTGCGTGTATTCTTGATTGCGTCGCTTGCCAAAGATGCTGACTTCCGTTCCGTTATCAAGGTTATCGAGGAATGTCCAACCTCGTTCGTTGCGACGGTCAATGATTTTCCATACATATCTAACCATGAAGCGGTCGTTGATTCGGACCCGAGGTTCGATTCGATACGTGTTTTCTTTCCAATCTCGGTACATTCTGCCCCCGGCATGCCAGTATCCGATATCCACCGCGATTCGCTTTCGGTAGTCGCTGCTGTACCATCCATTTACGCTATGCCATGCTGGTTCTCGCCAAACTAAGCCATCAATTCGCGAAGCGAAAACATTATTTCCGTCGGTTGGCTGGGTGTTCAATTCGAGGTTCCAACTATTGAAGGCAAGGGTGGTAGCGCGGCAAGAAGCGGACAAAAATACGTTGTTGAACATACGAGGAGTTTCCACTTGATTCAGGAAGGCATCAAATGATGTGGTGATTCGGTTCCACCTACCCCGAGGTTCGAAAATGCGATAATCGACATTGAGGAATGTGCCGATTTCATTGGGAGCTCGAAGGAACCCAAGGTCATTGGGGTCGTAGGTGGCTGATTCTAACAGGTGGCCGACACCAAAGGTCAAGTTACCCGCCATTTTGCTCAGTTCAAGACTATATGTGTGTCCTTCATCGTTTTGCTCTTCATTCGCCCCGAATTTGCGGTTGATACTGCCGCTGGCTTGAATGCTCCATGTATTTTCTGGGTTACGCAATTCGAGGCTACCGGATTGAACTATAGCATCGTATCCTGCGCCTTCTCGTATGACCATGGAGGTAGTCGAAGTCACATACCCGTTGTTAGACAAGTTTTGATCTGCGACAGCGACTGTGTATGAGGTGAGGGTGGAGTCCTCGTCAACTGTGGCGAAGGCCTGCAGTAATCCCAGCCCTAAGCCGTTGGATAATCGTCCTGAAACTTTTGATGCGTTTATCAGGCGGCCGTCTTCTCCTATGCGCCGGGAGTAAAAAGTTCCGTTTTTGTTAAAGAGTTCTGTACCCTCTTTGAAGAACTGGCGATTTTCATTGAATCGTATTTCGAACGGAGAGAGGTTGAGGACGAGGTTGTCAGTGACCACCTGTCCGAAGTCTGGAATCAGGGTCATATCAAGCGTGAAAGCGTTGCCCAAGCCAATTTTCATGTCCATGCCTCCATTGTATGCATTCGATTCAATATTTCCTTCCCAGTTTTGGTAGGCGCTGAAGTACGGGAACAAGCTGATGCGGGGAGGAGGGGAGATGCCTTCAATACCAACCAAAACACCCCCTTGGTTTAAGAGCCGTTGGGTAGGATCCATTGGGTTCCAAACGTCGTCTTCTCGCAACCTACGGATTCCACGGTACATATTCATACCCCAGCGTTGTTCGGCCTTATCTGGAAACCGGAATGCCATCCAAGGAATACGGAACTCAGCTACCCAACCTCCTGAATCAATACTACACACCACGTCCCAGACGGCATCCCACGACGAGTCTTCCCCATTGGGACTGATTTGTTCGTCAACTTGAACCCCGTCAGGAGTTGTTCGGAAGCGCATCGCATTCAATCCGTCGTTGAATGGGCTGAACCAGATTCCAAATTCGTCTGTGTTGTCGGTGCGATCACGCTTGCTCAACTGGTGCAGGATAGAATCAGGTGCCGTATCCCACATGCGCGCACCGATGTAGAGTGCGTTGTCATCGTACCCAAACTTGACTTCGGTCCTTTGGCTGGGTTGGCCTCCAGGGTTGGGCGAATATTGCTCGAAGTCACTTTGGGAAGGAATGCTTTGCCATGCGTCCTCGTCCAGGTTACCGTTGAGGTCAATCGGTGCACTTAGGCGTTGCCCGATGGCCACCCGGGGTGCTATTACTTGGCCCCATGAAGCTCCGGTCACTCCTGCACAGGCCGCACAAAGCGTCAACCTCATCCATCTTCCGCTCATGGGTTTATCGATAAATTCGTTCGCGATTTAGCATGCCCTGATAGGCCCGCGCGTTGCGGAGATGCTGGTTATACGTTCGGGCGAAGACGTGAGTTCTAGAGCCGTCAGGACTGGCGCACATATAGAAGTAGTTGTGTCGGTCGGCGTTCAAGACCGCTTCTAAATAAACCAAGTCTGGAATGCGAATTGGACCAGGAGGCAGACCGGGATTTCTGTAGGTGTTGTAGGGTGAGTCTACTTTTTTGTCATCGTCGAGCAAGCGTTGAATGGACCAATCTCCAAGGGCGTATTTCAGGGTGGGGTCTGCTTGCAGTAGCATCTTTTTTTTCAATCTATTCAGATAAAGCCCGGCCACAACAGGGGCTTCTGATGCATGAGCAGTTTCTTCTTGAACGATTGAGGCTAACGTGACAACTTCGTGCGGCGTAAGCCCATGTGACCAAGCTTTTTTAAGTCGCTCCGAATTCCACCATGCGGTGCTTTCGATCCGTAACCGCGTGGCTAATTCTTCTGCGGACATTTCCCAATACACGCGGTATGTATTGGGCACAATTTGCCAGCGCATGCTATCTGATCCGAGTATCGCCGCGATGGCTGCGCTATCTGCCCAGATGCGCGGGGCGAGCACTTTTGCAATTTCGGCGACACTTCGTTTGGATGGGACGGGTAGGTTAATTTCTTCCCTTTCACCACTGGCAATTCGACGGGCAAGAACATGGGCGGGTTGTTGCCCCATCTGGCAATATTTGCCCGGGTATACGCTCCAGCCACGCCAATCAATGATTGCAGCGATATCCGGGTAGTTTTCTGCCAAGTAATTGCGTGGATTTCCTTCTGGTGGCAATTCAATACACCAATTGGAGTCGAGGCCTGTAAGTTGGTTCCACATGGTATACTTGGCCTTTCCGTAAACGGTGGCGACCCCAGCGGCTACTAAAAGGCCCACGCCAATTTTTGTAGAAGTTTTCATTTGTGTTTACCAAAGGCTTGAACCAGCACTGCATCTTCCCAATGTGGTGCTCGCCAAATCCAATCCTTTAAGTCCCCGGATTGTTCAAATCCTTCTGAAGTAAAGAGCTGAATTGTTTCGGCATTACAGGCTGGAATCTCTGCCCACAATTGATGTAGACCCAGGTGTTGAAAGGCATACTCGCGCAAAAGGGCAAGACCTGATCGTGCGTGGCCTTGACGCCGATAACGATTCAGTATGGCGATTCCTACCCCTGCGCGTCGATTTCGCGGATCGTACTGATACAGGTCTACCGTTCCAACAGTTGCGTCTTGAGCGGTTGAAATCATTAACCTCAATTGTAAATCTCGGTATAAATCGTGTTGACCGCTTGCATATTGCTCTAGGGTCGCACGTCCCAGTGGAGCTATGGTCGCTCCGACCCACCACTCATCCGATGCATTTTCCAATTGGAATAAAAATTCGCAGTCGGTCGGTTCTAGCGCCCGCAACGTGTGCGTATTGGATTTCAGCATGGGCGCAAAGATACCGTTCTTGATGGGAGGGGTAGTATGGATGGGATTTCATTGGTATTTTCGGCCAACACTCACAACAGGACTTCATGGTTTTCATTCAGGCGCCTCTGCGCTTACCACTTTTTACCCTTGCCTTAGCTGTCTCTTTGAGCAATTGCACCATCAACCGTGACATCATGTTCAGAACAGGAGAGGACTTTGATTTTGCTCCATTAGAAGAAATGGAATCACTTGGTTATCGCATTGCACCCAACGACCTCTTGCAGTTTCGGTTGTTTTCGAACAAAGGTCAGCGTCTGAATCAAATAACTGCAGGTGGAGTAGGGACAGGAAGTGCAGTTATCAATCAGCAAATGAACAACGCATTGAACCAGCAGGGTGGAGTGACCTATCTGGTAAAGCCAGATGGCTTGGTGGAGCTGCCTGAGCTCGGCAACATCCGACTCGAGGGCTTGACAATTGAGGAGGCTGAAGGTCTCTTGGAGGAAGCATATGCAAGTTTTTACAATGATCCCTTCGTGATTTTACGTATCCTAAATAACCGTGTCTATATTTTTCCAGGTGAGACGGGGAAAGCATCGGTTGTGACCCTTGAAAATATGAATACCACCATGCTTGAAGTGCTTGCGCTGTCAGGAGGAATTGGAAGCCGTGCAAACGCATCCAAAGTCAAGCTCATCCGCCGCACGCCACATGGTAATGAAATCTACAAAATGGACTTGTCCACCATTGAAGGACTGGAAGCAGCGAATACTGTGGTGCAGGCGTACGACATCATTTACGTGGAGCCGATGCCGCAGCTCATTCGGGAAACCACAGAAAGTTTGACACCCATAGCCTCGTTGATTTCGACTTTGACTTTCTTTTATGCGTTTATTGTGAATCCCAATTGAAATGGAAACTCAAGCACTACCTCTCAGCGGATTGGTCAAATTGACGCCTCGACAATTTCGTGACGATCGCGGTGTGTTTTGGGAAACTTGGCGTAGGGGATCATTGGACAAGCAACTGGATATCCCGGCTGATTTTGTACAAGAAAACCTGAGTATCTCCAAAGCGGGGACGATACGAGGTTTGCATTTCCAGCGAAATCCGTACGCACAAGGTAAGCTTATTCGTTGCGCATCAGGTCGCATTATGGACGTGGCTGTGGATATCCGCGCCTCGTCCATGACACGTGGCCAATGGTACGGCTGTGAATTGTCTGATGAGAACGGATGCCAGCTTTGGATACCGGCAGGATTTGCTCATGGCTTCATGGCCCTGAGTGATCAGGCTGTGGTGGAATACCGGTGCACCGCGTTCTACCATCCTGAGTCAGAAGGTACGATACGCTGGAACGACTCAGAAATTGGCATCGAGTGGAGTGCACGAGAATTTACCATGCCTCAGGGCGGTCCGTTTCTTTCGTCAAAAGATGCCAATGCCCCTACATTGAGTAATGCCGGATGGTCTTTTGCATAAGGGTGTGGAAAAGTTATAAAAAGCAGCAGAAATAGAGTTGTATTGGCCATTTACGGTAGGGTAAATTCGTTGTTTTCGTCGCCTAAAATTGCCGTGAAACAATGGACACAAACAGCTCAACTAAGGGATTCATCTGGAAACTGACTTTTTTCATTGCTGGAGTGCTGATGCTCTCCTTTTCAGTTTCCGACCCGGGCGACCCAAAAACGGCAGTCGGCGAAGCGCTTGTGTGGTCGCAAAATAAAGCCCCAGAAATACCGAATAACGTCCATATTGCCGGTGAATCGGTGCCGCTTGAGTCTTTTGGAGTCAGGGAGCAACTTGACCGGGAAATGGTCGTGAACACCTACCACCACAGCTCGACCATGCTTTACTTAAAACGCGCTTCAAGGTGGTTTCCAGTCATCGAGCCCATACTCATCGAAAAAGGAATTCCGGATGATTTCAAGTATCTAGCCATCATCGAAAGTGGGCTATCGCAGGTGGTTTCTCCTGCAGGCGCTGCAGGCTTTTGGCAGTTTATGAAGGGCACTGCACCCCAATACGATTTGAGGATTACAAAAGAAATTGATGAACGTTATCACGTCGTGAAGTCGACTTATGCTGCTTGCAATTACTTGCTTGAGGCGAGGGAGGAATTCGGCTCGTGGGCTTTGGCAGCGGCTTCTTACAACATGGGTAAGGCAGGAATTCGCCGCGAACTCGAGGAACAAGGTGTGCAGACTTATTGGGAGTTGCATCTCAACTCAGAGACTGCTCGATACGTTTACCGCCTGCTCGCTATTAAAGCAATTTTTGAAGCCCCAGAATCCTTCGGGTTTTCCATTCAAGCCGATGCGTTCTACCTTCCTTACAATACTCGCACCATTTGGATTGATTCATCCATCGATGACCTCTCCACTTTTGCCCGATTCCACGGGTCCAACCTCAAAGCTTTAAAAACCCTTAACCCGTGGCTTCGATCGACCCGGATGACTGTGGCCGTTGGTGATTCGGTCGCCATTGAGATTCCGGCTTAAGCAATGCGTAACCTCCTCAATATTGCGGTTGAAGCGGCGCTTGATGCCGGTAAACACATTATGGAAATTTACTCATCTGGAGATTTCAATCTTCAGTTGAAAGGTGATGGCAGTCCACTAACCCGTGCTGATTTAGCCTCGCACCAAGCAATTTTAAAGCACTTGGAATCCACTGGTATTCCGGTCCTTTCAGAAGAAGGGCGCTCCATTTCCCATCCAGAACGCGCCAGCTGGACGAAGCTTTGGATCATCGACCCAATCGATGGAACCAAAGAGTTCATAAAACGCAACGGTGAATTTACGGTGAATATTGCGTTGGTCGAGAACGGCATACCTATCATGGGAGTGGTATATGTTCCTGCTAAGCGAGTGCTATTTACGGGCTCCTCCGGTGGAGAAGATGCCCACGCAGCACGTGTCCTTGGAGGTGAAGATGGCTGGTCCGCCGATGACTGGCTTCGTGCAGGGCTGTCAATTCCCACGGAGATTAAGAACCGTCCCTTCACAGTGGTGGTGAGCCGCAGTCATATGTCTTCAGCAACAGATGACTACATCAAGGAGCTCAAGGGGATTTATGGTCAAATTGAAACCATTTCGACGGGGAGTTCTTTGAAGTTGTGCATGGTGGCGGCCGGAGAGGCAGATTGTTATCCGCGTTTTGCCCCGACCATGGAATGGGATACGGCTGCAGGACACGCCGTGTGTTTGGCCGCAGGTTGTGATGTGCTGAATTGGGAGTCAAAAGAGCCCTTGACTTACAATCGTGAGGATTTGATTAATCCTTGGTTTTTGGCGTGCGGACCCGGAATGGCAGGAAATCAATCGAAGTAATCTACGTGGTAGGCCACAGCTCGTGGGCGGGAAGCGCCAGAAGAATTTTGTATCGTCCACTTGTGGTCCTTTTTTTCAAAAACTTCATCAAGCGAGCGAACAACTCCAGCGGGTGCCCCGGCATCGCGGAGTGCTCTTTCCAACATTATTTTATGCCAATCTCGAGCCGCTTGGTTCAATTTCAAAATCAGTGCTTCGCGGTTCATGACGCGCAGTTGATTGCTTTGGTAGCGCTCGTCTGTGGCAAGATTTGGGACGCCGAGCACGTGACATAAACCTTCAAACTGACGGTCGTTACCAATCGCGAGCACCACATGGCCATCCGCGCATTCCAAAACCTCCCCATACGGAGCAATGTTGGGATG
This sequence comes from Flavobacteriales bacterium UBA5692, assembly GCA_002420235.1. Taxonomy (GTDB): domain Bacteria; phylum Bacteroidota; class Bacteroidia; order Flavobacteriales_D; family Sanyastnellaceae; genus UA16. The sequence goes on from DIHQ01000089.1 coordinate 13,627, forward strand.
TTGCCCGCCGTTACGCTCAGGCGTTTGGCCATTGACCAGTTGGTTGGTTGCTTGGTTGACCAAGGCGGTAATTCCGCTGCCTTCTAGAGATACTTCCGCGAAAAATCCGTTTTTGCCATGTTCTCTAGCAAGAAGCCCTTCCATGACGGCCATGCGGATTTGGTGAGAAGCCAAAACGTCCATCAATGCTACCGGCATGCGAATTGGTGGTCGGTCGTTAAACCCATTCATGCTCATAAAGCCCGTCTCCGCTTGAACTACGACGTCGTATGCCAAACGCTCAGGCGATTCGTTGAACCCGACGAGGCGGACACGAATGAGGTGGGGATGCCGGGTGGCCACGTCCTCGGGCAGGAGGTTAAATTTGGTCAAATCAGACCATTTGAAATTTTCAATGAGCACATCGTGCGAAGCAAGAGCTTCATCCATCCAGGTCTGGCCGGAGGTCGAAGCCAAGTCTTGCCAGACTACTTTTTTGGTTCCGTTGGCACTTTCGTAGTAGGCTGAAGACGGATTTTCAACGTCCTCATTTTTCATTTTCCAACTTCGGGTAACGTCACCGTGCGGGGGATGTTCCACTTTGGTGACATTGGCACCCCGCTCGGCCAAAGCTGTGCCCGCTAAAGGGCCCGCAAGTACACTTGCCAATTCCAACACGCGTACTGATTCCAAGGGGCCCATAGCGCTAAATTACGCGATGGATTTCAACACTGACTGGTAAGTGTCAATTGCTCGCTGTCGAGCGATTTTGTGCTCAACAATGGGCTCAGGATAGACCGAGGAGCCGTATTCTGGCAGCCATTTTCGCACATAGCGTAAGTCCTTATCAAATTTTTCGAGTTGAGACGTGGGATTAAAGACGCGAAAGTATGGAGCAGCATCGCACCCAGATCCTGAGGCCCATTGCCAACCTCCAACGTTCGATGCAAGGTCAAAGTCAAGAAGTTTGCTTGCGAAATACCTTTCTCCCCAGCGCCAGTCCGTAAGTAAGTGTTTGCACAAGAAAGAGGCTACGACCATGCGAACACGGTTGTGCATAAAACCTGTGGCATTGAGTTCACGCATGCCGGCGTCCACCAGTGGGTAGCCAGTTTTACCTTCGCACCACGCGGCAAAATGAACTTCGTTATTTTCCCAAGGTATGGCATCGTATGCCGGGCGAAAGGACCCCGTAGCGGAATGAGGGAAATGGTAAAGAATCATCTGGTAGAAATCTCGCCAAATCAGTTCGGTTGTCCATTTTTCGCTGTGTTCAAGTCCTGCGCGCAGGGCTTGGCGAATGCCGATGGTTCCAAAACGAAGGTGAAGAGAGAGCCGAGAAGTACCTGGGATGGCGGGGTAGTCTCTTTTCATGCCATAGGTATCCAAAACGTCTGATTTGATGTTTTTCGATGGGACTAACTCGTCCAACTCGGGGCATTCTTTGAACCCCATTTCTTTCAGTGAAGGTATTATGTGATCAGGTGCTTCCAGCCAGGAAGCCTTCTTCGCCATATCCATCGATGGAACTTCGACATAGTCCTTGGTTACCAAGGTCTTACGCCATTTACGACTGTACGGGGTAAAAACAGTGTAGGGCTTTCCATCATCTTTTGTCACCTCGTTTTTCTCAAAAATCACGCTGTCTTTGACACCTTTCATCAGTACCTCTCGGTTGGAGAAAAAATCTACCATGGTGCGGTCTCGCTGCTGAGCATATGGCTCATAGTCGCGCCCTACGTGTACCGATTTTAGTTTGATGCCCCGTGACTCCCATTTTTCCATCCATTCGGCCCACACGGTTTTTGGATCTCCATATCCCACCAATAAAGTCCCACCATGGGATTTCAGTTGGACGCTGATGGCTTGCAGCTCACGATGCAGAAATGCAACTCTGCGATCCGACTTTTGTTCCAATCGCCCCAGAATGTTGCGGTCGAAAATAAAAACAATTGCAACGCGATCATCGTGCGTGGCATGGTTAAGAGCAGCTAGGAGGGCTCGGTTGTCCGCCAACCGCAGGTCCCGACGCATCCAATGTACATGAAGAGGTATTGACAAAATTTTCGTAATCAAAGTGAAGTAGGTATGAACCTTATGGACTCCACATGGTTGTCATGTCATAACTAGTTGAAATGAAAAAAGTTTTTTACCTCATCGGGCTAATCGCCCTCTTTTCTGGAAACCAGATGGTTGCCCAGGACAATCCTTGCAACGTTGAAGGCATCGTTGTAGAAGCATCTAATTACCAATATGCACCATCAGCACTCGAAATTGAAGTAGGTCAAACAGTGGTTTGGGTCAATGTCGGTGGTTTTCATGACGTCAATGGCGTGAGTAGTACAATTGGCGAAGACTGGGATAACCCTGAGACTTTTTCCACCGGTGCTGTTTCGGGAAATATGGATGGTGTATGTATCGGTACACACACCTTCACCGTTGAAGGGTCGTACGACTACGATTGTTCCATTGGTTCGCATGCAGAGAATGGTATGGTAGCTACTATCACTGTCAACCCTGCTCAAGCAAATAACACGGTAGTTGATGTAATCGTGAACAGCGAAGATCATACTTTGCTTGAAGCGGCGGTCGGAGCAGCAGGCTTAGTTGAAGCTCTAAATGGAGAGGGTCCATTTACTGTTTTTGCTCCAACGGATGCGGCAATCATTTCTTTGACTGAAGCGCTAGAAATATCCGCTGAGGATTTGTTGGCACTTCCTAACCTAGGCGAAATTCTACAATATCATGTTGTAGGAGCAGCTGCTTACGCAGCAGATTTGAGCGATGGGCAAATGGTTGAGACTTTGTTAGGAGAAGACCTCTCGGTCAGCATTACAGCGGAAGGTGTATTCATCAATAATGCGCAGGTTACTGTTGCTGACATTGCAGCAGATAACGGTGTCGTGCACGTGATTGACGCAATGTTATTACCACCGACACCAGCAACCAATACGGTTGTCGACGTAATCGTCAATAGCGAAAATCACACCTTGCTCGAGGCGGCTGTTGGTGCCGCTGGTTTAGTT
>DIHQ01000089.1:16952-17349 GCA_002420235.1 Flavobacteriales bacterium UBA5692
CCTTGAGTGGCGAAGGTCCATTTACAGTTTTTGCCCCAACGGACGATGCAATTGTGGCCTTGACCGAAGCACTAGAAATCACTGCAGATGAATTATTAGCCTTGCCAAATCTTGGAGATATCCTTCTCTATCATGTAGTGGGCGCAGAAGCATATGCTGCTGACTTAAGTGACGGTCAAATGATTGAAACGCTCCAAGGCGGCGACATCACGGTCAGCATTACCGCTGAGGGGGTCTTCATCAATGATGCACAAGTCACAGTTGCTGATCTGGAGGCAGATAACGGTGTGGTTCACGTCATCGACGCCGTATTGATGCCGGAATTCCCTGAAGAAACCACAGTTGTGGATATCATCGTAGAAAGCGAAGACCATACTTTACTAGAAGCTGCTGTTGG
>DIHQ01000089.1:17581-17886 GCA_002420235.1 Flavobacteriales bacterium UBA5692
GCAGTCCTTTTGCCACCAACTACTGCAGTTGGTGAGTTGGCCTCATTTGAGTTGAATATTTACCCTAATCCGGTCCACGGTGCTACCTTGACGGTCAGCGGGGCTTGGGAAGCAGGGGCGAGCATTGAGGTTTTCGAATTAACTGGCCGGAAAATTTTTGAAACAACTTCAACGCAAACGATAATAATCGTTCCTACCTCTGGTTGGCATGCAGGTTCCTACGCTGTGCGCATTGCAGACGGAAATCGTGTCGCAACACGACTGTTTCTGGTTGATTGATTAACAGACTGATTGACTAGGAGCGG
>DIHQ01000089.1:18209-39129 GCA_002420235.1 Flavobacteriales bacterium UBA5692
CCTTGCAGGTTGGCCCGCTTTTTTATATCAAGTCGGATAAGGCGGCGTCGACGTTTGTGAATTGGAAGGCAAAGCCAGCCTTCGTGATTCGCTCGGATGTCACCCGTTGGGAGGACAATACGACGGAGGACATTTCGCCGTAGGCAAGTTGTAGGGCAAAGGCTGGAACACGAGGAGCCCAGAACGGCCGTTGGCACGCTTCTGCAATTGCTTGGCTAAGAGCCTGGTTGCTTACAGGCTGTGGAGCTACCACATTGTAGGCCCCTGAAGCATCTGGTTCATTAAGCGCCCACTCAAAGGCACGTTGAACATCAGTTTCGTGAACCCAGGATTGCCATTGTCGGCCACTGCCTACGGCAGAACCTAGCCCCATTTTGAAAACAGGTAGTAATTTACCTAGCATGCCGCCGTTCGGAGATAACACCAAGCCTATTCTTAAGTGTGCTGTGCGTAATCCGAGTGTATTCAGTTCTGCCACGCCAGCTTCCCAAGCGCGCACAACGTCTGCCAAGAATCCTTTAGCTCCTTCGCTTTTTTCGTTGAGCCATGATGATCCTGTAGGATATATCCCAATAGCGCTCGCACTTATGCATGAACTTGGGCGATCGCCTTCCGGTAATGAAGTAACGGCGTCTCGTAGCAATGTTGTCGTTTGAACACGGCTATTTAGGATTGATGCTTTCGCTCGGTCCGTCCAACGTTGGGCGACAGGTGCACCAGCTAGGTGAATAATCGCTTTTACACCTGAGAATGCATTCGAATCGATTTCCATAGCATTCGGATTCCACTTAAAATACTCAAGCAGGGGGCTCTTACTGACTTTTGGTTTTCGCGTGAGCACCTTCACTGGCTGATTCTGCTCCAATAAAGAATTGACGATTGCATCACCAATCAATCCAGTACCGCCCGTAATAAGAATGGATTTCTGCATGGGTTTCAAACAACTTGAGGTAGCTTTTTGTTGTACTTTGAGATAATAACTAATTACGGCATGAATAGCATTTTTATCTGAATCATGAACGTCCTGCAAAAGGCCTCAATAGCCCTTATAATCTCAACAATATTTTCACTCGCTGCAGTCATAGCATCTAGTCAAACGCTTTGTGAGGGAGGTTTTGCTGGTGAATTCCCATGTAATCGTATGACCTTATTATCTTCAATGAGTAACGCCGATCTCAATGGTACCGGTGCGAATGATGTTTGGGGTTGGACTGATCCTTTGACAGGTGTAGAATATGCATTAGTTGGAGAGCGTCAAGGACTTGCCATTGTTGATTTGAGTGATCCAACATTACCCTTCTTGGCAGCCTTCATGCCAACGCAGACGTCGTCGAGTACTTGGCGGGATATGAAGGTCTACGCCGATCACGTTTATGTCGTCTCTGAGGCCAGCGGGCATGGGTTGCAAGTATTGGACTTGAATCAGTTGCGGGACTTAACGATTTTCCCCACGACCTTGGACCCTACCACGTGGCTCGGAACATTTTCAGATGCGCACAATGTGATCATCGACCAAGCATCAGAATTGCTCTATGCAGTTGGCACAAATCTAGTCGGTGGTGGTATCGTAGCATTCGATTTGTCAAATCCAACGTCACCTGTGCTTGTGGGGGACTATGGCGAAGCCGGATACACACACGATGCGCAAGGGGTGGTTTATAAAGGACCGCACACAGACTTTTTTGGAAAGTCCATCGTTTTTGCAGCCAACGCTAACAAGCTTGCCATCCTCGACACCACTGATCCTAGTGATATTGGAACAGTGAGCATTACCAATTATGATTACTCATACACCCACCAGTGCTGGTTGACGGAGGATCATAAATACTTACTGCTCGGAGATGAACTTGATGAGCTGAATCAAGGCATCAATACGCGAACATTGATTTTTGATGTTCAAGATCTAACGAATCCGATTCTCATTGGTGAGCATTTTTCAGAACTAGCGGCTATTGACCACAATCAATACGTTATCGGCAACTTACTTTTTCAGGCCAATTACAGTGCAGGCTTGCGCATGCTGTCGTTGACCAATATTGCTGAAGGCGAATTGGCTGAAATCGGGTATTTCGACGTAGATCCAATGAGCAATGCTGCTCAGTCTTCCGGGTCTTGGTCAACATATCCGTATTTCGAATCGGGCATTGTCGCGGTAACTTCAATTGAGGGAGGTGTTTTTATCGTTCGACCTCAATTTATTGATATTGAGGTGGCCAATCCTTGTATTTGCCAAGGAGAGAATTTGGTCGTTTTCGTCGAAGTATTATCTGGTCTATTAGCACCTTTTGAATTGAGCATCCCAGATTTACCCGCTGGAGCGGAATTGATGGATTTTGAATGGCAAATGGATGGTCCGGGTAGTTTTGTTTGCACGATTGTTGGCTTAACGGAAGAGATGGGTGACCAATCGTTGACAGTTGAATTGGATTCACCCTTGAACCATGTCAGTGCATCATTCGACTTTTCACTTGCAGCGGGCACGCTGTGGTATGCGGATGTGGACGGGGACGGCTATGGTGACCATAATGTTACCACTTTGGCGTGTAGCCAACCGGAGGGATATACTTCGGATTCTACGGATTGTAATGATGCAATGGCCTTGGTTTATCCGGGTGCTCCTGGAACTGAGCAGGGATTGGATAACAATTGCGATGGATTGATTGCAGGCGATGAAGAAGTCGGATGCGCGGGCGATTTTAATTCTGACGGAGCCATCTCCGTGGCTGATCTTCTGATCTACCTCGGTGAGTTCGGATGTCAGGAGTACTGCACGGCTGATTTCGATCTGAATGGCTCAGTCAACATTGCCGATTTGCTAGGGTTTTTATCGATATTCGGTAGCGGATGTCCCAATTAACAACGCCCTAAGCTGACTCAGTTTGCTGTTCAACCATGCGGGCATAGAGACCTCCGGCTTCGACCAATTCGCTTGGTGTGCCTGATTCGATTACCCGGCCATTATCGAGTACAATCACATGGTCAGCGCCGCGGATGCTGCTGATCCGATGTGAGATGATCAGGACTGCGGCTTCATTTCCTCGTTTTCGTATGGATTTAAGGATAACATCTTCCGTTTCGGTATCGACGGCTGAAAGGCAATCGTCCAAAATAAGCAAATGGGGTTTTCTCAAGAATGCCCGCGCAATCGAGATTCGCTGTTTTTGCCCTCCACTAAGGTTAATCCCACGTTCACCAAGCACGGTATTGTAGCCTCGTTCGAATCTTTCTATGTTGTGGGCCACATGTGCCTCCTCAGCTGCGCCTTTCACCGCCTCCAATTCTGCTTCTTCCCCCGACATTGCAAATGCAATATTTCCTGCAATAGTATCAGAAAAAAGGAAAACGTCCTGGGGAACGTAACCTGTCAAGCCGCGAAGTGCGTCCAAGTCCCATTCGGTAAGTGATTTGCCATTCAGCGCGACCTTACCTTGACAAGGGTCTATAATGCGCATAGCCAGCTGGGCGATTGTGGACTTGCCGCTACCTGTACGTCCGGTGATGGCAACTATCTGGCCGCGTTTTACAGAGAAACTAATCCCCTGCAACGCTTCTATGCCTGTTTCCGGATAACGATAGCTAACGTTGTCAAATGCCAATTCTTCCATTGTGACAGGGGCGGAGTTGTTCGCTAAGGGCGATTGGATAAGCGGCGTGACTTCCATGAAATCATTGATTCGTTTCATAGAGGCTTCGGCTTTTTGCACCAAAGAAGTAACCCAACCTACAGATGCAAAAGGCCAAGTAAGCAGATTTACATAAAAAATGAATTGAAAGATGTGCCCCACTTCCAATTCCCCAGCGATGACCCGTTGCCCTCCGATGTAGATGGTTAATATGGTGCTTAGACCGACCAGGAGAACGATTATGGGCATGAAGAGCGCTTCCGTCTTTACAAGGTCCAGTGCACTCATTTTGTAACGATCGGCTTCTTTGGCAAACCGCTTAGTGGCATCGCGTTCCCGTTTGAAGGACTTCAATACCCGTATACCTGCAATGTGTTGCTGTACGAAGGTACTTAGGCCGCTTTGTTGCCGCTGAACATCCTCACTCTGCCTATTGATGCGAGAACTCACGAAATAAATCCCCACAGACATGAGTGGTAGGGGAGAGAGTGCATAAAGCGTGAGTTTCCAATCGATGTAAACCATCACGATGACCACCAAAATTATGAGCATGGTCAAATTCAATGTGTACATAATTGCCGGACCTAGATACATTCGAACCTTACTAACGTCCTCGCTTATGCGGTTCATCAAGTCGCCCGTATCCTGGGCTTTATAAAATGTGGCGTCAAGACGTTGGTATTGATCAAAAATGGTCCCTTTGAGGTCATACTCGATCCGACGTGACATCACGATGATTGTTTGCCGCGTGAAAAAGAGAAAAACACCTTTGACAAGATAGGCCAGTAGAAATAGGCCGGCTTGCCAAAGCGCTAGGCGTTGAATCCACGCAAGCGCATCCTCCTTTCCATTTAATCCGGTTGTCCATGCCTCAGTGTCCCCACCAAACCAGGCTTGAATCCGCTTTAAGGTAAATGGGAACTCAGGAACTGGTGACTCAGCAAACAACATGGCTTCTGTTTGGCCATCACGAATTGGGGCTAGGAATGCATCGTCAAATGTTTTCATGGCATTTACGCCTTCTCCGATCAGACTCGGAGCGTAAACAGCGAAAAGGTTAGTCAAGAAAATGAAAATCATACCGCCAAGCAGCAGGTGGGGATACTTAGCGATGTAGGGATTCAGTTTCCAGAGTTCACGCATGACACATCAAAACTTGAAATTCCAGGTTATTGATGGAATAATCGGGAATAAACTCACTTGATTTGCCTGCAAGTCCAATGTTCCCGCACTCAAATTTCCTTCGTTGCTGAAGTAAATGAAATACGGATTCAAGCGGTTATACAGGTTAAATACGCCAAAAGTCCAACTGGACTTCGTACGACTGTCTCGTCTTTTCCTTGACCTTGCCGGGTCTGGGGTGTAGGTCGCACTGATATCAGCACGGTGGTACGGGGCCATGCGGTAGCCGTTGCGTGCACCATAAATGTCGGTAATTCGACCTTCAAAAATGTAACGTTGAATGGGTAGAGTAAGGGAGTTTCCTGTGGCATAAACGAATGCTCCGCCGAACCGCCAAGCCTTGGATAGGCTAAAATCCAATACCACACTTAAGTCATGTCTTCGGTCATATTTGGCTGGAAAAATCAGTCCAGAATTTAGGTCGTCGAATTGACGTTCGGTTTTGCTCCAAGTGTACCCAATCCAACCGGTTAGTCGACCTTGGCGCTTTTTCACGAATGTTTCTAGGCCATACGACCATCCTTCGCCGAATACAAGGTTGTTATCCACATTATTGCCAATGTTGTCTTCGGGGTTGGTGTTTTCCGCGTAAGCCACGAGATTTTCCAACTCCTTCCAGTAGCCCTCGACGGAGGCTTCCCAATTTTCTTCGTTACCCAAGGTCTTGAAATAGCCCAAGCTGAGTTGACGACCCCATTGAGGATCAACACGGTCGGAGCTAGGAATCCAGATATCTCCAGGTAATGAACTTGTTCCCAAGGACGTCAGATGGATGTACTGATAATTTTCGCTGTAACCTGCCTTCACGCTCGATCAAGGTCCGGTGGTCACCCGCAGGGCGAGGCGAGGTTCCCATCCATTGTAAAACTTCACCAATTCCCCTGGTGCGTAAACCGTCGCTGGTTGTGTCGCGGCGCCAAGGGTCGTAAGGGGGTACCGCGTGAATGGTCCTACATGCCAAAATCCACTCCAGCGTATGCCTGCATGCAGACGAATTACTTCGGTTACGTCGAAGTCATCTTGAAGGTAAATGCCCGCTTCGTGACTGAAGGTCTGCTCCGACGTTCCGGTATCGAACTGAGTATCTCCACTCCGCGCGGAGAAGTCGGTTGGTACAAAATCGTGGTGGATGTAATCGATACCTCCTTTGATGACGTGGCGAGGATTTGGGTAAAAGCTCCACTCAGTGCGCCCGGTGAGGTCTTTGATGCCGCTTTCAAAACCAAATTCGAATTCATCTTGGCCAGCAAGGAAGCTGAACGTATACTCGGAATATGTGGCTCCGACATTGAGAAACATACGATCATTTAAAATCCGGTTCCAGCGAAGCGACCCCATTCGGTTGCCCCACGGGATGGACGTTCGAAAACCAGCTTCGGCACTATTAAAGTTGAAAACATCTCTTCCAAAATAACTTGAAAAAAATAATTGATCCCTCCCGCTGAGGCGATAGTTGATTTTGGCATTGAAATCATAGAAGTAATACCCCGTGCCCTCAAAAGCGGAGCCTGCGGTGAATGGGCGAGTCAGTACGTCGAGGTATGTTCTCCGCCCAGATAAGATCAAACTACATGTATCCTTGATGACTGGACCTTCCACAGTTAGTCGAGAGCTTATGAGGCCCAAGCCACCGGTGGCCTTCCATTTCTTGGCATTGCCTTCATTTAGGCTAATGTTAAGCACTGAACTCACGCGTTCGCCATATTCTGCAGGCATCGAACCTTTAATGAGTTCAATGTTCCTAATGGCGTCGGCATTAAACACACTGAAGAAGCCGAACAGATGTGAGGCGTTATACACCGTGGCGTCGTCGAGCAGGATGAGATTTTGGTCAGGGCCGCCTCCGCGAACATAAAATCCACTGTTACCGTCGCCGGCGCTGGAGACTCCGGGGAGGAATTGGAGGACCTTTAGAACGTCCACCTCACCAAGTAGGGCGGGCAGGGCTTTGATCTGATCCACCTCAACAGATGCGCGGCCAACATCAGTGCTCGAGGTGTGGCTTTGACGTTCACTGATAACCTTGGCTTCTTCGAACGCAATCACTGCTGGTTCGAGGCCCATGTTGTAAACCGACTGTCCTGCTTTCAATAAAATTTGACTTGTTTTGTACCCAATGAAGCTGACTGCGACGGTCTTAATATCCTCTGCAAGCTTCAAACTGTAGAAACCATACATATTGGTTGAAGTACCTTGATTGTTATTGCCCGGAACTATGCTAGCTCCGAGAATTTGTTCCCCGCTTGATGCGTCTGTCACCGTCCCGCTAATGATTCTCTGCGCTTGGGCAGTGAGTAAACTATTACAAAAGAATAACCAGATCAAGATGAGAATTCGGAAGGGTAGTTTCATGCTGATTTGAAATGTATAAAGCCCTTAAAAGTCTTCACCAGTCTAACAACTAGTTTTAGCATTTGTTGGACACTACCTTGTGCTACGGATGCTAGCGCGAAGAAACCCTCTAACGACATTGGTCCTGTGGTGCACCTTAGCTGCAGTCGGCGGTGCTTGTAATTCCACAAATTACGACGCGTCTAATGTGTTTCGTTACAACGAAAGCGCTAATCTAACATCGCTAGATCCTGCTTTCGCTAGAACCCTCGAGCCCATGTGGGTGGTGGACCAATTGTATGATGGACTGGTTGAATTGGATTCCGAATTAAATGTGCGGCCGCTCATAGCTCAGTCCTACCACTCAGAAGATGATGGGACAAAATGGGTGTTCGTGTTGCGCGATGACGTTTACTTTACCGCTCATCCTGATGTTCCTGGTTTGGCCGAGGGCAGGCGACTCACTGCAGCAGATGTGGTGTTTAGTCTGAATAGGTTACGCGATCCAGAATTGGCTTCGAGTGGACGTTGGATATTGGACGCACTCGATGCCTCAAGCGAGGGAGAAGGTTTGATCGCACGCGGGGCAGATACTGTTGAATTTAAATTAAAGCAGCCTTTTCCGCCTTTTTTGGGACTGCTTGCAACGGCTTATGCGAATGTCGTTGCTCCAGAAGCCGTTGCCTATTTTGGACTAGATTTTCGCCGTAATCCCGTCGGTTCCGGACCGTTCAAATTAGCTTGGTGGTTGGAAGATGTTGCGTGTGTTTTACACAAGAACGAAGTGTATTGGGAACGAGATGAATCTGGCGAGAGTATTCCTTATCTCGATGCCGTTCACATTTCTTTTGCGTCGGATATGGGAGCAGAATTTCAAGGCCTTTTACAGGGAAAGTTTGATTTCATGAGTGGTTTGCATGCGGCATACATGGAAGAATTGATCAATGCGGATGGAACTTTGAGTGAAGATTATACGGAGACGATTCGGATGGAAACCGCAGCATTTTTAAAAACGGACTATGTTGGGTTTTACTTGGAACCAAACGAAGGAGAGTGGTTACCGTGGCATGAGAAAGCAGTGCGCAGAGCTTTGTCCCTAGCCACTGATCGTAGTGGTATTGCCCGATCACTTAGGCGTGGAACAGTCGTTCCTGCCTGGGGTTTTGTTCCGCCTGCCTTAATAGGCCAGTCCAAGCCACGCTCCATCGTATTTGACGTTGAAAGAGCTCAATCACTAATGGACTCTGTAGCTTCTGTGCATCCCCGCCCTTGGCCTGAAATGGTTTTGTCAACTACCAGTGATTACACGGATTTGTGTGCGGCAATTCAGTACCAGTGGAAGGCCATTGGGCTTGAGGTGCGCATCGACGTTGTGGCCCCCGCGACGCATCGCGATCGCGTTGCGAACGGTAAGGTTATGGCGTTTCGTAAATCGTGGTTGGCGGATTATCCTGACGCCGAGAATTTCTTGTCCCTCTTCAGAAAAATGAATCTTGCTCCAAGCGGACCGAATTACACGCATTACACGAACCATGAATTTGATAGACGTTTGGATTCTGCTCTTATGGAAGCGACCGCCTCGGAACGTGCCTTCCAGTACGAAACGTTGAATGGAATGATTTCGGATGCCTTGCCTGTAATTCCACTCTTCCACGACCAAGTGACCCACTTTGTTCGCCATGAAATCGAGGGTTGGGAAATCAATTCCGTGAACCGGTTAGATTTGCGGCGGGTGAGAAAATCCGCCGCAGACGTGTAAGGCGGCTGTCTCGATTTGTGATACAAACCTTACATTGTAGGGCACGAATGCATCAGATGTATGCTCAGAATTGATTGCCATACGCACATCCTACCTCGAGAAATGCCCAAGTGGACAGATCGGTTTGGGGGTGGACACTACATTCACCTTGAACCAAGTAATCGAGCTGGATTCGCGCGTATGATGCAGGGCAACCAGTTCTTTCGAGAAATCAGCGAAAACTGTTGGGATTCGGAGGTTCGCAAACGAGAGTATGCTGAGCTTGCGACACAGGTTCAAGTCGTGTGTACCGTTCCTGTTATGTTTAATTATGATGCACCCCTCGGTCATGCTGCTGACATCGCAGCGTTTCTAAATGATCACATGAGCGATTTGGTCCAGGCCGATCGCCTTCACTACGCCGGTCTCGCTACTGTTCCGATGCAGGATACGGATGCGGCGATTCTAGAATTAGAACGCGCAAAAGACATCGGACATTTGGGGGTTCAGATAGGCTCTAACATCAACGGTCGTAATCTCTCTGAGGACCGATTTTTTCCGTTTTTTGAAGCTTGTCAACGTTTGGGTATGGCCGTTATGATTCACCCTTGGGATGTGATGGGCAAGGAGCAAATGGAAAAATATTGGTTGCCTTGGTTGGTAGGCATGCCAGCGGAGACGGCACGTGCAGCGAGTTCGATGATTTTCGGTGGGGTACTGGAGCGATTGCCTAATCTGCGCGTCATGTTCAGCCACGCAGGTGGCTCATTCTTGCCTACCCTCGGTCGATTAGAACACGGCTTCAATTGCCGCCCTGATCTTGTGGCAGTTGATAATAATGTCAATCCTCGCCATTACCTCGGTAAGTTTTGGATCGACAGCATCACGCATGATACCCATCTGATGGAATATGTGCTCAAGTTGCAGGGAGCGAGCCGCATTTGTATGGGATCAGATTACCCCTTCCCGTTGGGTGATCTGGAGCTCGGCGCCTACTTGTTGGACATGGGGCTATCAGAAGTGCAACTGGGTCAATTATTTTCCGGTGCGGCCCTAGAATGGCTCGGGGTAGATGAGGCATATTTTGCAGCGTAATGCTCGTCAATCGCACGTTGCAACCAATTGGGACATGGACTGGTTCTACCAACGTCCACATGAACTATGGAAGAGGGAGATATCAACCTTATTGAAGCTTGCAAACGGAGTAAGCCAAGCGCCCAACGGGAGATGTATGTGCGGTTTAGCCCGATGATGTTCGCTGTAGCTCTTCGCTACTCGAGTGGGCGAGCAGATGCTGAAGATATTTTACAAGAGGTCTGGATTAAGGTGTTCCGTCACCTTGAATCCTTCAGTGAGCACAACAGTTTTGAAGGTTGGTTGCGACGGATTGTTGTCAACACTGCGATAACCCATTACCGCCGAAACCAAAAGCACGCTTTTCAGTTGGATGTGGATGAAGTCCATGCAACCCCTGCGGACCTTGAAGCGTTCAAGGAATTGGATTTCACGAGAGAAGAATTGGCCACTGCAATTGCCGAATTGCCCAAAGGCTATGGAATGGTTTTTAATATGTACGTCATCGAAGGGTATAAGCATAAAGAAATTGCCGAGCGACTGGGGATCGATTTGAATACGTCCAAAAGTCAATTGAGTCGAGCCAGGAAGTATTTGCAAGGAATCCTAATCAATATGTCAAGCCGAGCCGAGAAGTCAAAATGAAGAAGTCATGAATGCAGAAGAATTTGATCAATATGTCAGAACTCAGTTCGAGACTGAAGCTGCAGAGCCGCCAGCCGAACTTGAAAATATAATTTTTGCTTCCTTAGCAGCCGAGACCAGAAAGCGTAGAACTTTTATCGGCGTTACAGCTTGTATCGGCTTGGCTGCCTTTGCTGCCGCAGTGCGGCTGAATGATACGGCACCTGCTCAGCCAGAAGTGCTCGACACCGCTCCCGTTGAAGTTCTTGCTCCTGCGGCTATCAATGCAGAAGAGAGTCTTGCCCCATCCGTCAATGTTGTAGATTCATTTGTTTTGGAGCAACGTGAAGTTGTAAATCGTTCCGAATCAGTATCGGTAATTCCATTTGAGGAAGTACAAAAGGCTCCTGAAATGATGGAAGAAGTCGAATCCGGCGCATTGCCAAATCTAGGATACTTGGACACCAATGTGCAGCCGGAGATTCAGCAGCTTAAGCGCGAAAAATGGGTTCTACCTGCGACTGTGAAAGTGAACGATTAACTTTCGTGAATGCGCTTGGTTCTCCAGCTTCTATTTGTTTTCGGGATTTTTGGCCCGTCATCGACTTGTATTGGCGGTCTTATCCTACGGGATACCATAGTTATCGATGGCTTGGTCGTAGATGTTGAAGCTGAAGTGCGATTCGACTCCATTTCGACAGATTTGAGTAAAAGGGATGCAGTTGTTCAATTCGCAACGACTGTTAATGGCTTTTTAGGGCGGGGAGGACCACCAACGGGTTGGAGATACTGGAGCAGAAGCCCAGATGTCAATATGCAGGTTTTTGCAGAGGTTTTTGGGTTTTCATCACGAATTCATAAGCGGCGACGACATAAGTGGCGAGTGCACTTGGATGGTGGTTTCATGGTCACTTCGCTGGTGTCCATCGATACAAGTACATTTCCCGATTCCTTGATTGGATTCTTGCCAGCTACGGCAGATGATCCGCTTCGTATGGTAACATCCCAACAATTCGATATTGGTACTGAGACCGATACCCTTGAAGCGATTTGGAATCGCAGGGCTGGTATTACACCATTCGGTGCAGTAGGTCTAGATGTTGTTCTAGGCGATTGGCATTGCGGTTTTACCGCAGGCGCTCGTTACCGAACACGATCTTCAGAAGATCGGCCTATATTATACCGGCCTTCCCTAGATGGTGTTGCTTTCGATCCCGGGCTGCAGCGGAACAAAGGCCTTGAGCCGATGATTCAAGCCACGATTGGATACCAAAAAAAAGGCTCTCCATTGACTTTTCAGCTAACCGGGCTCTGGATTGCTCGGGCTGAGCAGAACCAATGGTGGGGAATAGGCGTTAAATACAACACGTGATGAGAAGTTTGTCAGCCACATGCAATAGAGTATCTTGTAAATCATGAGAATTAATACCCAGCTGCTTAACTCTCAGGTACTGACCTTCATGCTAGCGCTTGCATGCTGTGTGACTGGGTCAGGACAGCTTGTGGTGAACGGGGGTTTTGAATCCCTTACATCATTGCCCAACAATACGGGCCAATGGAATTTATTGACGGGATGGTTAGGCACGGGGAGTTCGGAAAATACCCCCGATGCATTCCATATTCAAGGAACAGGAGGTGGTGACCTACCTGAGACACCTGTTGCAATCGTGTCACCGCTGGAGGGTATGGCGATTGCTGGTTTTATGGCAACCGGATTACCTGGCACGAATCGTCGCGAGTATATTACTGGAACATTTTCTAATGGGCTTGAACCGGGGACGTCTTATCGGTTTACGTTTCATATGACAAATGGGGAGTGTACTCCATTTTCACAGGCAGGACTTGGGGTTAGCAAGTTGGGGATGCACTTTTCAAATGCGCCCCTACAGCAGCTCGGATCTGCTCCTTTGTTTGAAGACCCTCAGTTTGAATTGATTCCTGTCTTTTATAGCCGGGAATGGGAAACTGTTTCTTTCACCTTTATAGCTGAGGATGCTTGGAACTGCTTTACTTGGGGTGCATTTGGTTCGGATGAGGAGCGAAGCATTGCTGTAAATGAGGGCGGTGCTCCGACCATGGCCTACTGCTTTATTGATGCTTTTGAAATTGCCCTTGACGATAAAGTTGTATCCACGAGCATGGAGGAGGGAGTTGCCAACAAACCAACCACAGTGAATTTGGAAGATAATTCCGCTTGGTTTGTGCCGAATGCGTTTACGCCAAATAATGACGGAGAAAATGATGTGTTCGTGCCTGTTTGGAATAACCTCGATGTGCAGCGTTTTGAAATCTTTTCCCGTTGGGGCGAAAAAGTCTACACGTCCAGAACTAGCTCACCTCACGGGTGGGATGGAAGTACCGCTGAGGGGAAGAATGCAGAATCTGGAACATATGTTTGGCAAGTTGATCTCAGAGATGCGTACGGTAAGGTGATTACCAAGTCGGGCGCCATCACGTTGGTACGTTGATTGGTAGGAATCATGATTCATAGCTACGCACAGCGAGAGATTTTCAAGCCTGGAAGCCCAGTCTCGGACTGGTGCAAAAAACCCGAGACACTTAAATCCTTTTGGCCTTTTCCCGGGAATACTGCGGGGATTGAAGCTGCCATCGGTGCGCGGGGTCCAGTTGACCTCCAGCGCCGAAAGCAAGTCGCGAATGCTATTCGTAGGCAATATGCTGCGGTCGGTATTAATCCGCCACTAAGCTTGAACGAATTTGAAAAAGGCTTTGAAGTTATCTCGGTAGGTCACCAACTGCAGGCGGGCGGAGGTCCAGCCTTTTTTCATTATAAAATTCTATCTGCCCTGCGTTGGGCTGCACAACTTCGGGCTTCGGGTACGCCAGCGATAGCGATATATTGGATGGCATCTGAAGACCATGACTTCGCCGAGATTTCTACCACGTATGCCCCGGGGGGAGTTACATTTGAATGGACTCCTGAATACCTTGAGCAGTCTCCTGTGGGACGGATAACATGGGACGCCAGAGCTGAACGGGATTGGAAGCGTTGGTGCTCTGCTGTACTGCGAAGAAATAGTGATTTCCAAGCGCAATCAATGCCATTAGCGCATCGTGTTCGGCACTGGATAGAAGAGTGGTTTGGTCACAATCAACTGGTGGTGGTTGACGGAGATGATTCGTATTTGAAGTCGCTTGCGACATCAGTACTGACACCAGAATGGAGCGGAAATGGCATTTCGACAGCATTAAGTATGTCTGCGGCTGATTATGCTGATAAATGGATCTCAGTTCCCTTGCAGGTCAAAGACAACAACCTTTTTGTTTTGGAGGAGAGCGGACTCCGCATGCGAGCTGACCGATGGCTGGATGAATATGGAGAGGATAAAGTTGAAGGATTAAGCCCAAATCAGCTGAGTCCGAATGCAGCTTTGCGTCCGCTGTATCAGGAGTTCTTGCTCCAAAGCGCGGCTTTTGTGGGAGGACCTTCCGAGGTGGGGTATTGGCTTATGTTAGGACGAGCCTTCCAGCACCACCGTGTCGCGCAGCCTGCGTTATTGGTTCGTGACGGAGCTTTTGTCCATCAAGAATCCACCAAATGGGCAGCTGCCGCTTGCGACTGGACCCCAAAGCTTCCTGCATTGACTGGGGATATGGCCGTCGCGGCATGGGCGGACAAGCAACTGCTGGGTAACGGCGAATTGGATCGGGCATTTGAGGAGTGGTCCAAGGCCTTGATTGCGCACGCAAAAGGAGTTCCTGGGGATGCTGTTCCGACTACTCGTGCCGCATTAACTAAAATGGAGAAAGAGATGGTTATGGTCAGGAAGAAATGGCGCAAAATCTTGCGTCATCAATGTGCGAAAGAGGTGCAAATTATTCGGGAGGCTTTCGATGGTTGGATTTGTCCAGATGGTAAAATGCAAGAGCGTTGGCTCAGTGCATTGCCGCTGATGGAAGCAGAAGGAGGAGGAGTTGCATTCGCACAAAAGTGGTTCGAGACGGTCAAAGGCGCAGATGAACCTCAATTTTTGGTGTTTTGCTGAGATTTTAGACCGTTGTACATCTAAATCGTGAAATGTAATTTCGCTGGTATGCCACAAATTACCGATGTCTCGAGCCGCCCTGGCCAACACAAAATTGAATTGAAAGCGGTTAAAGATGCCCAAGGCCTAGCCGCTTCCCCGCAATTGCCAGAGGAAGTTAAGAATTACATGATTGACATAGATGGGACAATCACCGAGGACGTTCCCAATGAAGAACCGGAACGCATGGCGACTTGTTCGCCTTTCCCTGACGCATTGAAAACGTTGAACAAATGGTATGAAGAGGGCCACATTATCACCTTTTTTACTTCAAGAACGGAAAGTCACCGTGCGGTGACTGAGGATTGGCTTTGCAGGCATGGATTTAATTACCACGGGCTTCTTATGGGGAAGCCCCGAGGTGGAAATTATCATTGGATTGACAACCACATTGTTCGGGCCACTCGCTACCAAGGAACTTTCAGCGATCTCATACGCGAAAGGGTGGAAATCGAAGTGTTCAAACGCGGGTAATCAATGGCTACGTTCGTCGATAAAGCGCTGAAGAATTAAGGCTGCAGCCACATCATCTACTGCGCCTTTTTTAGATCGTTTGGACTTTTTCATGCCTGATTCTATGGCGGATTGAAGTGCTTCTCGGCTGGTGTTGGTCTCGTCAATGAGCACAACTCGTAGAAATGGGAACTGCTGTTCCAATCGCTTTTTGAATGCCAGGATGGGGGCTGAACTATCTGTAAATCCATCACCTGTACTTACGCCCCAACGGTTGGGGATACCAAGTGCAAAACCGGCGCAAGGCGCATCATTCACTAACTGTTTAAGGGCAGCTATTAAATCTGCCGTAAGCACGGTTTTATGGGGAAAGGCCATTACACATGAGGGGTCTGTGTAGGCCAATCCGGTTCGCACTTTTCCAAAGTCAATTCCAATCCAACGAGCCATGGTGCAAGGTACGTCCCAAGGCATTCGTTTCATTCGTTTGCGCCCTATGCACCCCGTCTATTCCTACCTTGCCTTTGAGGGAAGTCCTGTTCAACAAAGTAACCTCGACGTAGAATAATTCAATCTTCCACAAAAAGGATGTGCATGCCACTTTTATTTTTTGAGATAATCACATGGTTCCACTACTTACCTTGAGTCATCACATGTCGTGAAATTCGGGTAAGCTTTTACACCTTTTGTAAGGTGTCCTTCGCAAGGTGTCCTAGTCGCAGGGCGAAATAGTGTAAAATGATTCTTTGGAGCAGCTTCATCGCACAAAAAAGCAAGCCCTTGATCGTACTTTGGATGGGTTGCGACGAAATCAATCGGCACATTTGTCACCCGCACAAAACACGCGTTCTTCTCCAGTTCCTTCCAACCGAATCCAGACGTCCGTTTCCGAATCCATTACCTCGTAGGCGTTACGGATCATTGTACCATCCCGAAGAATCAGGGCGAAGCGAATGGACTGTAGTTTACCGTCAATCCAATTCACCATATCATAGCGAAAACCTATGTTGACAGCGCTCATGTCTTTTTGCAGTTGAGCCAGCTCCGATTGCGTGGAGTTCTGTGTGACGTGGACATTCAAAAAATCAGGTTGGACGGCTTCCGAATTTACATCCGATTGACCGTAAACAAATGGGCCAATGGATAGCATCGCGATGGAGATGCCGAAGACGAATACAGATGTTTTCATTTTTCGAAAGTACGGTTTTTTTGTGAAAAACTTGATTACCATTCGTGCATTGTCTGTTGAAAAATACCGTCCCAAAAAAACCGCTATCTCGGCTGTTTTGATGGTATATGAAGCATATTTGA
The DNA here is from genome assembly GCA_002420235.1 of Flavobacteriales bacterium UBA5692. Lineage (GTDB taxonomy): Bacteria > Bacteroidota > Bacteroidia > Flavobacteriales_D > Sanyastnellaceae > UA16. The sequence continues at coordinate 34,592 of DIHQ01000089.1, forward strand.
ATCACAATCTTTGATCATGCATTTTATCGTCTCTAGTAGCCATTTGCTCCGCCATCTTTCTTCGCTAAGCGGGGTCCTCAACAGCAGCAATACGCTGCCGATTCTGGACAATTTCCTTTTCGAATTAGGAGCGGGAGAAGCGGTAATATCGGCGAGTGATTTAGAGACCACCATGACCACCAAGCTCGAGGTCAAAACAGAAGATTCTGGTTCCATCGCGGTGCCAGCCAAAATGCTTTTGGACATCCTCAAGGCGTTTCCAGATATACCCTTGACGTTCAAGGTAGACCCGGCGACATATGCCATCGAATTGACAAGTGACGCGGGCAAATACAAACTAACAGGTGCAAACGGTGATGAATTCCCCAAATCACCTGAACTGGACGAAGAGGTCAAGATGGTCATTGATTCAAAAGCGCTGATTACTGCAATTAATCGTACGTTGTTCGCTGCTGGGAATGATGATTTGCGACCGGTGATGTCTGGTATATATTTTGAGTTTCATTCGGATAGCGTGAGGTTCGTTGCGACCGATGCGCACCGATTGGTTCGATACGGTCGTAGTGATGTTCAAGCCACATCTAATGCTCAATTTATTGTTCCGAAGAAGCCTTTAAACCTACTTAAAAACGCTGCATCGCATGCAGAATCGGTAACTATGACTTATACCGATTCAAATGCGCGTTTCCAGTTTGGAGATGTGACGATCATTTGCAGATTAATCGAAGGGAAATATCCAAACTATGAGGCAGTCATCCCCAAGGAAAACCCCAATCGAATGGTCATAAATCGTACGAGCTTCTTACATGCCATCAGAAGAGTTTCCATTTTTGCGAATAAAACAACGCATCAGGTACGATTAAAACTGGCGGGCAGTGAATTGGTCATCAGTGCCGAAGACCTTGACTTTGCCAATGAAGCCAGCGAGCGACTGAATTGCAGTTATACAGGGGAAGATATGGAGATCGGCTTCAACAGCCGATTTTTGATGGATATGCTGAATAACTTATCGAGTGAAGAGCTTTCATTGGAGATGTCCGCTCCAAATCGTGCTGGTATCATCAAGCCGACGGAGGCTGAGTCTGAGGGAGAAGACATATTGATGCTAGTTATGCCCGTAATGCTGAATGCTTAATTTGGTATAGTTTTATTTGTCTGAATTTGAATCGCTTCGTTTTTGAGATGGGGCGTCTTCCATAAAGCCTTCTTTTCGAACAATACGGAATTGAACGTTCCGCCTGTCGACTTCTTCTGTAGTAGTCGTTTGGTTGGTTTCGAATTCGCGTTGGCGAATGACATCAGGGTGTTCTGGGTGAGCATCGGCCCACCACTCGGGCAATTGTTCATCCGGAGATAGCGCTTGCAATTGCAAATCGGGAAGAGGCCCCTTTTTCCGAAATATTACGGCTACGAGCACCCCACTCACAGCTCCAGCTATGTGTCCTTCCCATGATATATGATCGTCGATGGGGAGCATCCACCATACCATGCCGCCGTAAAGAAATGCAACCAATAGTGTCACCCGAAGCAAAAGCTGGGACTTACGCACCACGCCTGATGTGAAAAGGAATGCAGCAAGTGCATAATTGATTCCACTTGCACCGATGTGATTGCCTCCCTTAGCAAAGATCCACAAACCTATTCCTGAGAGCATGTAAAGCAGAATCCATGTACGCGCGGCAATCGATCGATAGAAGTAGAAAAGTAGTCCATTCAGGGTGAAAAATGTCACTGTATTGTTCCACAAGTGCTCAAGATCGCCGTGTAAAAAAGGGTAGCTGAATACACCACTCCAATGCTCCCAATCACGGGGGTGGTTTCCCCACCGCCGCCAATTCAATGCATAAGTATCATTGATAGCATAAACTCCCCATATCAAAAGCAGAAAGAAGGCGGTAGTCCAAAGTGCGTAAAAGAGACGATTGGTATCCAGAACGTTTGGATTCCATCGAGGTCGCGGCATGGATTGAGAAAAGCGCATAGCCATAAGATAAGCAATTGCACCCGAGGGATTCCACAGTATCGATTGGATAAGTGGTTTATATCCGCTGTTTATGGCTTTGGTGGATTTCTAGATTTGAAACGAGTCTAAACCTTGTTAGAACGTAGCCCAGAGTAACATGAGCATTTCTGAGATTCACGCGTTATTGGCTTTGATGGATGACCCGGACGAAACGGTGTACGATCATGTCCGTGAGCGTCTGCTCTCTAAAGGGAAAGATGTTTTGCCTTTCGTCAACGATGCTGCCAATTCAGGCAAAGAGTGTGAATTGTTCCAGTTGAGGCTTACCAAACTGCAGGAGGGACTTCAACAAACTGATATTCGCGAAGAGTTGTCATCTTGGATGGATGGAGGTGGACAAAATATTTGGACTGGAGCACAATTGGTGCATCGAGCAGTTGATCCCGCTTGGCAGGTAGCAGAATCCATTTATGCTTTTGAAGCACTGCATAAAGCAGTTTGGCTCGAGCTGAATGAAGAACTTACTGCACTCGAGCAAGTAAGGATATTAAATCACATTTTCTTTACCGTGAATCAATTTGAAGGGGTGCGCAGGGTTCCTCATCTTCCATCAGAAGCATTGCCTACGGGAGTGCTGAAGGGCAAGAAAGGCAATCCCGTAGGGTTGGGCATTCTGTACCTATCCATTGCGCAGGCGCTGGGTATTCCTGTTCGCGGAATCAACCTGCCAAACCACTTCATCCTTGCGTATTGTGATGACGCATTTATTGGAGAAGGAACCGCCCAAATAGGTCAAGCTGGTATCTTGTTCTACATTAATCCTTACAGCCAAGGAACCGTCATAGGCCCCGATGATGTTTTGGATTTTTTGAGTCAAATTGAAGTTGATGGTGGTGATTCTCTGCGACAGTGGCGTCCAGCGCATTCCATGGAAATCGTTCAACGCTTGGTTCGAAATGTGGCGTATTCCCTTCGTGAGCATGGCGATGAAGAAAAGGCAGAAGTTATGTTGGAAGTCTTCCAACCTCTGCTTTCATCATTTGAAAATGCAGAAGAGAGTTCCGGAGATTACCCAAGTCTATGAACCGAGGGTCTACGGTTGGACTTTAATCTCGAAAACACTGATTTGACTCGCTCTACCCCCCCCTTAAATCCGCTTGCTCCGGGCTGTTTCAGTGACTCCGAGGGTTTTGCTTACGACCCAACGCAGCATCACGGCGTGACGCCGTATTCTGTCGAAATTCGGATAATGCTTTGGGGTCGAGTACCGTGACTTCGGATAAGTATATTCGGGCACTCCCCACAACCAATTCTGTTTCCACGAATACCGGCAGCCGGCGATCATCCGCTGTGACGATAACGCGCATTTGATCGCCTGCTTTGAAGACTGTGCCACCAATAAGGGTAGGAGAGAATTCCCAGCATGTGACCTCATAGTTCGTGGTAGGGTCCTGGTGTTGTATTGTTCCTTTAAAATCAAGGCGCGTCGCGTGGATTTCACCATCAAGAATAAGATTCAATGCTACTGTGTCTCCTGGGTTGTATTGTTCCCACGGTAGGTGCCGACAATGATGAACTGCGGTCATGACATCATAAATTGATGAGTCTAATGCTGCATTGACTGAGCCGCTGCCCAACTCTGAATCCGAGCTTATCCAGAAAATTTCTGGTCGATTCTTCAAGAAGTACCAGCGGTCGTAACGGTGACTGCCTTCTCGGCCGTGCCGTTTGAAATTAATGGGATTTAATCCTCCATCAGACACACTGGCATATATGCTGTTGACGTTATAAAACCATCTCCAGTGATTGCGGGTTGCTCCCCAGCCTTCAAAGCTCCACAGTTTAGTTCCACTGTACCCCATGGCCGCCGTTGTAAAACTGACGTCAGCGACTTCCAAATAGAAAGGCCCCCATTCGTAAGTCACCGTGTAATCCAGACGTTCCCCGTCGATAGGTTGGGTGGTGAATGACTGAGCATCGGCATGAGTTGAGACCCAATGCGCTGATAGCAACAAAAAAACCCTGCTCTGAAGCAGGGTCTTTTGTAAGATTGGCAATAGAGATTGCATCAATTACCTGGCTTGCTCTCAACGAACGCCTTAATCGTCAAGAGTGTTTGTGCAGGGTCTGTATTGGCATTGATGGTAACTTTTTTGGTCTGCTGGTTTTTCTTGCCCTTGGAGTTGAATTTGACTTCAATTTGCCCTTTCTCTCCGGGCTGAATCGGCTCCTTCGGACACTTTGGTACAGTGCATCCGCATGAGCCCTTACAATTATCGATGATTAGCGGCTCGTTACCGGAGTTGGTGAATTCAAACATGTGGGTTACGGCATCACCTTGAGCCAAAGTGCCGAAATCGAATTCGTATTCGCTAAATGCAACCGTTGTTGTCGGACCAATTGGTGCTGTCGCATTGGTTTTGGCAGGATCGAAGTTATCTCCCGCACCGGGGCTGGTATTGACGGGAATCTCACGGGAGGGTTCCTCGGAGGCGGGACGTGATATGGCTTTGTCACTGTTGCCATCTCCTGAACAACTAATAGCCAGAGCAGCAATTACAAGAACAAACAAAAT
>DIHQ01000121.1:0-12965 GCA_002420235.1 Flavobacteriales bacterium UBA5692
GTCACTGCGGTAAATACGCCGTCGTAATCCAACGCTATGGCCTGGATTCGCCGCTGCATGGCTCCGAGGTCAAGCCCCAGTTCTCGGATAAGTGGACGGTTTAGGAAAAACTGATCGTTAGAGTAATTAAGCACCCATTCCCCTTCACCGTAGGTCGAAGTGAGATCTGCTTTGGCGTCGTCGATGAGGTTGCCAGGCTGCCAGTAATCTACAGGAATTCCAGCATCTTGTGCTAAGGAAGGGACAGTCGCAGCTCCGTGGTCTGAAGTCAACCAACACATCCACTGCCCGACACCGACGGTCTGATCTAAGGATCTGAAGAATCTAGCGAGCTGCTGGTCGAGGCGAACATATGTGTCCATGGTTTCCCACGCATGCACCCCGAATTGGTGCCCCACATAATCTGTTGAGGAGAAGCTCACCGCTAACAGGTCGGTGTAGACGTCGCGGCCCAATCCTTCACCAGCGACTGCAGCAATAGCAAAATCAACGACCAACGTGTTTCCAACAGGTGTTCCTTTGAGAATGTCAAAACCGCCATTGGCCTCACTTAGGGCTTTGAGGTCATAGGGGTATGTGGGGTTGTTATCTCCTTTATACGGTCTTTCATAAGGCGTGTTGTCCGCGGTTTGAATCGACAACATGTCCTCCGTTAAATTTAGCGCCCATGGTTGCTTCATGTAGCGTTCTGCCCACTTACCCTTGTTCCATTTTTCCACCCACCGTGGTACCTTCTCCATGTAACGTGTGCTAGTGATGAATTTGCCTTCGTCTTTGCCGTAAAACCAATACGCAGCATCAGCCAAGTGGCCAGCAGGCAGAATGGCCCCGCGGTCTTTTATGCTGATTCCGATTACCTTCGACTGCATGCCTGTGGCGAGCTTTAGCTCGTCCCCCAAAGTTGTTGCTTCCATGCGATGGGGTGACATATGTCCGGCTGGGTTGCTTGTATCTGAAATCCCAACGGTCTGCACCGATGCATCCGTGGCACAGTAAACGGATGTTCCAGTTTTGCGATCGTACCAATCGTTGCCGATGATGCCGTGGGAGCGCGGATTGGTGCCCGTATAAATGGAGGCGTGGCCTGGCCCTGTGTACGTGGGAGCATAGCCAAAGTGATGGTCCCCGCATACGAATCCTTGCTCGACCATGCGCTTGAATCCGTCCTCGCCGAAAGCATCCCAGAAGCGGTACAGGTAATCCATGCGCATTTGGTCCACCGTGATGCCAACAACCAATTTAGGCCTTTCGCCTAGGTTGGTCTTCGATACGGGCGGTGCAGGTATAGGCCGTGGAGCACGTTGCACGGGTTTAGCCGGCTTTTTAGGTGGAGTCTTTTCGCCTCTCTCAGCCATTTGTCGCTTCATTTGTTCTTTTTCCCGCATGCGGTTTTGCATTTGGGTCTGTTCGTCGACTTTTTCTCCTTTTGGTGGTTGTCCCGTCGGCGGTAATCCGATCTGGCCCCATGCAGATGATGCTCCGAAGGTCAAGAACACACACAGAGCACAAAAGGCCAAACGAATCAAAAGAGTTGGTTTCATTGATGAAGCGGGTGTGAGATGTGGAGGAAGTTTAAAGGTAAGCCTAGGAATTTACGCGGCCATTAGTTCGTTGCGGAATTCGTCCACACCACAGCCCCTAAGATCAGGCACATGATAACATTGGCTAAAACGTTAGTGATGGACCAGAGAGGACCATGGGATGCATGCAGGGCTAGCGTGTCAGCAGCGAAGGTGGAAAACGTTGAAAATGCGCCGCAGAATCCTACGGTCAGCAGTAGGAAGAGCGGCTGGGTCTTGGATGGCCATCCGGCTGCACCTGCTGAAGCTTGAGCCATAAACAGAAGCAGAAGTCCAGTGGCAAGAATGTTCGAAGCCAAAGTTCCCCAAGGCGATAACCATCCCAGCCTGCTGACCCAAAGTCCTAACGTATACCGTAAGAGGCTTCCGAGTCCGCCACCGACGAAGACCACAACGAAATTCATTCGAAGTTGATTGGTGAGCCGACAAGTTTATTCTGCATCCGCCACATCACGTACCCGATAAAGGCGCCCAGCAGCATCCCCCCTGCAATGTCCAAGGGGAAGTGGACTCCAAGGTACATACGGCTATATCCGACGAGGCTCGACCATAACAGGAGTAGCCAAAGCCATGTGCCGCCGCCAAGTAATAGTCCGAAATACATTGCAATTCCGGTGTAATTCGCAGCGTGTGAGCTAACAAATCCAAAACGTCCACCGCGGTACGGTTTGTCTTGTCCAGGTGGGGTCACCAAGTGAACTTCATCCCGCAATTCTATGGAATGCGACGGCCTAAACCGCTGAACTCCGGGTTTAATAATGCGCGCAGAAATCACGTCGGTCCCAGTAATGCACAAGGCAAGAAAAAAAATCCTGACGAGGGTACGGTCCCAGATACGGCCCGATTTTTTCCAAAGCTCCCATAATAACAGTAAGTAGAGTGGAGTCCACCACCACAGACCAGATACTGCCCACATGACCTGGTCTCCACCTGGCCAAGGGGTATTGAACAGCCTGAAAAGCATGAAGTCAAGATTGATTAGCGTCTCTGCCATTGAAAAGTTTCGCTCTTAGGCGTAAAGCTGATCGATTTCGCCTTGGTAGTGCTCCTTGATGGGCTTGCGTTTTAGTTTAAGAGTCGGCGTCAATTCACCGTTTTCAATGGCAAACATCGTTGGCAAAATGCGGATGGCTTTGACCTTTTCCCATTGCGCAAATGGTATCATCAGGCGATTGACATCTTCTTGGATGCGGGCTGCAATGCGCGCATCGTTGCGGATTTCTCCCATCCCTGGGAACGGGTGGCTCTTGCGCTCGCACCATTCCGCTACCGCATCGGCGTTGGGAACGACAAGCGCACCAGGGAATTTCTGGCCATCACCAACTACCATCACCTGCTCAATGAACAGGGAAGCCTTCAAGGCATTTTCAAGCAGTTGTGGGGCTACATACTTACCGCCTGAGGTTTTGAACATCTCCTTCTTGCGGTCGGTGATTTTTAAGAAACCGTCGTCCATTCGGCCGATGTCACCGGTGTGGAACCAATCGTCCGTCATTACTTCTGCGGTCTTTGCTTCGTCTTTGTAATAGCCCATCATGACGTTAAAGCCGCGAACAAGGATTTCGTCATCCGAGCCGAATTTCACATCAACTCCGTCGATGAGCTTACCCACATAGCCGATACGCATCAGGCCGGGCTTAACATCTGAATTTACCGTTACTACAGGGCTGGTCTCTGTTAAGCCATAGCCTTCGTATATCGGAATCCCCGCAGCGCAGAAGAAACGCGCTAGCCGTGGAGCCAATGCCGCGGAACCACAGGCTACTGCACGGATGTTATCGAGTCCAAGTGCCGTCTTGACCTTGCTGAAGACGAGTTTGCGAGCGACCCCCAGTTTCCACTCGTAGAAGCCGCCATTCTGGCCGTCGGGTTCCCATTGCAAGGCGAGGTCTACGGCCCAATTGAAAATGGCCGCTTTAGCTCCACCGGCGGCTCGTCCTTTCTGCACAATACCGTCGTAAAATTTCTCCAGCAAGCGAGGCACTGCAGTAAACACCGTCGGCTGGCTATGGGCCAGGTCTTCTTTAATTGTTTCCAGACTTTCGGCGAAGTAGATATTGGCCCCGATGTACATGTACAAATAATGTAACATGCGCTCGAAAATGTGGCAGACCGGCAAAAAGCTCAACACTCGGTAATCCGAAGCTGTAAGCACCTCGGGGATGCGAGGGATACTATTCATTACTGTCTGAGTGATGTTGTTGTGACTGAGCATGACACCTTTCGGCGTTCCGGTGGTACCAGAGGTGTAAATTATGGTTGCCAAGTGTTCGGGCTTGACAGCATCCATGCGGGACTCGAGTTCAGCTTGCTGTGTCTCGCTTCCGGCTTCTGCGATGGCCGACCAGTGGTTTCCATCGCCGTGTTCAAACATGAAGACGTGTTCAAGCGAAGGAATTTTGTCCTTTAAGGACATCAGTTTATCGTAGAGATCTTGGTTGCTAACTACACAATACCGGCTCTCGCTGTGGCTTAAGATGTATTCATAGTCTGCCTGCGTCATTGTTGGATAGAGCGGACAATTAATCCCGCCAACGGACATGATGGCGTGATCCATGATGTTCCACTCGCAGCGGTTGTTGTGCGAAACCAAGGCCACTTTGTCCCCAGTTCGGAGGCCCATGGCAATCAATCCACGGGCAGTCCGGTTCACGGCCTCCACAAATTGTTCGGTTGAGTAGGAGATTCGGTTGCCGTTGTTTGGCATCGTCATCATTAGTTCCAATGGGCGATTGGCCAATTGGTATCGGGGAAAATCAAATAAGCGAGTTGGTTGGCTCATAGTCGTGAATTTGGGTGCTGTCCATCGAAATCCATCCGGTCAACAGGTTTGGCAATTTAACACACACGCCAAAGAATGCAAGGGAAATTATAAGGCGGTTCCACAGTGTTTGCAATAGTCGGCATCAGTGTCATGGCCGTCGCGTCCGCAATCAGGACAGGCTTGTGTGGATATGGTTAAGGGCGTGCTGCCTTTACGGATTATTTCTACCCCAATCATTCCGGTTGGAACCGCTATGATGGCATAGCCGATAATCATCATGCACGAGGCAATGAGTTGACCAGTAATGGTTTGGGGTGCGATGTCGCCGTATCCAACGGTGGTAACAGTAACGATGGCCCAATAAATGCTTTTTGGGATGCTTGAGAACCCGGATTGTCCGTCTTCGACCAAGTATATCAAGGTGCCTAGAATCGTAACCAACGCAAGGACCACGCTTAGGAAAACAATGATGCGTCGACGACTCGCATACAACGCTGATTGGAGCCCTCTCGCTTCTTCAATAAAACCAACCAATTTCAATACGCGAAAAGCCCGAAGCAGACGGAGGATTCGGATTACCCTTAAACTGCCCGATCCGGGAATGAGTAGACCTAGAAACGTTGGTAAAATGGCAAGCAGATCCACTACACCGAAAAAGCTTGTAGCGTAGCGAAAAGGCTGATTAACAACAATAAGTCGGGCGATGTATTCGATTGTAAACAACCCGGTGAAAACCCATTCAAGCACTGTGAAAACGGCTCGGTATCGGTCGTGCCAGTCTGGCACCGTCTCGGCCATTACCGTTATGACGCTCGCAACTATAAGCCATAGCAGCAAGACGTCGAAGCGCTTTCCGGCTTGCGTATCCGCTTCAAAGATGACTTCGTGCAGGAGTTCACGGGACATTTTCATGACCCTAATATCGGAGAATTAGCGGAAGTTGGGTGCCACCACGAGTTCTTTGGTACCTGCGGTGTGAACATAGAATCCTTGACCACTTTTGATGCCGAGGTGCCCCGCCGTAACCATATTCACAAGCAGTGGGCAAGGCGCGTATTTAGGGTTACCCAATCCGTCGTAAAGAACGCGCAAGATGCTCAGGCAAACGTCCAAGCCGATGAAATCTGCCAATTGCAGGGGTCCCATAGGATGAGCCATACCGAGCTTCATAACCGTGTCAATTGCATGTACATCGGCAACGCCTTCGTGCAGGGTGATTATTGCCTCATTGATCATGGGCATCAGAATGCGGTTGGCCACGAAACCTGGATAGTCGTTGACCTCTACAGGAATCTTGCCAAGGGATTTTGAAAGTTCCATGACCGCTATGCAAGTGGCATTACTTGTCGCGTAACCGCGGATGACCTCAATCAACTTCATCACTGGAACAGGATTCATGAAGTGCATTCCGATGACCAACTCCGGTCGTTCCGTCACAGCAGCTATTTCAGTGATAGAGATCGAGGAAGTATTGGTGGCCAGGATGCAGTCAGCAGGGGCCGCACCGTCCAACGCTTTGAATATGCTCAATTTGAGATCTGTCCGTTCTGTGGCCGCCTCAACCACGAGGTTAGCGCTGGCTACCCCTTCTTTCATCGCAGTGCTGGTACTAATGCGATTGAGTGTGGACGTTTTGTCCTGCGTTGTGATTTTTTCCTTTTTAATCAGGCGATCTAGATTACGTCCAATTGTGCCTAGCGCGCGTTCGAGCGCCTCTTCCTGCACATCGATGAGGGTAACATTGAATCCCGATTGAGCGAACACGTGGGCAATACCGTTACCCATAGTGCCAGCGCCGATGACTGCGATATTTTTCATGCTTATTGCTTTGCAGTGGCCTTGTTTACCGCTTGCTTTTTGGTCGCTCCCGGATTCTGCTCATCCTTTAGCGCTTCTTTTTCTATCGGTTCTTCTTCTTCAGCCGCTTCTTGTTCCAGAGGGAATGCATCGTTCTTTCGTAGTAGAAGAAACCACTGCACCAACTTTTTCAGGTCTGAATTGTATATGCGTTCGTGATCTAGTTCGGGGATGACTTCATCCATAAAATCCCGGGTTGCCTGAGCATTGATCTTTATCTCAGGAGTTTCGTTTGATCCAATGTGCTCATTCATACGGTTGAGTACGTCCATCAGCAATATGTCTTCTCCCGTTGTATACATGGTGATGTCGGCGAGGCTGCTGATGCGGCTAGTGGTGGGAATACTCAAGCGTTTAGAGTCCACCATGGACTCCACAACAAGGTTTGAACGGTTGGTCACGAGGATTCGGTACAATCCAGCCTTACCGGCAATCGCGATGATTTCTTGAATGATCATGGCGCGAAAATACTCCAACCGGGTTATCTCCGCGAATTTTATGCTTCCATGATGCTTAAGCTATCATCTCAGCATATGTGGGAATAACCTCGATCTGACTGAATTGTACGCCATCGAATCGGTATCCTTGGTGTTGCAGACCATTGGAGATGGCAAGTATGGGTGTTCGGACTTCCAAGTGGTAAAGGAGTAATTGATCAAGGACTGATTTGCTTAAGGCTACATCAGGGCGTTTCAGTTCTACCATGATGAGGGGTTGGCCGGTGGGTGAGTGGCACACAACATCTGCGAATCGTGACTGGCTATTTAATTTCAGGGGTAATTCGACTGATGTAAGGCTCAATGGATAACCGAGTGATGCTGACAGGTAATTCAACCAATGTTGCCTGACCCATTCTTCCGGCTCAAGGGTAACGGATTTTTTTCGGGCCAAGCAATGTGTCATTACGCTCTTACCATCGGAACTTATGTGCCACTTTAGGCCGAATGGAGGCAGGTTGAGCGGTACATATGAGCTTGGTCCCAATTGTATTCGCTCTGTCGGTAAATCCTTAGCCATGGGGCCAAAAATACCGCATCCGCATTCTATCTTCGTCAGCATGCCGCATCGCCAGGTTATCCGAGATATTCAAGCCGGTTCATTGAAACCCCTCTACTTGTTGCATGGCGAAGAACCGTACTTCATCGATGAAATCGCTACGGCTCTTGAAAACCATGTTGTCGAGGTGTCCATGCGAGACTTCAATCAGACAATTGTCTACGGGCGGGATACCAATATTGACCAAGTGCTTGAGGCGGCACGGCGCTTCCCTATGATGGCAGAGCGCCAACTTGTATTGATGCGTGAGGCCCAAGATTGGCCAGCTTGGCGCCGAAAGGATGACATGACCAAACTCGAAGCCTATGCCGATTCGCCGGTTGTGTCGACCGTGTTGGTGTTTTGTTTCAAGAACAAAAAGGCAGACCGTCGTCTGAAGGCTGTAAAGGCCATAAGTAAAGCAGGGGTGCTTTTTCTCAGTGAGAAGGTTCGCGATTACAAGTTGCCGGAGTGGATTAGTAATTACGTCCGCGATACCGGATTAAGTATCTCCCCGCAGGCCGCCCAGATCCTCGCGGAATACTTGGGCAATGATTTGCGCAAGGTGGTCAACGAATTGACCAAGCTTAGTATCGTTTTGCCCAAGGGCACGGCTATTGAACCGGAGCAAATTGAGAAGCACATCGGCATCAGCAAGGACTACAATGTTTTTGAATTGCAGCGAGCCCTCGGGGCGAAGGACCTGATGCGCGCCCAGCGAATCACGGAGTTTTTTGCCGCGAATCCAAAGGACCACCCAGTGGCTATGATCATGCCGGTGCTCAATAGCTTTTTTAGTAAGGTTTTTGCATATCATGGCTTGAAGGACCGCTCGGGCCCGGCAGTAGCTAAAGCGTTACGATGTGCACCGTTCGCCGTGAAGCAATACGCCGAGGCTGCTCGGAATTACCCCATGGACAAAGTTGGCAGGGTATTTGGCTACCTTAGAGAGGCCGACCGAAAGTCAAAAGGTCAAGGCAATGCCACAACATCCGATGCCTTTTTGCTGAAAGAAGCGGTATTCAAAATTTTGCATTGATTGAAAGTGGCTAACTTGCAACTCCGGTTCACGCGATGGGCCTGATAGTAGAAATGATAACAACTGGAATAACGATGATGAAGCGATTTGCAATGGTGCCTCTCATGGCATTTTTGATGATGGTAATAAATCCCGCAACTGCCCAGGTGGACAATCTAGTCCCGAATGGAAGCTTTGAGAATTCAGACTTACGTAAATTGAAGAAGCAAGGTGAGTTAGAGACCTACACAGAAGATTGGTTCCGTGCGACTGAAGTGCCCCTGGATTTGTTTGCAGAAGGCATGAAGTCCGATAAGGTGAACATTCCCGAGAACATTTATGGGAAAGAAGATGCATCCGACGGCGTATGCTATGCAGGATTGCGGGCATTCAGCAAGGATCCGAAGATGAAGCGCACTTATTACGAAGTTCAACTCACTACTAAAATGGAAAAAAATCAGTTGTATTGCGTGTCCTTTGACATCAGCTTGAGCGATTTGTCACGCTACGCTGTAAACGGAGTTGGCGCGGTGCTCAGCGATCGCAAAGTTGAGCAAGGCAACACAGGTTTATTGGTTCGCAAGCCAGACGTACGCCACAAAACTGATAAGGTCATGTCCTTGACCGAAGGCTGGGAGACTGTTTGTGGGACGCACATAGGAACAGGCCAAGAGGAGTATATCATCATCGGAGGCTTTCACACTGACAAAGACATAGAAGACGAAAAGATTCGGAAGCCTTCCGGCGTTTTGGGCGTTCAAACCGGCCACGCCTATTATTATTTGGACAACGTAATGGTCAAGCCAATTGAGGCCAAGTCGCAATGTGCTTGTTCAGCTGCTGATGAAGTGCGGACAGATTTGGTCTTTGGTGCCGCAGCACCAAGTCCTGAGGCCTCTGCTGATGAGGTAGTCGCCGGATCAGTGGTCTACTATGCTTTTTTGAAGCGCCGCCCTACAGGAGCCGGTGAGATGGCAATTAAGCGCCTGGCTGATGTATTAAAAGACAATCCCTCATGGAAGCTGCGCGTTGTCGGGCATACGGACAATGATGAGTTGAACGAAGGCAAAATCAATCCACGTTACCGACAACTTGGTTACTATCGAGCCGAAGGAGTCGTGAAGAAATTTGGAGATTTTGGCGTGGCTGCGGACCGGTTGATAGTAGATTCCATGGAAGCAGACGATCCGGCAAGCACCCGCGATTCGGAAATCAGCCGTGCGAAAAACCGCCGAGTTGTTTTTGAATTGGTGAAGTAAAGCCACAGCGCGTAACCTCTATCATGGATGCTTTGGAACAGCGTGGTGTGGATTCCGCTCAATCGAAGCTTGCCTGTTACGAAATTTGTATTCCAGCAACTGAGAACGATACGAATAGAGGACGCCATCCAAATTGACGGGTTGAATTCGAGTTGCTCGAATATGTCTTACTGTCCAAATTCTGATGTGAAATTCAAATGTTAGATGCGTTGGGTTCTAGGTATACAGCTCAGCAATACTATGCTGATAGCAAAGAAGATGATCAGGGCTAGGATGCTCGATCGCATGGACCCTGTGAACCCTTCGATGTATCCCCAGCTGAACATGCCTATGATAAGTCCACCCTTTTCGAGGACTTCATAGAAGCTGAAATACGACGCGTGGTCTTCCGTTCTAGGAAGCATCTTGGAATAACTGCTGCGGTTGAGGCTCTGTGTGCCGCCCATCATAAACCCAATTACACCTGCCGCGATAAAAAATCCATTAACATCGTTGACCAGGCGGTAGGCATACACGCAGACCCCCATCCACACAACTAAGCAGCCGATTAGGGTGCGGATGTTGCCCACTCTACCGCTAATCCATGAGACGAAAAACGCCCCGGGGATTGAGAGGATTTGGACAGCGATGATAGCAATAATGAGTTGGTCATCGGCTAAGTTGACTTCCTTAATGCCGAAAGATGATGCCATCAACATGATGGTTTGTAAGGCCATGGACAGCACGAAGAATCCCCATAGAAACCATATAAGATCTACGCGATCGGAAAGCTCTTTTGCGACTTTACGTAGTTCGCGAAAGCCGTGCATAAATAGGTCGCGAGTCACGCGCTTTTTGAACGGATTTGAGGGTAAATTAAGGAAGGCTGGTTGGGCCCAAGCAACCCACCAGACGCCCACGAGAATGAATGCCCAAGGGGTCATATGGCTACCCACGCCCATAATCAAACCGAGGCAAATCAATAATAGCAACACACTGCCTACGTAGCCAAGTGCATAGCCTTTGGCACTCAACTTATCGTGCTCCTCGCGCGGGGCAATTTCTGGGAGGAAAGCGTTATAAAAGCCAAGGCTACCCCAGAATCCAATGTTAGCCAAGAACAAGCTGAACATGCTCCATTCTAGATTTGCTGCGTCGAAGAAGTGCATGGATACGCAAGCGAGCGATCCCGTGTAGCAAAAGATCTTCATCAGCTGCAATTTTTTCCCTGACACATCAGCCATTCCGCTGAGTAGGGGCGAACTGATGATGACGACGATGAAGCTGGCCGCAAGTACGTAGCTATACAGCTGGGTGTTGATGAGTTCCACCCCGAAAAAGGTTACTACGTCGTTGACGATTTCACCTTCTTCATTGCGTTCGGATGTGAGGGCGTTGTAGAAAATCGGGAAGATTGCTGTGGTGATGACCAAGGAGTACACGCTGTTGGCCCAATCGTACATGGCCCAGGCCGTTTTAACCTTTTTCGGGTACTCAACTACAGGTTTACTCATGTGAGCAAGATAGAGCGTTTGTACTTTTGCGCCGATGAAGAAAGTGAACCAAGTGGTTAATGGTTATGACGTTGTCATTGTGGGCGGCGGAATTGTCGGGGCAGCCACATTGTACAAGCTGCAGCAGCGGTACCCGGACCGAACAATGCTCCTGATTGAGAAGGAAGCCGGTCTTGCCGATCACCAGACAGGGAATAATTCCGGCGTCATCCACTCAGGTTTGTATTATCCTCCGGGATCATCAAAAGCCAAAAATTGCGTTGAAGGGCGTCGCGCGCTGGTCCGTTTCGCTCAGGAGTATAACATTCCGCACGACGTGTGTGGTAAGGTAGTCGTCGCAGTAGACGAAAAGGAGTTGCCAATGCTTGAGAAAATCCACAATCTTGGTCAGCAAAATGAAATTGAAGGACTAGAACGTATCAATTCAGATCAACTGAGCGAAATTGAGCCTCACTGCAAGGGCATCGACGCATTGTTGGTGCCGTGCACGGGTATCATTGACTACCGGGCTGCTACAAAGCAAATGGTGGACTTGGCTTTGGGTCAGCAACCCCGAAGTGCGCTTAGGCTTGGTGAAGAGGTGACTTCGTTTGAGCGCGCGGGTAATGAGACCGTTGTTCGCACGAACAAGACTCCTGACGGCTTCCGCACGAAACACTTGGTTGTGTGCGCAGGGTTGCAAGCCGACCGGCTAGCACGAAAGGATGGCGTGGAATTAAAAGAACGCGTCGTGGGGTTCCGTGGTGATTACTACGAATTGACGGATCAGGCTAAGCACAAGGTCCGCAACCTCATCTATCCAGTGCCCAATCCGGACTTTCCTTTCCTTGGTGTTCACTTCACGCGCATGACTGATGGTGAAGTCGAATGTGGTCCAAACGCCGTGTTCACTTTCAAACGGGAAGGCTATGGTAAGATGGACTTCGACATGAAGGACACATTGGAGGCGCTTGGGTATGCAGGAACGTGGAAGCTCTTTTTCCAAAACATGGCCTTTGGAATCAACGAATACCGCCGTGCGTTTTCAAAGCGCCTCTTTCTGAAGACCCTTCAGCGCATGATTCCGGACCTTACCATGGAAGACATTCGTCCCGGTCGAAGTGGAGTTCGTGCTCTACTCCTGTCTCAGGATGGCGATACCCGAGATGATTTCCGTATTTCTTACACTGATCACAACATTCATGTATTGAATGCACCGTCACCAGCCGCGACGGCGGCGTTAGCTATTGGAGATTACATCGCTGATCTTGCCGAAGAGCGATTTACGTTTTGATTCGTTGCCAAGAATTGAGCAAAAGAAAAGGCCACATTTAAGGTGGCCTTTATTCAAGTTGCTGGCAAGAGTTGCGCCAATCGGCGCGGCGATGATTGGTGTTTCTCGCACCTACTCACGCAGGTTTTCTAAATTTATTCTTTCTTGGATGAAGCACCCTCCTTCTCACTTTTGGCGTCGCTATTTGCAGACTTACTTGAACAGCAAGATGCTTTTTTGTCACCTTCTTTTGCTGACTTCGAAGAACAACATGACGCTTGGGACTTGCTGCAAGAGCTTTTGTCGCTTTTGCCAGATTTCGCATCCTTCGCATTGGCAGACTTCGCTGCTCCGCGTGATGTTGCCTTTTCATTTAATGCTGCTCCACCTAGAGCAACATTTTTCATGGAACCCTCTGAAGTCTTGGTATTAGCCATTTCCGCAGAGGAAGACTTGCTAGATGTTGAAGCGTCAGATTGGGCACTCGCCGCAAAAGCGAAAAATGCAAATACGCTAAGGATTAGAACTTTTTTCATCGAGGTAATGGTTTGTGATACTGGTCAATATTATTCAGTCTCGGAAGATAAGCATTTTTCTTGTTTTGGCAAGCCTTTATCGTAACTTTGTCGCCGCTTCAGTGGCTTGAAATGCAAAGAAGCGGGAGAGGTGCCGGAGTGGTAACGGAGCAGATTGCTAATCTGTCGACG